>NZ_JBSRQL010000008.1:0-181341 GCF_054083135.1 Stenotrophomonas maltophilia group sp. LNF247
GCAACCGGACCCACCCGCCATCCCACGGATAGCCAGCTTTTGACGTTGACGTTGACGTTGCTTCTGCGGGTGCAGGGCGCAGCCCTGCAAACAAACCCCACCCTCAGTAACGAGGCCGGCCTTCTTCCAGCACCTGGCGCAGGAACGGCACGGTGATCCGCCGCTTCGCCGCCAGCGATTCGCGGTCCAGCCAGTCCAGCAGCGTGATCAACCCACCCAGCTCGCGCCCGGTGTGCGACAGCAGCCAATCGATGGCCGCTTCGTCGATGGCCAGGCCGCGTCGCAGCGCGCGCTCGCGCAGCACCGCAGCACGACCTTCCTCATCCAGCGGCTGCAGCAGCACGCGCACGCACTGGCCCAGCCGCGAACGCAGGTCCGGCAGTACCAGGCCCAGTTCTTCCGGCGCCTTCTGCGCCGTGTACAGCACGGTCACGCCTGCTGCACGCGCGCGGTTGTGGAAATCAAACAGCGCGATCTCGTCCTCGCGGTTGCCGGCAACTTCGTCCAGCCCGTCCAGCGCCACCAGTTCGCGTGCGTCCAGCCCGTCGAGCGCTGCACGAACGCGGCCGGCGGCGCTGGCCAGTGGCACGTACGTCGGCAGGCGCCCGGCCTGCTCGGCGCTGGAGCACGTCGCCAGCGCCTGGTGGGTCTTGCCGGTGCCCGCCGCGCCTTCCAGGTAGACCCAATCGTGGCTGGCGCCGACCGCGATCGCACGCAGCTGCGCCAGCGCGCCATCCGGCGCACCGATGAAGGTCTCCAGGCGCTGGTCCCGCGGGTAATGCAGGGCCAGCGGCAGTTGCGGCACGCCCATCACTTCAGGTCGGGGCCCTTGTCGGTCGGAACGATGATATGGGGGGCGTCGACCACGCCATCAAGCACGATCGCCGGCTTCTCGCCCACGTACAGCTCGCTCTGGCGGTAACGCTGGTGGGCATAGCGCAGCAGCACGTTGGTCACCGCCGCCACCGGCAGCGCCAGCAGCATGCCGAGGAAGCCGAACAGCTGGCCGCCGGCCATCACCGCGAAGATCACCGCCACCGGATGCAGGCCGATCTTGTCGCCGACAATGCGCGGGGTCAGTACGTAGCTCTCCAGCAGCTGGCCCACGGTGAACACCACGCCGACCAGGATCAGCAGCTTCAGGTCGAAGCCCTGTGCCTGCACCAGCGCGGCAATCACCGCCATCAGCACGCCGGTGGTCGCGCCCAGGTAGGGGATGAAGCTGATCAGGCCGGCAATCAGGCCAATCAGCAGGCCCAGCTTGAGGCCTACCAGCGACAGGCCGCCGGCGTAGATCACGCCCAATGCCAGCATCACCAGGAACTGGCCGCGGATGAACGCCCCCAACACCTCGTTGGACTCACGCGCCAGCGCAGTGATGGTGCCGATGTGGTTGCGCGGAATCACCGAGGCCACCCGCTCGACCAGCTTGTCCCAGTCGCGCAGGAAGTAGAACGCCAGGATCGGCAGCAGCAGGATGTTGACCACCCAGGTCACCATCGCAAAACCCGAACGCGAGACGTAGCCCATGAACGTGGTGGCGACGCCGCCGGCCTGCTGCCAGTGGCTGCGCACCCACTCGATCAGGCGGTCCGGATCCAGCCACTGCATCACTTCCAGGCCGGTCTTCTGCTCGAACCAGGGAATCCCCTTTTCCATCAGCCACGCCTGCGCCTGCGGCGCGACCGCGATCAGGGTGGTGATCTGGCGCTCGATCATCGGCACCAGCACCAGCAGCAGCGCCACGATCACCAGCACCATCGCCGCGAACACCAGCACCACGCCGGTCATGCGCGAGCGGCCGGTGGCCTCGATGCGGTCCACCAGCGGGTCGCCCAGCCAGGCCAGTGCCAGCGCCAGCACGAACGGGGTCAGGATCGGGGCCAGCAGCCACACCACCCAGCCGACCAGGCCGGCGAACAGGATGTACTTCAGCCGGCGCAGGAACTGCGCGATTTCCGCTTCCGGGGTCAGGGTCATCGCAGGCGGTACTCATTGCTGACCGGTGCTGCGACCGGGGCACCGGTGGTGTCGTCGATCGGCGTCGGCAGGGCCGGCAGCGGCGCGCTCGGCACCAGTACACCGTTGTCGCCCAGCATGCGGTTGAAGCCGGCCAGGCCGGTGGTCATCTCCAGGCTCAGCTCCAGCTGGCCGGCCGAAGCATGCAGCGGGGTGACGTTGCGCACCACCGGCACCTCGCGCAGGCCGGCGGCAAGGCGCAGGTAGTCGTCGGCACTGTTGATGCCGGTGACCACCACGCGGTAGGTTCCGGCCTGGCCGACGGCGGCGCCGGCCTTCGCATAGCGCCTGACCAGCGCATCGGCGGCGCCATCGGCGCCGGCCGCCATCGCCCGCATGGCGTTGGCGTCCTTGCTGGTCCACTTGTTCAGCTCACGGCCGTTGTCGACGAACACCCAGTCCGCCTGCCAGCCGCCGTTGGCGCGGTAGAGCTTGCCGATCAGCTGCATCGGCGGTGAGTAGCGCGAGGAAGCGCGGGCCACGGCGGCACTGTCCTGGCGCCAGATGGCACCGGCCAGCGCCTGCTCGGCGGCACCGCCGCTGGGCAGGCCGAGCTTGTAGCCGCGCTCGATGGCGCGGTTCAGCAGTGGGCGGGCGGCATTGGCCTGCTGCACGCTGACCAGGCGCGGTCCGCTGCCGTCATCCACGGCCAGCCACACCACCGGCTTTGGTCGCGGCTGCGGCCACAGCGGCAGGCCCAGCGCCGAGACCAGCGAATCGACGTCGTCCTCGCGGAAACGGGCCACCAGCAGGGTCCGGAAGCTCGGCGCGCCGCTGGCGCCTACGCTCTGGTCCTGCTTGTAGTCGTAGCTGGCCACGTAGTCCTTGGCATTGCGCAGTGCCTGCACCACACCGGGGCGCGACATCACGTTGCGATCACCGGACAGCTTGCCCAGTACCACGCTCAGGGCGCGGGCCAGGGCGCCGTTGCGATCGGCTTCGGCTTGGCTGTTGACGGGCACTTCGGCCTCGTACGCGCCACTGGCGGTGGCGACATCACCCTCGGTGCGAAGGCCGCTCTGGGCCATCGTGGCCACCGGCAGGCTCAGCGCAAGGAGCAGGGTCAGAATCAGGCTGCGGCGCATCAGGACATCCATTGGCTCGACGTATCCGGGGGAATTGTTGCCCGAATACGGCCTTTGCGCCAATGCGGCCTGTTAAAATCGCCCGTTCAACCCCTGCCAGCGCCGACGCCCGTGACCAACACCCCGTCTTCCGCCCCCTCCCCCCTTACCTATCGTGACGCGGGTGTCGACATCGACGCCGGCAACGAGCTGGTCGAGCGGATCAAGCCCCTGGTCAAGCGCAGCTTCCGGCCGGAAGTGATGGGCGGCCTGGGCGGCTTCGGCGCCCTGTTCGACCTGTCCAACAAGTACCGCGAGCCGGTGCTGGTGTCGGGTACCGACGGCGTGGGCACCAAGCTGAAGCTGGCGCACCAGCTGAACCGCCACGATACGATCGGCATCGACCTGGTCGCCATGTGCGTGAACGACGTGCTGGTACAGGGTGCCGAGCCGCTGTTCTTCCTGGACTACTTCGCGACCGGCAAGCTGGACATCGACACCGCCGCGGCGGTCGTGGGCGGCATCGCCAACGGCTGCACCGAGGCCGGCTGCGCGCTGATCGGTGGTGAAACCGCTGAAATGCCCGACATGTATGCCCCGGGCGAATACGACCTGGCCGGCTTCACGGTGGCCGCGGTCGAGAAGAGCGAGCTGAAGGACGGCGCCAGCGTGGCTGCCGGCGACGTGCTGATCGGCATCGCCTCGTCCGGCCCGCACTCCAACGGCTACTCGCTGGTGCGCCGCATCTACGACCGTGCCGGCCGCCCGGCCGATCTGGAGCTGGAAGGCGGCGTGAAGCTGGTCGATGCGCTGATGGCGCCGACCCGCCTGTACGTCAAGCCGATCCTGGCGCTGCTGAAGTCACACGGCGAGGCCATTCACGGCATGGCCCACATCACCGGTGGCGGGCTGACCGAGAACATCATCCGCGTGGTGCCCGACGGCCTCGGCCTGGACATCCAGGCCTCGTCCTGGACCCTGCCACCGGTATTCCAGTGGCTGCAGAAGGAAGGCGCCGTGGCCGACAGCGAGATGTGGCGCACCTTCAACTGCGGCATCGGCTTCGTGCTGATCGTCGCGCCGGACCAAGAGGCTGCCGTGTCCGAGGCGGTCAGGGCGCAGGGCCTGGAGCACTGGACCATCGGCCAGGTGGTCACCGCCGAAGGCGCCGAGCGCGTCCACATCGGCTGAGCCCGGCAACCAGGAGCCCGCATGGACGCAACGCCCCCCCTGGCACCCACCCCGGTACCACCGCCGTTGGCGGCGGTGCCGGTCTTCAGCAGGCAGGACGCTGACCACCTGCGCGCGCTGTCCATCGCCCACTATGTGTTCGGTGGCCTGATTGCGCTGCTCTCGCTGTTTTTCATTCTGTACATCGTGCTCGGCATCAGTGCGCTGAGCGGCCATCTGCCGATGAACTCCGGGGGCCAGCCCTCGTCGCCGGCCGAACAGCGCCTGTTCGGCTGGGTGTTCACGGTCCTGGGGACCGTGTTCGTCGCCGGCGGCCTGGGCATGGCCGCATTCGTCATCCATGCCGGCCGCTGCGTGGCCCGGCGGCGTCGTTACCTGCTGTGCCTGATCGTGGCCGGCCTGCTCTGCCTGTTCGCGCCGCTGGGCACTGTTCTAGGGGTGTTCACCCTGGTCACACTGCTGCGCCCGCAGGTGAAGGCCGCCTTCGATGCAGCTGGCACGGCTGCATGACGATGCCGGGCGCGCCTCCGCCATTGCCACAGCAGACCCTGGCGCAGCTGCAGTTGGCCAGCCACCTGCAGACGCTGAAGGTGCTGTTCTACGCGCTGGCAGGTTTCCACTGGCTGGCCGCGTTGGCCTTCCTCGGTTTCATCGGCCTGGTCGCCAGTTCCCGGGGGTTGGACGAAGGCGCGGCGCTGGGCACGGTCTACGGGGTCATTTCGTTGTTGGCGGCGGCGCTTGGCTTCGTACAGCTGCACACCGCGCGCCTGCTGTCGCGCCGCACCGGGCTGGCCTGGTGCCAGCGCGCGGCATGGCTGGCAGTGCTTGCCGGCCCGTTGGGCATGGCGCTGACGGCCTATGCCCGGGTGTTCCTGTCCAAGCCTGACATGGCCGCATTGTTCGACCGCGGCGACCACCTCAGTGCCTGAGCCCGCAGGCAACCCATCGCTCCCTCCTGACCGATCCGACATGTCCGCGCCCGCCACCGCCGCAAACGCCACTGCCCGCGGCTATCGTGTTTCACTGCCCAAGAAGCTGGCCTTCACCGCCGTACTGGCCGTGTTCCTGGTCAGCTGGATCGATCCGCTGTGGCCCGTCGAACAGGCCCTGCACAGCTCGCTGACCGTCGTCGGCCTGGCTGCCCTGCTCTGGGTGGACCGGCGTGGCTGGCTGGGCAATGGCGCCTTCATCGCGATCTGTGGCTTCATCGCACTGCATTGCGTGGGCGCGCGCTGGCTGTACTCCAACGTGCCCTACGACGCTTGGGCACAGGCGCTGGCCGGCTGGTCGCCGAATGCCGCCTTCGGCTGGCAGCGCAACCACTTCGACCGTCTCATCCACTTGTTGTTCGGCGTCTGCTTCACCCCCGCGCTGCTGCAGCTGGCCCGGCATGCCTGGCCGGCGCTGCGCCTGGGCCAGGCCTTCAGCCTGGCGGTGATGACGGTGATGTGCGCCAGCCTGGTCTACGAGTGGTTCGAGTGGGCCATCGCGCTTGCCCTGTCGCCCGACGCCGCCGAGGCCTACAACGGGCAGCAGGGCGACATGTGGGACGCTCATGCCGACATGCTGCTGGCGACCCTGGGCAGTCTGCTGACCTGGCCGTTGATCCGCCGGAGTGCCCGGCAATGAGCACGCCCACCCGCATTGCCGTGCTCGCCTCCGGCCGCGGCAGCAACCTGCAGGCCATCCTTGACGCAATTGCTGACGGCCGCCTGCCCGCCGAGGTTGTCGGCGTGTTCTCCGACCGCCCAGCCGCAGCCGCGCTGCAACGGGTCGGCGACAGCCTGCGCTGGGCGCATGCACCGAAAGAATTCGGTGACCGCGCCGCCTACGAGCAGGCCTTGGGCGATGCACTGGCCGCGGTCGCGCCGGATCTGATCGTCTGCGCCGGCTACATGCGCATTCTCGGCGCCGACTTCGTGCAGCGCTTCAATGGCCGGCTGGTCAACATCCACCCCTCCCTGCTACCGCTGCACAAGGGGCTGGACACGCATGCGCGGGCGCTGCACGCCGGCGATGCGGAGCATGGGGCCAGCGTGCACCTGGTAGTGCCCGAGCTGGATGCCGGCGCCGTGCTGGCCCAGGCGCGGGTGCCGGTGATGCCCGGCGATGACGCCGACAGCCTGGCGGCGCGTGTGCTGGCGGTGGAGCATCCGCTGCTGATCGCCACCCTGCAGCTGCTGTGCGCCGGCCGCCTGGCTGAACGGGAGGGGCAGCCGCACCTGGACGGTCACCCCCTGTTTAGCCCACTGGTCCTAGATTCCGCCGGGAACCTGAACCGGTAACGCCCACGCACACGCCCCGCTGACTGCGGGGCTGGCATCCTGCCCCCCTCCTGCAGCTCCTGTCCTCCATGAAGACCACGACCCTGCTGTCCACTTCATTGCTGCTGTCGCTTGTCGTGCTTCCCGGCGTGGGTTGGGGCCAAGTGCAAGCGCCTGCGGCCCCTGCGCAGCCGGCGCCTGCAGTCCAACCGCCTGCGGAACCGGCCGTGCCGATGCCGCCGGCGCTGACCTGGGAGCCGCCGCCGCTGCAGCCGTTCACCGCGACCTACCAGGCCTTCTACAAGGGCACGGAGGCCGGCGACGCCAGCATGCAGGTCACCCACACCGGCGGCAACCAGTGGCGGGTGGACATGCAGGTGGTCGGCCGCCGCGGGTTCGCCAGCGTGCTGGGACTGAACATCGAGCAGAGCACGGTCTTCGAGGAGCGCGCTGGCACCTATGCACCGCTGAGCCAGAGCACGGTGCGCAAGGGCCTGTTTCTCGGCAAGAAGGCGGTCGGCACGTACAACTGGCAGGCCGGTACCGCGCAGTGGAGCGGCGATGTCGAGAAGAAGCGCGCACAGCCGATTCCGCTGCAGCCGGGCGACCAGAGTGCGCTGCTGATCAATCTGGCAATCATGCGCGACGCCCGCCCAGGCGCCGCGATGCACTACCGCTACGTGGACATGGGCAAGGTCCGCCAGCATGACTACCAGGCCGCGCCGCAGACCGAGAACGTCGAGGTCGGCGACCTGTCCTACAACGCGCTGCGGGTCTACCGGACCAACGGCGGCAAAAATGAAACCATCCTCTGGATCGCCAACGGGGTCCCCACCCCGGTGCGCATCCTGCAACGCGAAGACGGCGAAGACCGCGTCGATCTGCGCCTGATCGAATACCAAGGAGTCTGAGCATGAGCATCCCGACCCGCCCCCTCGCCTGGATCGCGGCCGCTGCCCTGTCCGTGGCCAGCCTGCCGGCCATGGCCCTGCAACCTTTCAAGGCGGATTACCTGGCCAGCTACATGGGCATGCAGGCCAACGGCACGATGACCCTGTCCAACGAAGGCAGCAACAAGTGGCGCTACAGCCTGCAGGTGAAGAACCAGCTGGCCGACCTGAGCCAGAGCACCGTGTTCGAGGAAGTACGTGGGCAACTGCGCCCGCTGAGCAGCCAGGACCGCTCGGCGCTGCTGGTGAAGAAGCGCAACGTGCAGGCCAATTACAACTGGACCAGCAACCAGGCCACCTGGACCGGCGACATCAAGCCGGACCGTGCCGGCCCCATCGCGCTGAAGGCCGGTGACATGGATGCGCTGCTGATCAACCTGGCGATCACCCGTGACCTGGCCGCCGGCAAGCCGCTGACCTATCGCATGGTTGACGAAGGCCGCATCAAGAACATGACCTACCGCGTGGTCGGCAAGGAATCGATCAACGTGGGCGGCAAGAGCTACGAGGCCACCAAGGTCTCGCGCGCCGACGGCAACAAGGAGCTGATCGCCTGGATCGTGCCGGAGTTCCCGGTGCCGGCGCGCATGCTGCAGCGTGAGGGCGGACGCGATGCGCTGGACCTGACCATCAAGGCGCTGAACTGACCGGAGATCCACGTCATCCACGCATGGCGTGGATCTACTGGAAACCTGGAGTAGATCCACGCCATGCGTGGATGGACGCCCCGGGAAAAACGCCCGCTTGCGCGGGCGTTTTTCTTACTTCTTTTCCTCGGCCGCAGCGGGCTTGAACTCGGTGCGGCAGTCCACGCGGATCTGCTCGCCGGTGCTGCGCCAGACGAAGGTGCGGCAATGACGGTTGCCGTCCTGGCTGTCGTTCACCGCGACCGCGTAGAACGACTCGATGATCTCGTCGCGCGAGACCGTGCCATCGCCGTTCCAGTCCATGTCCCTCTGCTCGATGCCCTGGGTAATGGCGATGTTGGCGTACCAGGCATAGCCCAGCCACGCCAGCACGATCAGCACCAGGGCCAGCAGTGCCTTGCGACGCGGGCTGAACTTGCCACGCAGGATCATGGCACGCGCCGGATGGTGGCGCCGAGCGAAGACAGCTTCTCTTCGATGTTCTCGTAGCCACGATCAAGGTGGTAGATGCGGTCGATGGTGGTCTCGCCGCTGGCCATCAGGCCGGCCAGGATCAGCGAGGCCGACGCACGCAGGTCGGTAGCCATCACCGGCGCACCGCTCAGGTGCTCGCTGCCACGCACGATGGCGGTGTGGCCTTCAACCTGGATGTCCGCGCCCAGGCGCAGCAGTTCGTTGACGTGCATGAAACGGTTCTCGAAGATCGTTTCGTTGATCACGCCCACGCCGTCAGCCACGCAGTTGAGCGCCATGAACTGGGCCTGCATGTCGGTCGGGAATGCCGGGTACGGCGCGGTGGTCAGGTTGACCGCCTTCGGCCGCTTGCCCTGCATGTCCAGGGTGATGGTGTCGTCGGTGGTCTCGATCTTCGCACCGGCCTCGACCAGCTTGGACAGCACCGCGTCCATGGTGTTCGGGCGCGCACGGTTGACCGTGACCTTGCCGCCAGTCATCGCCGCAGCGACCAGGAAGGTGCCGGTCTCGATGCGGTCGGGCAGCACTTCGTGGCGGCCACCGGACAGGCGCTCGACGCCTTCGATCACCAGGCGGGCGGTGCCCAGTCCTTCGATCTTCGCGCCCAGCGCGATCAGGCAATGCGCCAGATCGGTCACTTCCGGCTCCATCGCACAGTTGTCGAGGATGGTGGTGCCTTCGGCCAGCACCGCGCCCATCAGCACGTTCTCGGTGCCGGTGACACTGACCATGTCGAAGGTGAAGTGGCCGCCCTTCAGGCGCTTGGCGCTGGCCTTGATGAAGCCGTTCTCGACCACGATCTCGGCACCAAGTGCCTGCAGGCCCTTGATGTGCTGGTCGACCGGACGCGAACCGATCGCGCAGCCGCCCGGCAGCGACACTTCGGCCGCGCCGAAGCGGGCCAGCAGCGGGCCCAGCACCAGGATCGAGGCGCGCATGGTCTTGACCAGCTCGTAAGGTGCCACGTGCTGGTTGACCGAACGCGGGTCGACCACGATCGCGCTGCCGCGCGACAGCGTGCCCTGGTCGATGGTGACCTTGGCACCCAGTTCGCCCAGCAGCTTCACCGTGGTGACCACGTCGTGCAGGTGCGGCACGTTGGTGATCTCCACCGGCGCATCGGCCAGCAGGGTCGCGCAGAGGATGGGAAGGACGGCGTTCTTGGCGCCGGAGATGCTCACTTCACCGTGCAGCGCAGCGCCGCCGGTCACAACGATCTTGGCCATGTATTGGGAATCTTCTGCGGTTCAGCCGGCTTCGGCCGGGGTCACGGTTTTCAGCGCCAGCGCGTGGATCGCGCCGCCCATCAGGTCGCCGAGGGTGGCATAGACCATCCGGTGGCGGGCCAGCGGCATCTTGCCGGCAAAGGCCTCGCAGACCACGGTCGCTTCGAAATGCACGCCATCGTCGCCACGCACATCGGCGCGGGCGCCAGGCAGGCCGGTTTCGATCAGATTGCGGATGGTGTCGGCGTCCAACGGGCTTTCCTAATAAAATGTGCATCCATTCTACTTCCGCTGCGTGGCGTCCGCATGGCCGAATCCCTGTTGCCCCCCCGTTCTGCCGACCCTGCCGGCCTGATCGCCAGTGGCCGCCGCGTGTTCGAGATCGAGCGGCAGGCGCTGGAGGCCGTGGCTGACCGCCTCGGCGAGGCCTTCCAGCAGGCCTGCCAGGCGATCCTGGCCAGCCGCGGGCGTGTGGTCGCCACCGGCATGGGCAAATCCGGGCACATCGCCCGCAAGATCGCCGCCACCCTCGCCTCCACCGGCACCCCGGCGTTCTACGTGCACCCTGGCGAGGCCGGACACGGTGACCTGGGCATGATCACCGAGGACGATGTGGTGCTGGCGCTTTCCTATTCGGGGGAGTCGGACGAGCTGCTCATGCTGTTGCCGGTGCTCAAGCGCCAGGGCAACCTGCTGATCTCCATGACCGGCCGCCCGCAGTCCAGCCTGGCCACCGCCGCCGATATCCACCTGGACGTCAGCGTGCCGGCCGAGGCCTGCCCGCTGGCGCTGGCGCCGACCTCCAGCACCACCGCCTCGCTGGCGATGGGCGATGCGCTGGCCGTGGCCCTGCTTGACGCACGCGGCTTCACCGCCGACGACTTCGCCCGCTCGCACCCGGCCGGCAGCCTCGGCCGTCGCCTGCTGCTGCACATCACCGATGTCATGCACACCGGCGAGGACCTGCCCAGCGTGAGCGCCGATGCCAGCCTCAGCGAGGCGCTGGTGGAAATGAGCCGCAAGCGGCTCGGCATGACCGCCGTGGTCGACGCCGATGGCGTGCTGATCGGCCTGTTCACCGACGGCGACCTGCGCCGCGCGCTGGACAGCGCGCTGGACGTGCGCACCGCGAAGATCGCCGATGTGATGACCCGCAACCCGCGCACCATCGGTGCCGACCAGCTGGCCGTAGAGGCCGCGCGGCAGATGGAGACCCAGAAAATCAACGGCCTGATCGTGGTTGATGGCCAGGGCCGTGCGGTCGGCGCCCTGAACATTCATGACCTGTTGCGGGCCCGGGTGGTTTAACCGACAGTCCGTAGACCCCATTCAGTCTGTAATGCCCCACACGCCCCCACCGAGCCTGATCGCCTGATGCCCTGGTCCCCGCTGCCCGCGTTCCCCGCCCACCTGCATGCCGCTGCGGCCCGCGTCCGCCTGGCCTGCTTCGACGTGGACGGTACCCTCACCGACGGTCGGCTGTACTACGACAAGGACGGCAACGAGAGCAAGGCGTACTTCGTGCAGGACGGTCTGGGCCTGAAACTGCTGCAGCAGCACGGCATCCACCCCGTGCTGATCACCGCGCGCAACAGCCAGTCCGCGCTCAAGCGCGGCGCCGACCTCGGCATCGACACCCAGATCGCCGTGGGCGACAAGCTGGCCAGCGTGCAGGCGCTGTGCGCGCAGCACGGCGTCGGCCTGGAGCAGGTGGCCTTCATGGGCGACGACCTGCCGGACCTGGCGCCGCTGGGCGCGGTCGGCCTGGCAGTGGCCCCGGCCAACGCCCACCCGTGGATCGCCGAGCGCGTGCACTGGCAGACCCGCGCCGACGGCGGACGTGGCGCCGCCCGCGAACTGTGCGACATCCTGCTGGCCGCACAGGGCCACGTGGATGCGGTGCTGGCGAGGTTCGGCGCATGAGCCTGCCGACACTGAACTGGCGCACCCTGCTGGGCGTCGGCCTGCTGCTGGCGGCGCTGCTCAGCAGCTGGGCCGCCCTGCGCAACCGCGACAAGGGCCCGGCCAACGACAGCCAGGAGCCGGGTGTGGACTACGTTCTGCACGACTTCCAGATCGTGGCCCTGGATGAGCACGGCAAGGAGTCGACCACCCTGCGTGCGCCGCGGCTGGAGCGCCAGCGTGGCGACCAGACCATCAACATCGCCACGCCGCTGTTCGAGATGCCGGACAAGGATGGCAAGCACTGGACCCTGCGTGCCGAGACCGGCTGGCTCAGCGCCAAGGGCGACCAGATGAAGCTGCGCGGCAATGTGGCCGGCGACAGCCCGGCCGATCCGGGCGTGGTGCCGACCACCTTCCGCACCGACCATCTGGACGTGTTCCCGAAGGAGAACCGCGCCCGCACCGACGCCCTGGTGACCATGACCCGCCCGGGCATGGAACAGTCCGGCGTCGGCTTCGAAGTGGATTCGAAGAACAACACGTATCATTTCCTCAGCCAGTCCAAGGGCCGTTACACGCCCAAACGCTGATTCCGCCGCCAGCCCGCGACGTCTCCGGACAGGCGCAGGGCCGGCAGCCCCACCCTCCGCCCCCGGCCCGCCCGGGAGGCCCCCACCGGTAGAACGGACCCCGATGAAGATTTCCTTTGCCGCCGTACTCGCGCTCGGTCTTCTTGTCCCCAGCGCCGCCTTCGCCAAGTCCACCGACCGCAACGAAGACATGCACATCGATTCCGGCGCCCAGTCCGGCACGCTCACCGGCGACGGCAAGACCGTGCTGTCGCAGGGCGTGATCATCACCCAGGGCACGCTGGACCTGCGCTCGTCCGAGGCCGAGATCTACCTCAAGGATGGCGAAGCCGTGCGCGCGGTGTTCACTGGCAAGCAGGCCAAGATGAAGCAGCAGCTCGATGACGGCACCTGGATGGATGCCGTTGCCGACCGCATCGACTACGACATCAAGACCGAGATCATCACCCTGACCGGCAACTACAAGGTCACCAGCGCGCGCGGCACCAATGCCGGCCAGCGCATGGTCTACAACACCCGCACCGGCGAAATGAACTCCGGTGGTGACGGCAGCCGTGTGCGCACCGTCATCCCGCCGAAGAACAAGACCCCGGCCGCGCCTGCGGCACAGCCCAAGGCCACCACGCCGGCGCAGCCGGCCGGGAGCAGGAAGTAATGCTCGTCGCCAAGGGCCTGCGCAAGAAGTACAAGCAGCGCGAAGTCGTCAAGGATTTCGGGCTGACCCTCGACGCCGGCGAAGTGGTCGGCCTGCTGGGCCCCAACGGTGCCGGCAAGACCACCTGCTTCTACATGATCGTCGGCCTGGTTGCGGCTGACGCTGGCAGCATCGTGCTCGACGGCAAGGACATCACCGGCGACCCGATGTATACCCGCGCCAAGCAGGGCGTGGGCTATCTGCCGCAGGAACCGTCGGTATTCCGCAAGCTGACCGTGGCCGACAACATCCGCCTGGTGCTGGAGCTGCGCGAAGACCTGGATGCGGCCGGCCGCGAGCGCGAATTGAACAGCCTGCTCGACGAACTGCAGCTGGGCCATGTTGCCGACCAGCTTGGCGCCAGCCTGTCCGGTGGCGAACGCCGCCGCTGCGAGATTGCCCGCGCCCTGGCAGCGCAGCCGCGCCTGATCCTGCTTGACGAGCCGTTCGCCGGTGTCGATCCGATTTCGGTCGGCGAGATCCAGCGCATCGTCACCCATCTCAAGCAGCGTGGCATCGGCGTGCTGATCACCGACCACAACGTGCGCGAGACCTTGGGTATCTGCGACCGCGCGTATATCCTCGCCGAGGGCAGCGTGCTGGCCCAGGGTTCGCCGGAAGCGATCCTGGACAACGCCGATGTACGCCGCGTCTACCTCGGGGATTCCTTCAAGCTGTGAAGCAGTCGCCGGGTCCCTTTCCTTCCTTTCGGCACAGGCATGAAGACTCGGCTGCAGACATCGTTGGGACAGCAACTGGTGCTTACGCCCCAGTTGCAGCAGGCGATCAAGCTGCTGCAGATGTCCACCACCGAGCTGGAGCTGGAAATTGCCCAGGCGGTGGAAAGCAATCCGCTGCTGGACTGGGCCGACAGCAGTGACAGCAGCAGTCCTGCCGGCGAAGGCGACGACAACGACAACGATGCGCCCGCAGAACGCGCCGATGCCGGCGACGACTGGGCGCCGGCGGAACTGGACTGGAACGCGTCCGGCAGCGGCGGCAGCTTCGACGATGACGACGACAATGGCAGCGCCGCCGAGCGCGTAGCCGAAACCGAAACGCTGGCCGACCATCTGCTGTGGCAGCTGCATCTGTCGCATCTGTCCCCACGTGATCGCAGCATCGGTGCCGCGCTCATCGATGCACTGGACGATGACGGTTATCTGCGCGAACCGCTGGGCACCATCGCCGACACCCTGTTGCCGGCGATCCACGCCGGCGAGGACGAGATCCTCGCCGTGCTGCATCGCATCCAGCGCTTCGATCCGGTGGGTGTGGCTGCACGCACGCTGGGCGAATGCCTGCTGCTGCAGCTGGATGTGCTGCCCGGCGAAACGCCCGGGCTGGCGCTGGCGCGACAGATTGCCGCAGGCCCGCTGGAACGGCTGCCACGCAGTGGCGTCGCCGGGCTTGCTCATGAGTTGAAGCAGCCGATGGACGAGGTCGAGACTGCCGTCGCGCTGCTGCGCTCGCTGGACCCGCGCCCGGGCACGCAGATCGCACCGCTGTCGCAGGACACTTACGTGGTGCCGGACGTGGTGGTATGGCGGCAGAACGGCGTGTGGCGCGCTGCACTGGCCGCCCATGCCGGGCCGAAGGTGGTGATCCACCGCGGCTACGAACAGCTTATCCGGCGTTGCGGCGATGCCGATGCCGGCTACCTGCGTGCCCAGCTGCAGGAAGCACGCTGGCTGCTGAAAGGCCTGCAGCAGCGCGGCGAAACCCTGTTGCGCGTCGTGCGCAGCCTGATCCTGCAGCAGGCCGGCTTCCTTGAATTCGGCGAGCAGGCGCTGCGCCCACTGACCCTGCGCGAGATTGCCACCGAACTGGGCCTGCACGAATCCACGGTGTCGCGTGCGATCGCCCGCAAGCACGTGCGCACCCCGCGCGGCACCCTGCCACTGCGGGCCTTCTTCGCCTCCGGCATCGATACCGAAGGCGGCGGCGAGGCGTCCAGCACCGCCATCCAGGCGATGATCCGGCGCCTGATCGACGATGAGAATCCGCGCAAGCCGCTTTCTGACGCCAAGCTGGCTGACCTGCTCAAATCGTCGGGAATCCCAGTAGCGCGGCGCACCGTGGCGAAGTATCGTGAAGCCATGAACATTTCCGCCTCGCACGAAAGGGTCAGAATCGCTTGACGCGCCGCCGCGCCCGGCGGAGAGGTTCATTGGCACATCCGAACACAGGAGAAACCCGATGCGCATCGAAACGTTTGGCAAAGATGTCGAAGTCACCCCGGCCCTGCAGTCCTATGTGGAGGAAAAGCTGGCCCGGATCGGAAAGCACTTCGACCAGCACTGCGAAGCGCGGGTGACCCTCAAGCTGCAGAAGACCGAACACCATGTCGACGCCAGCCTCAACATCCCGGGCCAGACCCTGCACGCGGAGGCCAATGCCCAGACCATGTATGCCGCGATCGACCTGCTTGCGGACAAGCTTGACCGCCTGGTGATCAAGCACAAGGAGAAAAAACAGCAGCACGCGCCGCTGCCGGTGGGCGACAATGGTGGCTGATCGCCACCGTTCCCCGCAGACATGCCCCTGACTGACCTCCTGGCGGCCGTGCAGACCCAGCTCTGCACGGCCACCGACCGTGACAGCGTCCTGCAGGCCGCCGCCGGGTTGCTGGCCTGCCGCCAGGCCAATGCCGAACAGATCTACCTGAACCTGTGCCAGCGCGAAGCCCTGGGCAGCACCGCGATCGGCCACGGCATCGCCATCCCCCACGGCCGCGCGCCTACCCTTGATCGCCCCCGTGGCGCCCTGCTGCGATTGGCCGCCCCGGTCGATTTCGGCGGCGACGAACCGGTGGACCTGGTGTTCGCCATGGCCGTCCCCGCCCACTACACCCACCAGCACCTGATGCTGTTGTCCGAGCTGGCCGAACTGTTTTCCGCGCCGGACATCCGCCAGGCCCTGCGCGAAGCGGGCGATGCCCGGGCGCTGCGCGAGGCGCTGGACATGACCCCTCCTGCGAGTGCCGCATGAATACCAGCATCACCGCCCGTGAACTGTTCGAACAGCAGCGCGAGCGGCTGGGGTTGCGCTGGGCCGCCGGCAAGTCCGGTGAGAAGCGCGAGCTGGAGGCCGGCAATACCGTCTCGCGGCGTCCCTCGCTGGCCGGCTACCTCAACGCGATCTATCCCAACAAGGTGCAGATCCTGGGCACCGAGGAACTGTCCTGGCTGGATGCACTGGAACCACGCCAGCGCTGGGAGACCATCGAAAAGATCATGCAGTCGCACCCGCTGGCGCTGGTGCTGACCCGCAACCAGCCCTGCCCGGAAGACCTCCGCGCCGCTGCTGACGAATCCGGCACGCCGCTGTGGCTCTCGCCCAAGCGCGGCCACGAACTGCTCAACCACCTGTCCTACCATCTGGCGCGTACGCTGGCGCCGCGGGTGATCCTGCACGGCGTGTTCATGGAGATCTATTCCATCGGCGTGCTGATCACCGGCGAGGCCGGATCGGGCAAGAGCGAGCTGGCGCTGGAGCTGCTCACCCGCGGCCATCGCCTGGTCGCCGACGATGCCCCCGAGTTCACCCAGATCGCCCCGGACGTACTCGACGGCACCTGCCCCGAACTGCTGCAGGACCTGCTGGAAGTGCGCGGCCTGGGCGTGCTCAACGTGCGCGAGATGTTCGGCGACACGGCTGTAAAGAAGAACAAGTACCTTCGGCTGATCGTCCACCTGACCAAGCCGATGACCGAACCCACCCCACATGGCTACGAACGCCTGACCGGCGATTCGGGCACCCGCCATGTGCTGGACCTGGACGTTCCGCTGATCACCCTGCCGGTGATGCCCGGCCGCAACCTGGCCGTACTGACCGAAGCCGCGACCCGCCTGCACATCCTGCGCACCAAGGGCATCGACCCGGCGGCTATGTTCATCGCCCGCCACAGCAACCTGCTGGAACGGCGAACACCCTGATTTCCCTGCCCCTCGAAGAGCCTGTCCATGAGCACCGTCACCCCCTCCGCCCCGACCCTGATCATCGTCAGCGGCCTGTCCGGCTCGGGTAAATCCGTCGCCCTGAAGACCTTCGAGGACCAGGACTACTACTGCTCGGACAACCTGCCGATCAATCTGCTGCCCGACTTCGTGCGCAGCCTGCTGGCCAACCATGACGGCAGCGCGCCGCGCCGCCTGGCCGTGGGCATCGACGTTCGCGGACAGGCCGATCTGAGCCAGCTGGGCAACTGGCGGCAGCTGGCCACTGACGCCGGCGTGGAAGTGAAGGTACTGTTCTTCGAGGCCAGCGATGAGGCTGTGCTCAAGCGCTACGCCGACACCCGGCGCCGTCATCCGCTGAGCCAGCTGGGCCTGTCGCTGCCCGAAGCGATCGCACGCGAACGTGAATTGACGGCACCGCTGCGCCGCGAGGCCGATGCGGTGATCGATACCAGCAACCTCAACGTGCATCAGCTGCGGCGGCGGATCATCACCGAGTTCACGCTGGACCATGCCACCGGACTGTCCCTGCTGTTCGAATCGTTCGCGTACAAGCGCGGCGTGCCGGCCGAGGCGGACTTCGTATTCGATGCGCGGGTGCTGCCCAATCCACACTGGGACCCCGATCTGCGTGCGCTGAGCGGCCGCGAACCGGGCGTACGCGACTACCTTGAAGCGCAGCCGGATGTGCAGCGCTATCTGGGCCAGCTGATGGATTTCCTCGATACGTGGCTGCCGAAGCTGGGTGATGGCACGCGCAGCTATGTGACGGTGGCGTTCGGCTGCACCGGCGGCAAGCACCGCTCGGTGTTCCTGGCCGAGCGCCTGGCCCGGCATGCCCGCGAGATGGGCTGGGAAGATGTGGCCACGTATCACCGCGAACAGGATTGAGAGAGTCGGCCGGGCTGCGCCCGGCACCCGCCGGTAGTGCCGGCCGCTGGCCGGCAACAGCAACAGCAACAGCAGAAGCGGCATTCCGTGGGATGGCGGGGCGGTGTGGATCTGCAGGACACGCCGTAAACCCCGCTCCGCGGTCCGGCCCAGCCGCTGGCGGCTGGGCGTTCGGGCGCTTGCGAAGCAGTGCTTCGCAAGCAAAGCGCCCTCACCCCTGGGGGCTCGATGGCGCCATCCATGGCGCCAACGGTCCTTCCTGCCCACACCGCCCCGCCTCTGACAGATTCCGTGTGCTGTTGGTGGGTGTCGACCTTGGTCGACACGATCCACGCCATGCGTGGATGAATCTCTGCCAGGCATCGAAAAACGGATGGGGTCGAATCTCTTCTCCAACGGAAAAGGGCTCCCACGCGAGCAACACTGAATACGGGACACAGTGCCCCTCTCCTGCTGCTATCGCCAATTCACCTTGACCTGTTAACGTGCAGTAATGACCTGTGGCATTCTCCTCGTAACACATCCGGGGGTCGGGCCCGCCCTGCTTGAGGTGGCGACCCGGCTCCTGCGGCAATTGCCGCTGAAAACCGAAGCTTTCGAAGTACCGTTCGACGCAGACCTGGACGCCCTGCTCCCGCTCGCCTCGGCCGCCCTGCGGCGGGTCGATGCAGGGGATGGCGTGCTGATCCTGACCGACCTGTACGGCGCCAGCCCCGCCAACCTAGCCGGGCAGCTGGCCCGGTTGGGGACCCCGGTTCGCCGGGTATCGGCGCTGAGCCTGCCGATGTTGCTGCGGGTGATGAATTATCCGGAACAGGGACTGGATCTACTGCCCGCCACAGCCGCGGCGGGCACCCGTAATGGAGCGATAGTCGACGATGCTTGAACGAGAACTCACCGTAAGCAACCGCCTGGGCCTGCACGCCCGGGCCACCGCCAAGCTGGTGCAGACCCTGGCGCCGTTCCGCTGCAACGTGACCATGGCCGCCAAGGGCCGTGAGATCAACGCCAAGAGCATCATGGGCGTGATGCTGCTGGCCGCCGGCCAGGGCACTCCGGTCACGGTGCGCATCAACGGCGAGGACGAAGCCGCCGCGATGGAAGCGGTGGTCGGTCTGTTCGAGCGCCGCTTCGACGAGGACAGCTGAGCGTGCCGCGCGCGCGCCGGCCAGGTTCCTTCCGGCCAGCGGCCGGTCCAGCTGCTGGCTGGGCACGGTGCTGCCCGTGGCGCGGCGATGGGCCGCGCACGGGTACGCCTGCCGCATGCGCTGGAGGTGGCCGAGCAACGCATCGGCGCCCACCAGGTCGAGGCCGAGCTGGCCCGCCTGCATCGTGCGGTGGATGCCGCGCGCACGGAAATGCACGAACTGCGCCAGCGCCTGCATGGCGCATTGAACCAGGAAGTGGGCGAGTTCCTGGACCTGCACGCGCTGCTGCTGGACGATCCCGAGCTGTTGTTCGGGCTGGACGAGCTGATCCGCAGCGGTCCCTACAGTGCCGGCTACGCATTGCGCCTGCAGCGTGACCGCCTGGCCAAGGTCTTCGATGGCATGGACGATGCCTACCTGAAGAGCCGCATGGACGACCTGGACCATGTCATCGGCCGCATCCACGCGTTCCTGCAGCCTGAACGCGCGCCGGTGATGAAGGGCCTGGCCGGCGAGATCCTGGTCTGCGACAACATCGCCCCGTCCGAACTGGCCCAGCTGCAGGCCCAGGGCGTGGTTGGCATCGTCACCGCCGCCGGCAGCGCGCTGTCGCACAGTGCGATCCTGGCGCGCAGCCTGCATCTGCCGTTGATCGTGAACGTTCCGCAGCTGCTCAGCCGCATCGCCGATGGCGACGTGCTGATCATCGATGGCGCCGACGGCAGCATCACCGCCAACCCGCAGGCCGACAACCTGCGTGACTATCGCGCGCGCCTGAAGGAGCATGCGCGCGAGCAGCGCGAGCTCGGCCGCCTGCGCAGCAAGCCCAGCCGCACCCGCGACCAGGTCGACATCGCCCTGCTGGCCAATGCCGAATCGCTGGAAGACGTCACCCAGGCGCACGCGCTGGGCGCGCAGGGACTGGGCCTGTACCGCACCGAGTTCCTGTTCCTGCAGCGCAACGAGCTGCCGGATGAAGAAGAACAGTTCCAGACCTACCGGGATGCCGCGTTGGGCATGAGCGGGCGACCGGTCACCATCCGCACGCTCGATCTGGGCGCGGACAAGGCCGACCGCACCGGCCTGACCCTCAGCAATGAAGAGAACCCCGCCCTGGGTCTGCGCGGCGTACGCCTGTCGCTGGCACGCCCGAAGGTGGCCGATACCCAGCTGCGCGCGATCCTGCGCGCCTCCGCCTACGGCAAGCTGCGCGTGCTGGTGCCGATGGTCAGCACCCGCGAGGAGCTGCTGGCGGTGCGCCGGCGCATGCTCAAGCTGACCGAACAGCTGCGCGGCGAGGGCCACATGGTGTCCGACCACGTGCCGCTGGGCGCGATGATCGAAGTTCCTGCGGCAGCACTGGCGCTGGAGAGCTTCATCGACCTGGTCGATTTCCTGTCGATCGGCACCAATGACCTGGTGCAGTACCTGCTGGCCGCCGACCGCAACAACGAGGCACTGGGCGAACTGTATTCGCCACTGCATCCGGCCGTGCTGCGACTGCTGCAGATGGTGATCGAGACGGGCGCGCGTCACCGCATCCCGGTGGCGGTCTGCGGCGAGATGGCCGGCGACGCACGGATGACCCCGCTGCTGCTGGCGCTGGGCCTGACCGAGTTCAGCCTGCACCCCGGCACGCTGCTGGAAGTGCGCCGTGCGATCCGCGATGCCGATCTGGCCGCATTGCGCGCGCGCGCGCCCAAGCTGCTGGCCGCACGCGACCGCCGCGCGATCGAGCGCTGGCTGGCGCTGGTGGCCGAAACGGCCTGACTGCCGAGGGTAGTGCTGGTCGCTGGCCGGCAATCTCGTGGACTTCGATGGGGACGATTGCGGGCCAGCGGCCGGCGCAACCACCGCCCCTCGGCTATGCGTTGAAACATCCCCTTGCGATAATGACGCGCTGAACACCCCTGTTGCCGCATCCTTGCCGGGATCGCGGCTTTTCTTATCCCGCGGGAGCTGCGATGGCTGAAGCCGTACGCCACGACAAGACTGCGCGCCAACTGCGGATGCTGTCCGACGCACTGGACAGCGGTCGGCTGGGCCCGGTGCGTCGCCTGGTCAACACCCTGGCCCCGGCCGAGATCGGCAACCTGCTTGAATCGCTGCCGCCGGGCAAGCGTGAGGTGGTGTGGGGCCTGGTCGATCCGGAAGATGACGGCGAGGTGCTGGTCCACGTCGGCGACGACGTGCGCGAGAGCCTGCTCGCGGACATGGACCCGGACGAAATCATCGCCGCGGTCGAAGACCTGGACATCGACGACCTGGCCGACCTGGTCGAAGACCTGCCCGATACGGTCATCGACGAAGTCCTCAAGTCGATGGACCGCGAGAACCGCGAGCGCCTGGAACAGGTGCTGTCCTATCCCGAGGACAGTGCCGGCCGCCTGATGAACCCGGACGTGGTGACCGTGCGCGCCGACGTCAACGTGGACGTGGTGCTGCGCTACCTGCGCCTGCGCGGCGAACTGCCGGACCACACCGACCACCTGTTCGTGGTCAGCCGGCGCCATCAGTACCTTGGCCGGGTGTCGCTGGCGGCACTGGTGACCCACGAGGACACCACCCCGATCAACCGCCTGATCGACGACGAGCAGCCGGCCATCGACGTCGGCGAGAGCGACCAGGAAGTCGCGCGGCAGTTCTCCGACCATGACTGGATCTCCGCACCGGTGGTGGACGAGAACAACATCCTCGTTGGTCGCATCACCATCGATGACGTGGTCGACATCATCCGTGGCCAGGCCGAGCACCAGGCGCTGGGCGCCGCCGGCCTGGACGAGGACGAGGATCTGTTCAGCCCGGTCTGGCGCGCCATGCGCCGCCGCCTGATGTGGCTGTCGATCAACCTGTGCACGGCCTTCCTGGCCTCCAGCGTGGTCGGTCACTTCGAGGGCACCATCGACAAGCTGGTGGCGCTGGCGGTGTTGATGCCGATCGTGGCCGGCCTCGGTGGCAACGCCGGCACCCAGGTGCTGGCGCTGATGGTGCGCGGCCTGGCGCTGGGCCAGGTGGGCGCCTCCAACGCGCGCACCCTGCTGTGGAAGGAAGTGCGTGTTGCGCTGCTGAACGGCGTGATGCTCGGCTCGGTGCTGGGCCTGATCGTATTGGCCTGGTTCCATTCACCCGGGCTGTCTGCGGTGATCGCCATCGCACTGACCTGCAACCTGCTGTTCGCAGCGCTGGCCGGCGTGCTGGTGCCGCTCACACTGAAACGCTTCGGCTTCGATCCAGCGCTGGCCAGCGGTATCTTCCTGACCGCAGTGACCGACTCGATGGGCTTCTTCACTTTCCTCGGCCTGGCCACGCTGGTGCTGCTGCACTGACCGCATCGAGGATCGGCCCCCGCCACGCGGGTCGTTGACTCCACCCAACCGGAACACCCATGGCAACAACGATCGAAAACTATTTCCAGCCCGGCTGGCGCGACCAGCAGCACACCTGCCCGGCCTGCGAGTGGAAGGGCAGCTCGCGCGCCATGGAGATGGAACTGGACGAGGACGCCACCGAGTATGACTGCCCGGTCTGCGAGAACCCGCTGCTGGTGGTCCTGCACCCGGATATGGCGCAGGTGCAGGCTGCGGCGGCGGCAGGCAATGCCGAAGCGCAGGAACAACTGGACATCATTGCCAGCTTCCCGCGCCCGCAGTGACGCGGCGCACGATGCCGCGCTGGCGACAGCGGACTACGATGCAGGCGATCTCGCCACTTCGGGAAACCCCATGGTCCGTTTGCTGTCGCGCTGGCTGCCACTGCTGGCCCTTCTGTTGATGAGCGGCTGCACGTCGCTGCCGGATGGCGCGCGGGGTCGCTTCGAAGCCCGCGCCGTGAAGGTGGATGGCGAGACGGCCTACTACCAGGTATTCATTCCGGCCGCATCGGCGCGTACACCGGGCTCACTGCCGGTCGTGCTGTTCCTGCACGGTTCGGGCGAGCGCGGCGCCGATGGCGTGAAGCAGACCCACGCGGGGCTGGGACCGTACCTGCGCGAGCAGGCCGCCGATTTCCCTGCGTTGGCCGTATTTCCGCAGGCGCCGGGACGCGGGGAATGGAGCGGGCGCAACAACCGTGTGGCCCTGGCCGCGCTGGATGCAGCGATCGCCGAGTTCGGTGCCGATCCGGCGCGGCAATACCTGACCGGCATGTCGATGGGTGGCTACGGCAGCTGGAATATCGCCTTGGACAACCCGCACCGATTTGCTGCGATCGTGCCGGTATGCGGCGCGGTGCTGGCGCCGCGCGCGGTACGTCCGACCCTGTTCGTCGAACAGGTGGCCGGTGAAACCGACCCGTATGCGGCCATTGCCCAGCGCCTGCGGCAGACGCCGATCTGGATCTTCCATGGCGCGCTGGATGACGTGGTGCCGCCGGATGACGACCGCCGGCTGCACGCCGCATTCCAGAACGCCAACGCGCGTGACGTGCGCTACACCGAATACCCGGAAGGCAACCACAATGCCTGGGACGCCACCTACGCCGACCCGGCGATGTGGGAATGGATGTTCGCGCAGAAGCGCTGAGCCATAGCTTCTGCTGGGAAACATCTGTGGGTGGATGCCAACCGTTGGTCGGCTTGGGTATTGGTGGATGCCAACCGTTGGTCGGCTTGGGTATTGGTGGGTGCCGACCGTTGGTCGGCTTGGGTATTGGTGGATGCCAACCGTTGGTCGGCTTGGGTATTGGTGGGTGCCGACCGTTGGTCGGCTTGGGTATTGGTGGGTGCCGACCGTTGGTCGGCACTATCTCTCCGCTTCGGGGTAATCCATTGCTTGGTACCTCCCATCGATCTCCCATTGGCACCAGGCATACGGATACTCTCCCACGCAGCTCGCCAAGTTCGCCCTGACCGGGTTGGCGACGATGTACATCGCATGGCGAAACAGTGATTCTTCAGAACGCATGGCGTGATCGTGATAGCTCGATTGCCAAAATGGTCCTGTCTTACCCAGCATGCGGTTGATCCGCAATGCACTGCTCGATTTGAAGCGTTGCATGATGTAGTCCAGCGAGAACGCACGGATCTCCACAAGCCAATGGATGTGGTCCGGCATGACCACATAGGCAAGTGAGTGCGTCAGGCCATCATCATCAATGCGACGGAACACATCCATCACCTCCTGTGCCGCAGTGGCATCATCAAAGTAGCGTCGACGTTCCTGGGTGACGGTGGTCAGGATGTAGGATTGCCCGATCCGGGAATGACGGCCAAGGCGTAGGCGTGCGCGGTTCATGGGCCCAAGCGTGCGCCTGCCGGTATCCCTCTTCTATCGGGCAACCACGTCAGTACAGGTAGGCCCGGAACCATTCAATGGCCAGGCCCGCACTTCACCGCACTGATGGTTCGGTGCCGACCAACGGTCGGCACCCACCGGGTCGGATGAGGACAGATCTGCCGTGCCGACCAACGGTCGGCCCCCACCGGGTCGGATGAGGACAGATCAACCGCGCCGACCAACGGTCGGCACCCACCAAAGTGGTCAGCCCAGCAGGGTTTCCAGCACGGCCATGCGCACGGCGACGCCGTTGGCGACCTGGCGCAGCACCCACGACTGCGGGCCGTCGGCCACGTCATCGGTGACTTCCACGCCACGGTTGATCGGGCCCGGATGCAGCACCGCAGCGTCCTTGCCGGCACGGGCCAGGCGTTCGTTGGTCAGGCCGTACTGGGCGTGGTACTGCTCCAGCGACGGCACCAGGCCTTCTTCCATGCGCTCGCGCTGCAGGCGCAGCATCATCAGCGCGTCGGCGCCTTCCAGCATCGCATCGAAATCATCGCCGACCACGCAGCCCTTCAGGGTCTCGTCGTCCGGCAGCAGTGACTGCGGGCCGCACACGCGGATCTCGCCCACCCCCAGCGTGCGCAGCGCATGCAGGTCGGTGCGCGCCACGCGCGAGTGCTTCACGTCGCCGACGATCACCACCTTCAGCTTCGAGAAATCCGGGCCCTTGGCCTGGCGCAGGGTCAGCATGTCCAGCAGGCCCTGGGTCGGGTGCGCGCTGCGGCCGTCGCCGGCGTTGATCAGTGCGGTGCCCTCGCCCGCCGCCTCGGCCAGCGCGGCCACGGCGCCGTCATCGGGGTGACGCACCACGAAGCCGCGCACGCCCATTGCTTCCAGGTTGCGCAACGTGTCGCAGGCCGTTTCGCCCTTGCGCGTGGACGAGGTCGACGCGTCGAAGTTCAGCACATCGGCGCCCAGGCGCTGCGCGGCCAGCTGGAACGAGCTGCGGGTGCGCGTGGACGGTTCGAAGAACAGCGTGCATACCGCAGAACCGGCCAGCACGTGGCGCTTGTTGCCGACACGGCCGACTGCGGCGTCACGGATCTGCCCTGCCCGGTCCAGCAACTGCAGCAGTGTTTCGCGCGGCAGGCCCTCCAGGGTCAGCAGGTGGCGCAGGCGTCCGGAGGCATCGATTTGCTGGGCAGTCATGGCGGGAGTCGTGCAGTCAGGGAATGGGGGTGGCGTCGTCGGGGGACGACAGCCAGCGGTCGATGATCACCGCCGCGGCCACAGCATCGAGGGCGGCCGCATCGCGGCGGCGCTTGCGTCCTTCGGCGCGCTCGACGGCGAAGCGGCGTGCGGCCTCGACCGAGCTGGAACGCTCGTCGATCATCACCACGGGCAGCTTGAAACGTTCCCGCAGCTGGCGGGCGAAGCCCTGCGCGCGCTTGCGGTTGGGCTGGTCCTGGCCGTCCAGCGTAAGCGGATCGCCGACCACCAGGCCGTCGGGCTTCCATTCCTTGAGCAGGCGCTCGATCGCGGTCCAGTCCGGGCCGTTGCCGTGCACATCGACCACGGCCACCGCGCGCGCATGGGCGGCGAAAGCACTGCCGATGGCCACGCCGATGCGTCGCGAGCCAACATCGAAACCCAGAACGGTGCCGTCACGGCGGATCGCCGGGGCAGCAGGAACCGGTGCGGGCGCGGCCGGCTCAGACATGGCCGCTGTAGTCGGTCAGCCGGAACAGGTCCACGCCGATGCGGGAAGCCGCCCCCTGCCAGCGCTGCTCCAGCGGCAGCTGGAACACCAGCTCGGCATCGGCCGGCACTGTCAGCCAGCTGTTCTCGGACAGCTCGCTTTCCAGCTGCCCTGCGCCCCAACCGGCACAGCCGAGGGTGACCACCGCATTGGCCGGGCCTTCGCCACGCGCCATCGCTTCGAGGATGTCGCGCGAGGTGGTCAGGTACAGGCCGTCGCCCACGGTCAGGCTGGAATCCCATGCGCGCGCGTCGTCGTGGATGACGAAGCCGCGTTCGGGATGCACCGGACCGCCATTGAGCACCATGCGCGCCTGCAGCTCGCCATCACCGGTGGTGATGTCCATCTGCGCAAGCACTTCACCCAGCGTGTATTCGGAAGGCTGGTTGACCAGTACGCCCATCGCCCCGTTCTCGTCGTGCTGGCAGATCAGCGCGACGCTGCGGGCAAAGGTCGCGTCGAGCAGCGACGGCAGCGCGACGAGCAGGTGATCGGCAAGGGAGGTCGGCATTACAGGCATGGGTCCATTCTACCTGCTGGGGGCGGGATGGTCGCGCGATGGCGCCGAACCGCGATGGGCTAGGATGGTGCTTTGCCATGGAAGGTCATCGATGCAGTCTTCATCGCCCCTGACCCTGCCGGCACGCAGCGCCATCGTCCTGATCGCCCTGCTGCAGGGTCTGATGCTGTATGCCGCGCAGGAATTGTCCGATGCGTGGCCGTTCCGCGATATCGGCTGGCGCTACTGCTGGTACGCCTGGGTGCTGGCCATTCCCAGCGCGGTGGCGCTGAGCCTGGTCGAGCTGGGCCAACGCCGCCTGTGGCTGCAGGCGGCGCTCGGCTCGGTGGTGGTGCTGGCACTGGCCGCCTGGATCGGCTGGAACCTCAATGGCGAGGCCGCACTGGAATCGGGCGCGCTGCAGTTTCCGTTGACCCTGGGCATGGGCGTGGCGGTGTTCGTGGCCCTGCCCTGGTGGCAGTTCCAGCTGCAGCACGGTCAGTGGCGCGCCAGCTACCCCGAGCTGTTCGAGCGCGCCTGGCAGAACGGCTTGACCCTGGCCCTGGCGGCGCTGTTCACCGGGCTGACCTGGCTGCTGCTGTGGCTGTGGGCGGCGCTGTTCCAGCTGCTGGAGGTCACCTTCTTCCGCGATCTGTTCCGCCAAGATGCTTTCATCGCACTGGCCACCGGCAGCCTGGCCGGGTTTGGCGTGCTGATCGGGCGCACCCAGCATCGGGCGATCCAGATCACCCGCCAGGTGCTGTTCGCGATCTGCCGCGGGCTGCTGCCACTGCTCTCGTTCATCGCCGTGTTGTTCGTGCTGAGCCTGCCGCTTGCCGGGCTGGAACCACTGTGGAAGACCCGTTCGGCCGCCAGCCTGCTGGTGGTGGTGTCACTGCTGCTGGTGACGTTCACCAATGCGGTCTACCAGCAGGGGGAAGACTCCGCGCCGTACCCTCTCGTGCTGCGCCGTCTGGTCGAGGCCAGCCTGCTGGCGCTGCCGGTCTACGCCGCGCTGGCGCTGTATGCGCTGGGCCTGCGCGTGGTGCAGTACGGGTGGACAGTGGACCGGTTCTGGGCACTGCTGATCGCGCTGGCCGTGGCCGGCTATGCCCTGGGCTATGCGCTGGCGGTACTGCGTCGCCAGGGCCGCTGGCTGCAGGCGCTGGAACCGGTCAACCGCTGGATGTGCTGGGTGGTGCTCGCACTGGCCCTGCTGGGCAACTCGCCCCTGCTGGACCCGGTGCGGCTGACCCTGTCCAGCCAGCTGGAGCGCCTGCGCGCGGACCCGCCGGCGATCACCAGCAGTGACGTCAACGTGCTGCGCTTCGATCTTGGCCGCCGTGGCGTGCAGGCGCTGCGCGAGTTGCAGCGTGATCCGGCCATCATCGCCGATGCCAACGCGCCACAGGTGGTCGCGGCAGCACTGGCGCGTACCTCCCGCTGGGACGACGGCCACCGCCTCGACAAGGGGCCGCAGGACGTCGCCGCCCTGCGGCGCGCACTGAAGCTGGCCGCCGGATCCAGTTCGCCACCGGACGACTGGTGGAAAGCTCTGGCCACCCGATCGATCAATGGCGAATCCTGCGCACAGAGCGAGCGCGACTGCCTGATCGTGCATCGCGACCTGGACGGTGATGGTACCGGCGAAGTGCTGCTGTGCGAGCTGTACACCCACCGTGGACCGGACTGCGTGCTGTACGCACGTGGCAGCGATTCCCAGTGGCGCCGGGCCGGTGCGCTGTTCGGCACCGTCAGCGGGCCGGCCGAGGCGATCAACCAGGCCCTGCGTAACGGCAAACTCACGCTCGTGCCACCGCGCTGGCCGATGCTGTCCATCGGCGGGCACCCTGCAGTGGCCATCGATCCCGAACCCGAATCCGAATCCGAATCCAACGAGCCTTCCCCATGAGCGGTTACTGCCTGATTGCCCCCGGCCATCCGGTGCACGACTACTACCACGCCAACGAGTACGGCTTCCCGCAGCGGGACGAGCGTGAACTGTTCGAGCGATTGGTACTGGAAATCAACCAGGCCGGTTTGAGCTGGGAAACGATCCTGAAGAAGCGCGAGGGCTTCCGCGCAGCCTATGACGGCTTCGATGTGGACCGCGTGGCGGCCTACGCCGAGCAGGACATCGCGCGCCTGCTGTCGGACCCGGGCATCATCCGCAACCGCCTGAAGGTGCTGGCGGCGATCCACAACGCGCAGGTGATCCAGCAGCTGCGGGCCAGCCATGGCAGCTTCGCGGCGTGGCTGGATGCGCACCACCCACGCAACAAGGCCGACTGGGTGAAGCTGTTCAAGAAGACGTTCCGCTTCACCGGCGGCGAGATCACCGGCGAATTCCTGATGAGCCTGGGCTACCTGCCCGGTGCGCACGCCGAGGATTGCCCGGTGCATGCGCGGCTGCTGATGCTGTCACCGCCGTGGCTGCAGGCCGCCGTACGTTGAAGGACGGCCGCCGGGCATGGCCCGGCGCTACCGGAACCGCCACGTAGTAGCGCCGGGCCATGCCCGGCGAACGCGGAGAGCGCGATCACACACCCATGTAGCGGCCAGGGCGGTGGTTGAACATCAGCACCAGGCTGAGCACCACCGCGCCGATGGCCGAATACAGCACCTTCGACGGCGACAGCACGAAGAACGCGGCCACCATCAGGCAGGCGTCGTAGGACATCTGCACCTTGCCCGCGCTCCAGCCACGGGTGCGCTGCAGGTACACCGCCAGGATGCCGATACCGCCGAGGCTGGCACGGTGCCGGATGAAGAACAGGATGCCCAGGCCGGACAATGCGCCACCGACGATCGCCGAATACAGCGGGTGGATGTGCGAGAAGTCGATCCAGCGCGGCAGCAGGTCGGTCAGCACGCCACAGGCGGTGACCGCGGC
The DNA here is from genome assembly GCF_054083135.1 of Stenotrophomonas maltophilia group sp. LNF247. Classification (NCBI taxonomy): domain Bacteria; kingdom Pseudomonadati; phylum Pseudomonadota; class Gammaproteobacteria; order Lysobacterales; family Lysobacteraceae; genus Stenotrophomonas; species Stenotrophomonas maltophilia group sp. LNF247. The sequence continues at coordinate 29,393 of NZ_JBSRQL010000008.1, forward strand.
GAAGGTCTTCAGGGTGAATTCCCAGCCCATGCGCCGCACCGCCACCCAGTAGAACGGCAGATTGACCAGCACGAACACCACGCCGAAGTTCCAGTCCAGCGCGTAATGCAGCAGGAACGCCATGCCGGCCATGCCGCCGATCATCAGTCCACTCTTGGCGAAGATGGCCAGGCCCAGCGAGGCCACCATCGTGGCCAGCACCATGCCCTGCACGTCCTCGGCGATCGAGTGACGCAGCGCTTTTTCGTCGGCGGTGGTACCGGCGCTGTCGGGCGGCGGGGTCAGCGGACCGGCGGTGACCAGGTGGCCGTCAGCGTCGTCGCACGGCGCGGGGCCATGGGAGGGAAGGGACATACGGGTGGGGAACAGCAGGTGGGGAGCGGTATTAGACACGATCTGCATGACAGTTGCAGATGAAATCGTTCAGCTGAATGCGCCCCGCCCTGCCCCGGGCCCGCCGCTGCTCAGCCCTTGCCGGCCAGATGGTGCGCCACCAGCGCGTTGGCATGGCCATGGCCCAGCCCATGCTCACTTTTCAGGAAGCTGACCAGTTCCATGTGTTTCAGGCCCTTCTTCCCTGCCAGCAGCCCGAGCCACTGGGCGACCGGCTGCCCATAGGTCTTCTCGATGGAGGGGAAGTACGAGGCCGGGCCCTTGGGCTTGGTGTCAGTGCTCATGTGCAGCTCCCGTTGAAGTCATTCATTCGACGAACCACAGACGCAGAAATCGACATACCCACACGTCCGACCCAGTGCCGACCAACGGTCGGCACCCACCAAAGCAGAATGCCGTTCCAACAGCTCGCGGGAAATTGTCGAAGGCGGGGTGGCTCAGGTTGCGGGGGCGTGAGCGCCATGGTCCCGAGGCATGCCTCGGACGGGTTGGGCAGGACGCCCAACCCCGGTCTTGCCGTGTGCGCAGGACAGCGCACACGAGCAAGCGCGACCGAGGCTACATGGGTGAGGGCGCTTTGCTTGCGAAGCACTGCTTCGCAAGCGCCCGAACGCACAGCCGCCAGCGGCTGGGCCGGGCCCCGGAGGGGGACTTGCGCCGTCCCCTGCAACCTGAGCCACCCCGCCTCCCACGGGAAGCCAGCTTTTGACGTTGCCGTTGACGTTGATTCGGCAGCTGCCGGGCGCAGCGCGGCCGTATCATCCTCTCATGCCCCGCGAAAACCTCAACGACCTGCAGGCCTTCGTCCACGTTGCCCGCGAGGGCAGCTTCACCAAGGCTGCCGCCCAGCTGGGCGTGTCCCAGTCCGCGCTCAGCCATGCCATGCGCGGACTGGAGCAGCGCCTGGGCGTGCGCCTGCTGACCCGCACCACCCGCAGCGTCTCGACCACCGAAGCCGGTGCCCGCCTGCTCGATACCCTGGCCCCGCGCCTGGCCGAGATCGAGGACGGGCTGGCCGCGCTGGCCGAGTACCGTGAACGCCCGGCCGGCACCATCCGCATCAATGCCACCGGCCACGCCGCCGAGTACATCGCCTGGCCCAGGCTGGCGCCGCTGCTGCAGCAGTATCCGGACTTGAAGGTGGAACTGGCGGCCGACTACGGGTTGGCCGACATCGTGGCCGAGCGCTACGACATCGGCATCCGCCTGGGCGAGCGGCTGGCGCGCGACATGATCGCCGTACCGATCAGCCCGCCGCTGCGCATGCGCGTGGTCGGGGCGCCCAGCTACTTCCGCCAGCACCTGGTGCCGCGGCACCCGGACGACCTGGCCGGGCACAACTGCGTCACCCTGCGCCTGCCCACGCATGGCGGGCTGATGCCGTGGGATTTCGGCCAGGACGGCAATGAACTGAGCGTGCGTGTGAGCGGCCAGTGGATCTTCAACAGCATGGGCATGACCCGCGCCGCCGCACTGGCAGGCAGCGGGTTGGCCTGGCTGCCGGAGGACCAGGTACAGCCGATGCTGGACGACGGCCGCCTGCTTTCGGTGCTGGACGACTGGTGCCCGCACTTCGATGGCTATTACGCGTACTACCCCTCGCGCCGCCACGTGACCGTGGCGATGCGGACGGTGCTTGATGCGCTGCGTGGGCCGATCGGGTGAGGATCAAGGAGTGCGGACCAACGGTCCGCCCCCACCACCAACGGTCCGCACCCAGCTGTTGATCAGCCCTTGGCCTGAGCGGCGCGCTGCGCGTTGTAGCGCTCGCCGACGATCGACACTTCGTCCAGCGCCTGTGCGATGCGTTGCAGCTCCTCCGGTGCCAGCTGCAGGTCGGCCGCGCCCAGGTTTTCCTCCAGACGATGGACCTTGGTGGTGCCTGGGATCGGCACGATCCACGGCGCCTGTGCCAGCAGCCAGGCCAGCGCCACCTGCGCCGGGGTCGCACCCCGCGCCGCCGCGATCGTGCTGATGCGATCCACCAGCGCCTGGTTGGCGCGACGCGCTTCCACTTCGAAACGCGGCACGCTGTTGCGGAAATCGTTGGCGTCGAAGGTGGTGTCGGCGTTGATCGCACCGGTCAGGAAGCCGCGGCCCAGCGGGCTGAACGGCACGAAGCCGATGCCCAGCTCCTGCAGCGTCGGCAGCAGTTCACGCTCCGGTTCGCGCCACCACAGCGAGTACTCGCTCTGCACCGCAGCCACCGGCTGCACCGCATGCGCGCGACGCACGGTGGCAGCACTGGCCTCGGACAGGCCGAAGTGGCCGACCTTGCCCTCGGCGATCAGGTCGCGCACGGTACCGGCCACGTCCTCGATCGGCACGTTCGGGTCGACGCGGTGCTGGTAGAACAGGTCGATATGGTCGGTACGCAGGCGCTTGAGGCTGGCTTCGGCCACGGCACGGATGTTCTCCGGGCGGCTGTCCAGGCCGGCATCGGTGCGCGCGTCCCTGAAACCAAACTTCGTGGCGATCACCAGCCTGTCGCGGTAGGGTGCCAGGGCCTGGCCGAGCAGGTCTTCGTTGGTGTACGGGCCGTACACTTCGGCGGTATCGAAGAAGGTCACGCCGCGCTCGACGGCAGCGTGCAGCAGGGCGATGCCCTGGCTCGGTTCGACCGGCTGGCCGTAGGCATGGGTCAGGCCCATGCAACCCAGGCCCAGGGCGGAAACCTTCAGGCCGCTGCGGCCGAGTTCACGTGTCTGCATCGTCGTACTCCAGAGGGGGAGTGCTGACGATACGCCTGCAGCGGCGATGGATTGAGCCGGTTGGACGACAGTCGGTCATGACTGGAATTCATCAATCGCCTGCGCGCCCAGTAGAGTCGACGGGTAGAGTCGACTGTTAGTCGACTGCGCTTCCTGACAGTCGACTCCACACATCGCCAGGTCACCGGATCTCGGAGATCTCCACCCCATCCAGGCCCTGCGACAGCGTGCGCGCGTCGCCGCCCTGGCTGAGCTTGATGCGCAGGCGCACTTCGTTCTGCGAGTCGGCGTAGCGCAGTGCGTCCTCGTAGCTGATCTCGCCGGCCTGGTACAGCTCGAACAGGCTCTGGTCGAAGGTCTTCATGCCCAGCTGGACCGAGTCCTTCATCACTTCCTTCAGCTTGTGGATCTCGCCGTCGCGGATGTAGTCCTGCACCAGCGGCGTGCCCAGCAGGATCTCCATCGCCACCTTGCGCGAGCGGCCGTCGGGCGACGGCACCAGCTGCTGCGCGACCACGCCCTTGAGGTTCAGCGACAGGTCCATCAGCAGCTGGTTGCGGCGGTCTTCCGGGAAGAAGTTGATGATGCGATCCATCGCCTGGTTGGCATTGTTGGCATGCAGTGTGGCTAGCACCAGGTGGCCGGTTTCGGCGAACGCGATGGCGTGGTCCATGCCTTCGCGGGTACGCACCTCGCCGATCATGATCACGTCCGGCGCCTGGCGCAGGGTGTTCTTCAGGGCCGCTTCCCAGCTGTCGGTATCGATGCCGACCTCGCGCTGGGTGATGATGCAGCCCTCGTGCTTGTGCACGAACTCGATCGGATCTTCGATGGTGATGATGTGGCCGGTCGAGTTCTGGTTGCGGTAGCCGATCATCGCCGCCAGCGATGTCGATTTGCCGGTACCGGTGGCACCAACGAACAGGATGATGCCGCGCTTGGTCATCGCCAGCGTCTTGATGATCGGCGGCAGGCTCAGCTCTTCCACGGTCGGAATGCGCGTCTCGATGCGACGCAGCACCATGCCCACCTGGTTGCGCTGGTAGAAGCAGCTGACGCGGAAGCGGCCGACACCGGACAGGCCGATGGCGAAGTTGCATTCATGCGTCTTCTCGAACTCCTCGCGCTGCGCAGGGGTCATCACGTTGAGCACCAGGTCGCGGCTCTGCTGCGGCGTGAGCGGAGTCTGCGTGATCGGCGAGATCTTGCCGTTGACCTTCATCGCCGGCGGCATGCCCGCAGTGATGAACAGGTCCGAGGCGCGCTGGTGCGCCATCAGCTTGAGGAACGAAGTGAAATCGATGGTGGTCGCGGTGGTGTTCACGGCAGGCTCCCGGAAAAGCGGTTTACCAGGTAACGGTCGGTGGAGGAAACAACACGGAGCGGCGGCGCCATTGCACGCGCCGCCCGTGGCTGCCCTGCCTTACTCGAACAGGCGCTTGTCCTTGGCGTAGTCGCGGGCCTGGTTGCGGGTGATCAGGCTGCGCTTGACCAGGTCCTGCAGGTGCTGGTCCAGGGTCATCATGCCGTACTGCTGGCCGGTCTGGATGGCCGAGTACATCTGCGCCACCTTGTCCTCGCGGATCAGGTTGCGGATGGCCGGCGTGCCGACCATGATTTCCCACGCTGCGGTGCGGCCACCGCCGACCTTCTTCAGCAGCGCCTGCGAGATCACCGCACGCAGCGACTCGGACAGCATCGAGCGCACCATCGGCTTTTCGCCGGCCGGGAACACGTCGATGATGCGGTCGATGGTCTTGGCCGCCGAGCTGGTGTGCAGGGTGCCGAACACCAGGTGGCCGGTCTCCGCAGCGGTCAGTGCCAGGCGGATGGTTTCCAGGTCGCGGAGTTCGCCGACCAGGATGATGTCCGGGTCCTCGCGCAGTGCCGAGCGCAACGCTTCATTGAAGCCATGCGTGTCGCGGTGCACTTCGCGCTGGTTGATCAGGCACTTCTGCGAGGTGTGCACGAATTCGATCGGATCCTCGACGGTGAGGATGTGGCCGTATTCGTTCTTGTTGATGTAGTCGATCATCGCCGCCAGCGTGGTCGACTTGCCCGAGCCGGTCGGGCCGGTCACCAGGATCAGGCCCTGCGGCTGCTGGATCACTTCACGGAACAGCGGCGGGCAGGCCAGGTCCTCGAGGGTGAGCACCTCGGACGGAATGGTACGGAACACCGCACCGGCACCGCGGTTCTGGTTGAACGCGTTCACACGGAAGCGCGCCAGCGACGGGATCTCGAAGGAGAAGTCCACTTCGAGGAATTCCTCGTAATCGCGGCGCTGCTTGTCGGACATGATGTCGTACACCAGCGCGTGGACCTGCTTGTGGTCCAGGGCCGGGATGTTGATCCGGCGAACATCGCCGTCCACGCGGATCATCGGCGGCAGGCCTGCAGACAGGTGCAGGTCGGACGCTTTGTTCTTTACGGAAAACGCCAGCAGTTCGGCGATATCCATGAGCGGCTACTCCCCAATAACGGCTTCGACTGGAAGGATCTTTCCCCGGGCGGCAGTATAGCCTCCTGATTCAATGGAACGCGTTACGTGGCCACTCCCCTGCCCCAGATCCTGAGCAACCTGCATGCCGCCGCCGAGGCGGCCGGCCGGCCCGATCCGCGCCTGCTGGCCGTGTCCAAGACCCAACCGGCCGAGGCCGTGGCTGCGCTGGCCGCACAGGGCCAGCAGGCCTTCGGCGAAAACTATGTGCAGGAAGCGCTGGCCAAGATGCAGGCGCTGCAGCACCTGGCGCTGGAGTGGCACCTGATCGGCCACCTGCAGTCGAACAAGGCCGATGCCGTGGCCACCCACTTCGACTGGGTGCAGAGCGTGGACCGGCCCAAGCTGGTAACGGCGCTGGCGCGCCATCGCCCGGCCGCATGCGGCCCGCTGAATGTGCTGATCCAGGTCAACATCGACGATGAATCCAGCAAGCACGGCTGTGCACCGGAGGAAGTGGACGCACTCGCCGCCGCAATTGCCGCCGAACCCACCCTGCGCCTGCGCGGACTGATGGCGATTCCCGCGCCGTGGCCCGAGGCCGAGCGCCGTCGGGATGCATTCGTGCGCATGCGCACACTTTTCGAGTCGCTGGCTGCCCAGCACGTGCAGATCGACACGCTGTCGATGGGCATGAGCAGCGACTACGCCGAAGCCATCGCCGAGGGCGCCACCCTGGTTCGCATCGGTACCGCCCTGTTCGGCGCGCGCCCGCGCCCAGCCTGACTTTCCAAGGAGCTTTCCATGGCAGCTGATTCCATCACTTTCATCGGCGGCGGCAACATGGCGCGCAGCCTGATCGCCGGCCTGATCCGTCAGGGCACACCCGCCGCGCACATCCACGTCGCCGAACCGGTGGCCGCACTGCGCCAGGCGCTGGCCGCCGACTTCGGTGTGCAGGTGCATGACAACGCGATTGATGCCGCTGCGCAGGGCAGCACCTGGCTGCTGGCGGTGAAGCCGCAGGTGCTGCGTGAGGTCTGCCAGTCGCTGCAGACGCTGGCCCAGGCAAACCAGCCGTTGGTGGTGTCGATTGCCGCCGGCATCACCAGTGCGCAGCTGCAGCGCTGGCTGGGAGGCGACCAGGCAGTGGTGCGCGCGATGCCGAACACCCCTGCCCTGCTCGGCGCAGGTGTGACCGGCCTGTTCGCCACACCGTCGGTGGACACGCAGCAGCACGCACAGGCCGAGAAGGTGCTGGCCAGCGCAGGCCGCACCGTCTGGATCGACAGCGAGGCGCTGATGGATTCAGTGACTGCCGTATCCGGCAGTGGCCCGGCCTATGTGTTCCTGCTGGCCGAAGCGATGGAAGCGGCGGGTATTGCCCAGGGCCTGCCAGCCGACGCCGCGCGCACGCTGGTGGTGCAGACCCTGCTGGGTGCCTCGCGCATGCTTGATGAAGCCGGTGAGAGCCCGGCCGAGCTTCGCCGCCGCGTGACCTCGCCGAACGGAACCACCCAGGCCGCGATCGAGAGCTTCCAGGCCGGTGGCTTCGAGGCGCTGGTGGACACCGCACTGCGCGCCGCGCAGGTGCGTGGGCAGGAACTGTCTGCGGCGAATGATTGATCCCGATGCGTGCCGACCAACTGTCGGCACCCACCGTCATCCACGTCTGGCGTGGATGCTCATTGCCCCAACGTGGTCATGACGAAATCGACGAAGCACTGCAACCGCGGGCGCGGCCTGCGGTCGGGCAGGTAGATCAGGTGCATCGGCCGTGGTTCAGGCAGATAGTCGCGCAGCAGCGGCTTCAACCGCCCTGCCGCGATCTCGCCGGCCAGCAATGCGGTCGGCTGCAGCACCAGCCCCGCGCCGGCGACCGCCGCTTCGCGCAACGCAAACCCATCATTGCAGGTCAGACGCGCCTCCCAATCCACCTGTTCGCCATTGGCCAACTGCCAGCCGTGGCCACCGCGCCAGGCCAGATGGCTCAGGCAGTCATGCCCTGCCAGATCGGCGGGCGTACGCGGCGTGCCGCGCCGGCGCAGGTAAGACGGCGCCGCGCACAGGCTCATCGCATACGGCGGCAGCGGCCGCGCCACCACCTCCTGCGATGGCAACGGCCCGACCCGGATCGCCACGTCGAAGCCGTCCTCGATCAGATCCACACGGCGGTTGCTCAGGTCCAGTTCGATGTTCAACTGCGGCTGCGCGCGCAGCAGGCCGGCCAGTTGTGGCGCCAGCACGCAGCTGCCCCAGGTGGTCGGCGCACTGACCCGCAGCAGGCCACGTGGCTGTACCTGCAGACCGGCCACATCGGCCTCGGCCTGCTGCACCTGCTCCAGCACCTGCCGGCATCCGGCCAGATAGGCGCTGCCGGCTTCGGTCAGGCGCTGGCGGCGGGTGTTCCGTTGCAGCAGCGCGGTGCCCAGATGCGCCTCCAGCTGCTGGATGTACTTGCCGACCATCACCGCCGACACCTGCAGCTGTTCGGCGGCCCCGGCAAAGCTGCCGCGCTCGGCCACGGCGACGAAGGCCTGCATGCAGCGAAGGGTATCCATTGCTAATCCAGAGTTAGGAATCTGCGAATCATACGCCGCTTACCTAACCCCAATATGACGGCGCAGACTGCGCTCACACCCTCACGCAAGGAACCGCCATGAAGATCCTCCTCGTCGGTGCCAGCGGCACCCTCGGCCAGGCAGTCGCCCGTCAGCTCGGCCAACAGCATCAGATTCTCGCCGCCGGCCGCAGCAGCGGCGAACTGCGCGTGGACCTGACCGATGACGCCAGCGTCGCCGAACTGTTCTCGCGTACCGGCGCAGTCGATGCGGTGATCTCCACCGCCGGCTCGGTGCATTTCGGACCGCTGCAGGAGATGACGCCCGAGCAGTTCACTATCGGCCTGCAGGACAAGCTGCTGGGACAGGTGCGGCTGGCACTGGCCGCGCAGCACCACCTCAATGCCGGTGGCTCGATCACCCTGACCAGCGGCATCATCAGCGCGCAGCCGATCCGCGACGGCGTCAACGCCACCGCAGTGAATGCCGCACTGGAAGGCTTCGTGCGCGCCGCCGCACTGGAGCTGCTGCCGCGCGGCCTGCGCATCAACGTGGTCAGCCCGAACGTGCTGATCGAATCGATGGCGGCCTACGGCCCCTACTTCCCGGGCTTCGAAGCGGTAAGCGCACAACGCGCCGCACTGGCCTTCCAGCGTGCAGTGGAAGGCATCCAGAGCGGCGAGACGATCACGGTCTGGTAAGAAAAAGGGGACGGAGGGGATTAAGTCGTTTTCGTCCGCCGGGCATGGCCCGGCGCTACCGGGAGCGCGTTCCCTTTTTGTCGCTCACTCCCAGCGCATCGGGCCGTCGCCGCGTTCGCCGAGGACGTCGCCGGGGTTGGCCAGGCGGCAATGCTGCAGTGACAGGCAGCCACAGCCGATGCAGCCGGTCAGTTCATCGCGCAGCAGCTGCAGCATGTGGATTCGCACTTCCAGCTCGGTGCGCCAGCGCGCGGACAACCTGGCCCAATCCGCCTTGGTTGGTGCGCGGCCGTCAGGCAGGCTTTCGAAGGCACGGCCGACTGCTTCCAGCGGCATGCCCACCCGCTGCGCCACGCGGATCACCGCCAATCGGCGCAGCACGTCGCGGCTGTAACGGCGTTGGTTGCCCGAGGTGCGCAGGCTGCTGATCAGCCCCTTGCGCTCGTAGAAATGCAGTGCGGAAACGGCCACGCCACTGCGCTGGGAGACCTCGCCAACGCTGAGTTCCTGGGATGCCATTGCTTGACCTCAACTATAGTTGAGGTGGCATGCTGCTATCTTCGCCGCCCGTTGACAAGCGCGGCCCGCACCTGACCCGTATGACCCCGACCCTCTCTCCCGCCGACACCCACCTGCCGGCTGACAGCTCGATCCTGTCCGCGCGCTACCGCGCCACGACCATCGGCATGGTCGCACTGGTCGCGCTGCACGCCTTCGAAGCACTGGCCGTCGCGGCCGCGATGCCCACCGTGGCCGAAGCACTCGATGGACTGCGCCTGTACGCGCTGGCCTTTGGCGGCACCCTGGCCACCAGCGTGATCGGCATGACCCTGGCCGGACGCTGGGCCGACCGCCAGGGCCCGGCACGGCCGCTGTGGTACGGCCTGGCCTGCTTCGTGCTGGGCCTGCTGCTGGCCGGCTTCGCCGTGCGCATGGGCATGCTGGTGGCCGGGCGCCTGATGCAGGGCCTGGGCGCGGGCGCGATTTCGGTCTCGCTGTACGTGATGGTCGGCCGCAGCTACCCCGAGCACCTGCGGCCGAAGGTGTTCGCGGCATTCTCGGCGGGCTGGGTGGTGCCCTCGATGGTCGGCCCGGCGCTGAGCGGCCTGATCGTCCAGCATCTCGGCTGGCGCTGGGTGTTCCTGGCGGTGCCGCTGCTGGCAGTCCCTGCTGCCCTGTTGCTGCGGCCTGCGCTGGCGCGCATGCAGCCCTCCGCCGACAGCAACGACGACGAGGGGCGCGGCAACCTCGTGCGTTGGGCCAGTGGTGCATCGCTGGCGGCGCTGCTGCTGTACTTCGGCGGCCAGCAGCATGGTCCGACCGCCCTGCTCTGCATCGGCGTGGCGATGCTGGCGCTGCTGCTATGCTTGCATCGCCTGCTGCCGGCCGGAACGCTGATCCTGCGCAGGGGCCTGCCCAGCGTGATCGCACTGCGCGGCATCGCCGCTGCCGCATTCTTCGCCAGCGAAGCCTACCTGCCGCTGCTGCTGCAGCGCGAACGCGGGCTCCCGCCCAGCTGGGCCGGCGCGGTGCTCAGCCTCGGCGCACTCGGTTGGTTCGCCGGCTCCTGGCTGCAGGGTCACCAGCAGCGCGGTTGGTCACGCCAGCAGCTGCTGCGCGTCGGCACGGCGATGATGACGGTCGGCATCGCCGCAACGCTTGCGGTGTTGTTCAATGCAGTGCCATTGCTGGTGGCCCTGGTGGGCTGGACGGTCACCGGTTTCGGCATGGGCATGATCTACGCCAGCCTCTCGGTGCTGACGCTGTCACTGTCAGCAGCGCATGAGCAGGGTGCCAACACCTCTGCCCTGCAGCTGAGCGAGGCCCTGTCGGTGACCACCGCGCTGGCGGTCTCCGGTGCGTTGTTCGCGCTGTTCGTGGAAAGCGCGCCGCACACCGGCTACCTGCTGTGCCTGGCGATCACCTTCGGCCTGGCGGTGCTGGCTGCGGTGATCGCGCGGCGGGTGTAGCGCCGTCGGGTTTCGGTAGTGCCGTCCGCTGGCCGGCAACCTCCGCGCACGCGGGAATCCCATGATGGTGCCGGCCAGCGGCCGGCACTACCGGGTCCCCGTGCCTACGTCATCGATGTCCCGGTGCAGGATGCGCCGCACTTCCAGCACCGCCTGCGGGGTCTCCTGCACGCTGTGGCCGGAAATGATGACCTTCTCCGACTGTGCACCCGGCAGGTGCGCACTCCAGTACGGCACCAGTCCGTCATCGGACTTTTCCACCGGCAGCTCCGGCTTGCGCTGGGCGATGATCGAGTGGTACTTCAGTCGCGCTTCGATCGGCAGCTGCGCTGCGGCCTTCACGAATGGATCACTGGCCTTGAGGTTGTCGATGCTGTTGGGGATCTTCGGCTTGGCGGTGCCGTCGACCTGCTGCTCGGCCTGTGCCAGCGCCATGAACACGTCCTCGAATTTGCCGAGAATGGTCAGCGGCAGGCGTACCAGGCGACCGATCAGCCGCCCGACCCTGTTGCCGGCGATATCCGTGCCCTGGTGCGGCGCGGCGATGAAGATCGCGCGTTCCACGTTCGGCTGCGCCTTGAAATGCAGCAGTGGCCCCAGCTTGGCCTGCACCCGCTTCAGCCGCTCGCCCTTCAGGTCATAGTTGGCCAGCAGGTCATCCCACAGCACATCACCCGAGTCGCTCACCAGCAGCCGCGCCAGCACGCCGCCCATGCTGTGGCCGATATAGACCATGTCCTTCGATGCGCGCGTGCTGCCGTTGGGGTCGAAGTGCTTGAGGGTGTCATTGAACGCGTTGGCGATCTCGTAGCGGTTCAGCGCGATCGGCGCGTTGGTCGGGTAGTAGACCTGCCACACCTGGAACTGCTGGCGCAGCTCGGGGTCGCCCATGATCTCGTTGGCCAGGTTCACCCAGGCTTCCGGGCTGCTGGCCAGGCCGTGCAGCATGAAGATGATGCGGCGGTTCGGGTCCCACGGCTGCATCAGGTAGATGTGCGGTTCGCCGATGCTCTCGCTCATGCCGAACAGGGTGCGCAGTGATTGCCGGGCGAAACCGCTCTGCGCCAACCACAGGCCATAGGCGGCGGTGAAGTTGCCGGCCAGCGGCACCTGCTCGCCATGCAGGGTGATGCGCTCGGTCGCTTCGGGCGAATAAGCGTCCAGCTCGACCCGGCGCGTGCGCATCACATCGTCCAGGTTGCTGCCTTCGAAGCGCAGCAGTGCGGTGACGTTGATCGAGGACATCTCACTGAACTCGGGCACCGAATTGTCATGCCGGTGGCGACGGCCACGGCGCTCGTCACCGCCTTCATCCGCTGCCGTTTCGGCCTTCGGGCCATCCGCTGCGACTACGGGTGCGACCAGCTTCGGCGGGTCCATCACCATCACCAGCTCGGCACCGAAGCCATCACGGCGATAAGTACTGCGCAGCCCGACGAAGCTGACCGTGCCGGCTGGCACCAGCTGCGCGGGAATGCTCTTCAGGTTCAGCTGCTGGTAGTTGGAAGCCAGCGACCAGCTGCCGACCGAGATCGGCTTCGTGTAGTCCTCGCCCGCCAACGCAGCGGCGCGCGCGCGGACGAACAGCACCACCGCCGCCTTCTCGGCCGCGTAGTTGTAGTAGTCACGCACCTGCGTCTGCCGGTCTTCGAAGGCGCGATCCGATGGTGAGCGGCCGCTGTAGAACAGGTAGGCATAGGCGTAGCGCGCGGCTTCCAGCCAGGCGTCCAGCGCTGCGTCGCTCATCGGCGGATCACCGGCTGCGGTCTTCTTCGGCGTCAGCGCCAGCGCGGCCTTCACCCACAGTTCGGACAGCGCCGACAGCCGCTGCTCGACATTGAGATCGTCGGTCATCAGCAGCGTGCTGCGGCAGACCAGGAAGTCCTTCTCGCACTGCGATTCGTCCAGGCCTGCCGCGCTGAGCGTCTCGCGCGCGGCGGGGCTGAGCTTGCCGGTATTGAGCACGTCGGCACGCTTGTTGACCAGCGAATCGCTGGACTTGACCTGCTTGACGGTGACCATCGCGCAGCCACTGCTGCCCAGCAGCAGGAAGGCGGCGAACAACACCGGCAGCGCACGCTGCCAGCGGGTCAGGAGGAGTCGAGTCATTACTGCGGGTCCTGCTCGGTGCCAGGTACGCCCTGGCGGATCACGGTGGAGAAGTGTTCGCCGCTGCCCAGGTCCAACGCACGCTGGGTGATGCGGCCCTTGTCGTGCAGCTCGGCGTACGGCACACCCGGGGTCAGTGCACCGACCTCCTGTGCGTACTCGGCCAGGTAGCCGGACAGCAACAGGCGGTAGTCCAGCGGCAGGCGCGGCGCGATCTGGCGGGCCAGGTCGAAGACGATCGTGGTGCAGTTGCTGGTGAGTGTGTTGTAGAAGCCCGGCTTCGCATCCAGTTCGCGCGCCTGCGCGATGTACGCGGCGAACAGCTCCTTCAGCTGCGCACGGTCCATGCCGTGCAGGCGGTACAGGTAGACATCCTCGCCACGCGCATTGGTGCGGGTGCGGATGATGTCGGTCTCCTCCGCGGCCACCAGGGTCATCTCGAATTTGCGGAAGAAGCCGCCCAGCGCCGAGAACGATTCGCCGCGTTCCTTGCGGATCTCCAGCGAGAACACCACGTGGCGCCCATCCTCGAAGCCAAACGAGATGAGGGTGTGGGCGATCGCCGGGCCCATCCAGTACGACAGCACCAGGTCGGCCGAACGCAGCTGGTCCAGGTCGTACGCGCGGCGCACCCAGTGCGCGTCGTAGTCGGTTTCGCTGCGCCAAGTGAAATCACGCACGTTGTCGAGCACCACGTGGCGCCCGTCGAAGGACACCACATGCAGGCGCTGGGCCACGTCATCGGCCCATACGCGGTCCTGGCGCGGGGACAGCAGCAGCCACCACAGGCCGGCCAGTGCCAGCGATGCCCCGAACGCCAGGCCCAGGCGGCGCGAAGCATGGCCCCGCGCGACGCGCCACGACGCCCACAGCGCAACCAGCAGCCACAGCGCAGCGGCACCGGTGGACAGCCAGCCCGGCCCCGGCACCTGATAGGCCAGCAGCCCGGTCACCCACAACGCCGCCAGCGCCATGGCACTTCCTGTCATCCAACGTCCTGCGGCTCTCACTGGCATCCTGTCGCGGTCCCGAAGCCGCATAGTTAGCCACAAGCGGGTTCACCGTGGCATCTACGGCCCGTTCAGGCACGCCGGCGCACCGTCTGCTGCGGCCCGACGGCCAGATGGATCACACAGGAGCAACGATGGGCATCACTTCCGTGGCCGGCGTTCCGGTCCAACCCCGGCACCGCGCGACCTGCCACTGCGGCACGGTCGAGCTGCTGCTGGACCTGCCGGACGGGATCGTCGATCCCCGCCGCTGCGACTGCTCGATGTGCCGCCGCCGTGGCGCCATCGCCGCCAGCGTCCCCCGTCAGGGCCTGCAGGTGCTCCGCGGGCAGAACCACCTGCAGAAATACCAGTTCAATACCCATGTGGCCGAGCACTACTTCTGCGGGGTGTGCGGCATCTACACCCATCACCGGCGCCGCTCCAACCCCGACCAGTACGGCTACAACGTGGCCTGCCTGGAGGGCATTGATCCGTTCGCGCTGGGGGTTATTCCGGTCAGCGACGGGGTCAACCACCCGTCAGACCGCACCGGCTAGTGGCGCGTGCGCCGCGGCGGCGTGGCGATCTTCTGCCAGGGCGCCATGCCGCTGCGCCCCGCCCGCGCCGGGCGTTTCAGCCAGGGCCGGCGTGACGGTGCCTGCGGCGCGTCCTCGACCGGGGGAGGAAGCGGTCGACGGCTGGGCCAGAGATGGTCGAGCAGCCACATGGCGGGTCTCCGTGGGGGACGGGGACGATCAACACTAGGCCCGGGTGGGCATAGGCGGCGTGAGCGGGACACGACAACGGGATGACGGCGGAGGCGGCGATGAGCCTGCTACACCATGTTCCCGACCAAGGCACCTGTCCTTTTCCGCAACAACAGGCGCAACACGGCGGCACAGGCGGCGGTCAGCAGCGCCAGTACACGCAGCAGTGTCGCCAGCGCCTCACTACTGGCGTGCTGCAGCTGCATGCCGCTTATCGTCGGTAGCAGTGCCTGCGCATGTTCCCGCGCCCCCGTGGCCAGATAGGCACCGGCACGCACCAGCGATGCCGGCGACGCGCCCTGCAGCTGATGGCCGATCAGCAGCGCAAGGAAGGCAGTGACTGTGGCCAACGCGATGCCTTCGCCGGCCACCCGCACGGTTCCGAATATGCCTGCGGCCATGCCGGCACGCTGCACCGGTACCACGCTCACCGACAGTCCATCCATCAGCCCCCACGGCAAAGCCGTGCCTGCGCCGACCAGCATCAGCAGCGGCACCCACTGCGACGGCGACGGATGCGATGCGTGGCGCGACAGCAGGTACAGACCAGAGGCACAGACCAGCAGGCCCAGCGTGCACAGCCGCGCACTTCCAACGCGCTCCGCCCAGCGCGCGGCCAGCATCGGCAGCACCAGCATCGGCGCGGACAGGGCCAGCATCTGCAGTCCCACCAGCGTCGCGCTCTGGCCATGCACGCCCAGCAGTTGCAGAGGTAACACGACCAGCAGCACCACGTAGCCGAAGCAGGTCGCCACCGGCAGCAACTGGACACCAAGGAACGCCGGTTGCGAGAACAGTGAGAGGTCCAGCAACGGTGAGGGGTGCCGCCGTTCGATGAAGACGAACACCCCGCCCGACAGCAGCGTCGCCAGCAGCGCCAGCTGCACGCGCGCGGCATGCAGGCCGAACTCGCCCGACCACAGCAGCGCCAGGGTCAACGCCGCCAGCGTCAGGCTGAAACTCAGCATGCCGCCGATATCCAGTGGTCGGCGCTCGCCATGACTTTCAGGCAACGCGCGTGCCCCCAGGCCGAAGGCCACCAACGTGAGCACACCGCCCGCGGCGAACACGCTGCGCCATCCCAATGTCTGCAGCAGCAGGCCCGCGAGCAGGGGCCCCAACGCCAGCCCCATGCCGAACGTGGTGCCCAGCAGGGCGAAGACACGGGCACGCGCCGGCCCCTGCCAGGCCTGTGCCAGCAGCGCCGTGCCGGATGCCAGCGCCGCCGCCGCGGCAACGCCCTGCAACCCGCGCGCCAGATCCAGCCATAGCAGCGTGCGAGCAAGGCAGACGGCGGCGGTGGCGGTGGTGAAGCCCGCCGTGCCCAGCAGGAACAGCCGCCGACGGCCATATTGATCGGCCAAGCCGCCCGCAGCGAGCAACAGACTACCGAAGGTGAGCATGAAGGCGTTGGTCACCCAGGCCAGCGCGGTGGGCGATGCCGCCGCGGAACGGGCCAGCGCCGGCACCGCGACTGCACCGGCAGAGAAGGACAACGGCAACGCCAGCGCGGCCAGGCAGACCGCAAGCAGCGCCCAGCGCTGCTGCGCGCGGACAGGTACAGGGAGCATCGAATCCGGGGCCATGCGGGCCTCCATCCATCAGGGGCATTAATGATGGACAGGCCGCTATTCCAGAAAAACAGGCTCGGTGGACGTTGATTGCGGCGAGATGTTCCGCAATCATCCAAGCATGGACTCCATCTCCGCCCTGCTCGCCTTCGTCCGCACCGCGGAGGCAGGCAGCATCGTCGGTGCCGCCCGCGTACTCGGCCTGTCAGCCTCGGCCGTCGGCAAGCGCATCGCCCGGCTTGAACAGGAACTCGGCACGCGCCTGTTCCAGCGCACCACCCGCCGCGTGCATCTCACCGACGAAGGCGAACTGCTGCTGCAACGCTGCCGGCGTGCGCTGGATGAGCTTTCCGAAGCGCAGGCGGACCTGGCGCAGCGACAGCACGCCCCCAGCGGACTGCTGCGCATCGGCCTGCCCACCATCGGCTACCGCTTCCTGCTGCCGGTGCTGCCCGGCTTCCAGCAACGCTATCCGCAGGTGCAGCTGGAACTGGACTTCAACGACCGCATCGTCGATGTGGTCAGCGAAGGCCTGGATGCAGTGATACGCAGTGGCGAACTGGCCGATTCCAGCCTGACCGCACGGCGGCTGGGTGGTTTTCGTTTCATCCTCTGTGCGGCGCCGGGCTATCTGCAGATGCATGGAACGCCCGGCGATGTGGGCGACCTGCGCATGCATACCGCGCTGCGCTTCCGTTACCCCACCACCGGAAAGCTGCATCCGTGGCAGCTGCCGGGCATCGAAGGCGACGCCGGGGCGCGCCTTCCCACGGCGATGACCTGCAACAACATGGAGGCCGTGCTGGCCGCTGCGATCGGATGCATGGGCCTGGCCTGGATGCCTGACTTCCTCGCAGCCGACGCGCTGGCCGATGGCCGCCTGCAACAGGTGCTGCCCACACTGCCCACGCACCAGGGGCAGTTCTCGCTGCTGTGGCCCGGTGGGCGCCATCCCAGTGCACGCCTGCGGGTGTTCATCGACTACGCCGTTGCGCACCTTTTCCGCAGCACCCCGGAAATGGGGACGGAGGGGATTAAGTCGTAATTGGTCCTGCTGTGCCTGAAACGACTTAACCCCCTCCGTCCCCTTTTTCCTGGCGGCTGAAGCGGCGCGCGCCGGCGACGCAGATCACTGCGACCAGAGTCACCAGCACCATGCTGAGGCTGACCGATTCGTGCAGCAGCAGCGCGGCCAGGGCCAGGCCGAAGAAGGGCTGCAGCAGCTGCAGCTGGCCGACAGCGGCGATGCCGCCCTGGGCCAGCCCGCGGTACCAGAAAAGGAAGCCGATCAGCATGCTGAACACTGCCACGTAGCCCAGTGCCCACCACGCCGAGGCACCGACCGCCGAGAGCGAGGCCGGGCGCATCAGCACCGTCATCGGCAGCATCACCGGCAACGCCAGCAGCAATGCCCAGCTGATCACCTGCCAGCCGCCCAGATGACGGGCGAGCCGACCACCTTCCGCGTAGCCCAGCCCGCACACCACGATCGCCGCCAGCATCAGCAGGTCGGCCTGCAAGGAGGCTTCGATGCCGTTGCGCGCGGCATAGCCGACCACGCAGGCACTGCCCAGCAACGAGAACAGCCAGAACGCCGGGCGCGGCCGATCGCCACCGCGCAGCACGCCAAACACCGCTGTACTCAACGGCAGCAGGCCGAGGAACACGATGGTGTGTGCCGACGAAGCATGGCGCAGCGCGAGCGCGGTCAGCAGCGGGAAGCCGACCACAACGCCGAGGCTGACCACCACCAGCCCCGGCAGGTCGCCGCGCCGCGGCCACGGTTGGCGCAGCATCAACAACAGGCCCAGGCCGAGCACCGCGGCGATGGTGGCGCGTGCGGCGGTGACGAACCCGGCATCCAGCTGCAGCACCGCCAGGCGGGTGGCCGGTAATGAGCCGGCGAAGATCACCACACCGATGAAGCCATTGATCCAACCACTCGCCGACCGTTCCACGCCTGGACTCCTGAAGGTGCCGGACGATGCCCGGCTGCACCTGTATGGAAGCATCCAGCGCGGAACGACCCCAGCTACAATCCAGTACAGCCGCAAGTAACTGTACTGCCCACACTTCCACTACGGTTCCACCATGCCGCGCCCGCTCACCCGCATCGAATCGGTCATCCAGACCGTCCGCACCCGCATCAGTGCACGGGTGGATGGCCCCGGCTCCCGCCTGCCTTCGGTACGTGCGCAGGCAGCGACCATGGGAGTTTCAGTCTCCACCGTGGTCGAGGCCTACGAGCGCCTGGCGGCCGAGGGCCTGATCAGTGCACGCGCAGGCTCGGGCTTCTACGTCAGTGGCCCGGCCGCACCGCTGGCGCTGGCCGAAATGGAGCCGCGGCTGGATCGCGCGGTGGATCCGCTGTGGGTATCACGACAATCGCTGGAAACGCCCGCGGGCGATCTCAAGCCAGGGTGCGGCTGGATGCCCAGTGACTGGCTGTATCACGATGGCGTGCGCCGCGGCCTGCGCGGGCTGGCGCGTGCCGATGCCATGCAACTGGTGGACTACGCCGGCCCGCTCGGGCTGCCCGCGTTGCGCCAGCTGCTGCAAAGGCGCAGCGCCTCGCTTGGCATCGATGCACCGATGGAGCAGATCCTGCTGACCGAATCCGGTACGCACGCGGTCGATCTGCTCTGCCGTTTCCTGCTCAAGCCCGGTGACTGCGTGCTGGTCGATGACCCGAGCTACTTCAATTACCACGCACTGCTCAAGGCGCACCAGGTGCAGGCCATCGGCGTGCCGTACACGCACAGCGGCCCGGACCTGGAGGCGTTCGCGCAAGCCCTGCAGGCGCATTCGCCGCGGCTGTACCTCACCAATTCCGGACTGCACAACCCGACCGGCGCGGTGCTTTCAGCCAACACCGCGCACCGCCTGCTGGGCCTGGCCGAACGCAGCGAGCTGATCATCGTCGAGGACGACATCTTCGCCGACTTCGAACTGCAGCCGGCACCGCGGCTGGCCGCGCTCGATGGACTGTCACGGGTGATCCACGTCGGCAGTTTCTCCAAGACGCTGTCGGCAGCGTCGCGCTGCGGCTACATCGCTGCGCGCCACGACTGGATAGAGGCATTGACCGACCTGAAGCTGGCCACCAGCTTTGGCGGCGGCCATCTGGCCGCGCAGTTGATGCACATCGCGCTGACCGATAGCGGTTACCGCCGCCACATGCAGTCCATACGTTCGCGACTGGCCGATGCACGCCAGCACACACTGCGGAAGCTGCAGACGCTGGGCATCACGCCGTGGCTGCAACCGGAAGCCGGCCTGTTCCTCTGGTGCCAACTTCCCGATGGTCGCGATTCCGCCGCGCTGGCCCGGCAGTGCCTGCGCGAAGGCATCGTGCTGGCACCGGGCAACGCGTTCAGCCAGTCGCAGCGCGCGGCCGACTATCTGCGCTTCAACGTATCGCAGTGCCAGGACGCACGGATCTGGCAAGTGCTGGCGCGGGCATTGCGCTGAGCTGGATGCAAGCCGGTCAACGCAGCTAGGAGTGTCCCGCGGCAAAGGCACTTGCATGCCACGGTACAGTGGTATGTCCCCTGCTGCAGGAATCCGCGCATGTCCACGTTCTCCGACCCACAGGCGGTGGCCCGCTATGCCGAAGCGCCGCTGCGCCAGGTGCCCGGTTTCCTCGCGTTGCAGCAGATGACCCGCCTGCTGCTGGCCGAACACGTTCCCGCACAGGGGCGCGTTCTGGTACTCGGCGCCGGGGGCGGGCTTGAGCTGAAGGCCTTTGCCGAAGCGCAGCCGGGCTGGCAGCTGCTGGGTGTGGATCCGGCCGCGCCGATGCTGGCCCTGGCCGAGCAGACACTGGGTCCGCTGATGCCGCGCGTGCAGCTGCTGGAAGGTTACATCGACGATGCACCCGATCTGCGCTTCGATGGTGCCAGCTGCCTGCTGACCCTGCACTTCCTCGACGCCGCGCAGCGCCTGCACACGCTGCGCGAGCTGCACAGGCGCCTGCAGCCCGGCGCACCGCTGGTGGTGGCCCACCACAGCGTGCCGCAGGATCCGGCCGGCAAGCTGCGCTGGTTGCAGCGCTACGCCGCGTTCGCCGAAGCCTCGGGGGTTGCCCACGCCGATGCACAGCGCGCGATCGACGCCATTGCCGAGCGGTTGCCGCTGCTGGCCCCCGAACAGGAGGTCGCGCTGATGCAGGAGGCCGGCTTCGATGGCGTGGAGCTGTTCTATGCGGGCTTCAGCTTCAAGGGCTGGGTGGCGTACGCCGGGTGATGTCTACGGCACCACGGTGATGCCGATCCGCTGCATCAACAGCGCCACCTGCTGCACGTCCAGCGTGGCGCCGCGCAGGTTGGTGCTGCGCAGGTCCAGCTCGCCCAGATCGGAATTGGTCAGGTCGCAGTCGGTGAAGTTGGCGCTGTTCCAGTCGATTCCCTCGAACTGGCCACCGGACAGGTCCGAGCCCGCGAAGCTTGCGCCACTCACGTTCGCACCGTCCCAGCGGTTCTCCCACAGTTCGCATTTCTCCAGCGTGACCCGCGAGAAATTGGCATAGCGCAGGTTCGACTTCTTGATGAAGGCGCTGCAGAACCAACTGCGCGTGGTGATCTGGTTCATGAAGCTGGCGTTGCTGAAATCCGCACCCTGCGCGCGGCACTCGCTGATCTCCAGGCCCAGCGCCTTGATGAAGTTGAAGTGGCACATGCTGATGTCGCAGCTGCGGAAGCTGGCCTCCTTCAATGTGGTGCCATTGAAGCGGCAGCCACTGCGGCTGTCGGCATCGTAGAAGCTGCAGTTGATGAACTCGGTGGCGGTCAGGTCGACACCGGAAAAATCGCACTCATGGAACTGCTGGTCGACCACTTTCTGGCCGGTGTACTGGTCCGCGCCGATGCGCAGCTTGCGGTGAACGGTGGGGGACATCAGGGATTCCATGCCAGGTGCCCCGCCATCATGCCGGGCCGCGAGGGCGATCCATAGACGTGGGCGCGGGCGGATTCACCGGCAGTCCAGCCGCCCTGCGTCCCCCAATGCCGAATGCACGTTGTTGCACGTTAATGCACGAACGTGCAGACTTGCAGCATGAGCTCCGATCCCAGCCCCCTCCCCGCCCAGCGCACCCGGCAGATCCTCGAGGAACTGCGCCAGCAGGGCCGCGTAGTCGCCGCCGAACTGGCGCGCCGCTATGCCGTGTCCGAAGATTCGATCCGCCGCGATCTGCGCGAACTGGCCGCACAGGGCATGTGCCAGCGCGTTTACGGTGGCGCCGTGCTGCCACCGCCCAAGGAACGCCCGCTGCGCGAGCGCCTGACCCGCGACCGCGGCGACAAGGCCGAGCTGGCCGCCCGCGTCTGCGCGTTGCTGCACCCCGGCCAGGTCGTACTGCTCGATGCCGGTTCAACCAACCTGGCGATCGCCCAGCAATTGCCGGCCGCCCTCGGCCTGACGGTGATCACCAATGCCCCGCAGATCGCCACCGCCGCCAGCATGCTCGAAGGTACCTCGGTGCAGCTGATCGGCGGACGCCTGGCCAGCGGTGGCGGTGCGGTCGGCGCCGAGGCATTGGCCCAGGTGCAGCGCCTGCGTGCCGACGTGTACCTGCCCGGCCCCTGCGCGGTGGACGGCGACACCGGCGTGTGGGCAATGGATGCGGAAGAAGCCACGCTGAAACGCGCGATGGTGGCCTGCAGTAGCCGCGTCATCGTCGCCGCCACGACTGAAAAGCTCGGTGCCCGCGGCAACTGGCAGATCGCCAGCCTCGACGAGATCGACGACCTGGTGCTGACCACCACCGCGCCGCCCGCATTGGCGGCACGCTTCCGCGCCGCCGGCATCGCGGTACACCCCACTCCCCCCTGACCGTACCGCTCATGTCCGTTGCCAACCGCGCGCGTGCCGAACAGCACGCGACCCGCGCTGCGTTCTTCATTCCCGGCTTCGCCACCGCGCTGTGGGCCACCCTGGTGCCGTTCGCAAAGGCACGCACCGGGATCAACGACGCCACGCTGGGGCTGGTGCTGCTCTGCCTCGGTGCCGGTTCGCTGCTGGCAATGCCGTTGTCCGGCGTGCTGGCCGCGCGCCTGGGTTGCCGGCGGGTGATGGTGGCCAGCAGCCTGCTGATCTGCCTGACCGTGCCCGGCCTGGCGCTGGCCGGTTCGGCCTGGACACTCGGGCTGGTCCTGTTTGTGTTCGGTGCCGCCGTGGGCGCGATGGACTGCACGATGAACGTACAGGCCGTCATCGTCGAGCGCGAAGCACGGCGCGTGATGATGTCCGGCTTCCATGCCTTCTTCAGCATCGGTGGTTTCCTCGGCGCGGCCACCATGACCGTGCTGCTGTCCGCACAGCTGCCGCCCTTGGCATCGGTGCTGATCGGCGTCGGCGCCATGCTGCTGGCGTTGCTGCTGTCAGCGGCGTACTGGCACAGCAAACGCATGCCGCACGACACACCGATGCTGGCCCTGCCACACGGCATCGTGCTGTTCATCGGCGTACTGGCGTTCGTTGCGTTCCTCGGCGAAGGTGCGATGCTGGATTGGAGCGCGGTGTTCCTCAGCGATGTGCGTCGCGTCGATGCCAGCCTCGCCGGCGTCGGCTATGTGACCTTCACCCTGACCATGACCATCGCCCGCCTGTTCGGCGATGCACTGGTGGTGCGCGTGGGCCGCCAGCGCGCGATCGTTCTCGGCGCTCTGCTTGCTGCCGCTGGCGTGCTGGTGCTGACCCTGGTCACGCCATGGCAGGCGTCGCTGGCGGGCTATGTGCTGGTCGGCCTTGGCTGCGCCAACATCGCGCCGGCGCTGTTCTCGCTGGCCGGCCACCAGACCCGCATGCCGGGTGCGCTGGCGATCACCGCCGTTTCCACGCTCGGCTTCGCCGGCATCCTTGCCGGACCGGCGCTGATCGGCTTCGCCGCCAACCATTTCGGCCTGATCGCCGCATTCATCGGCGTTGCCACGGCCTTGTTGCTGGTGGCGATGTCCACGCGTTGGCTGCGGGTGTAGCCCAAGGCATCAACGCCGCCTGCGCCGCAGCTTCATCCGCAACCGCCGATAGCCGATCACCGTCGCCGTGGCACACAACGCGGTGCCAGCAGCACTCAGCAGCAGCAACACCGCCAGCCGGGCACCTTCCTGGCGCAGCATCGCCGGCAGGTCCCAGCTGTGCAGGAAGTAGAACAACCAGCGCCCCACCCGCTCGCGATGCCCCATCGTCAGCAACGGATCGCCGGTCGCCAGATCGAGATAGACGCGCGTCGCCTCCGCATCGCCAAAGTCCACCACTGCCACCGGGAAGCGGCGTACCGCCGCACCATTCATGGCCTCGGGCGCACGCGGATAGAAGTAGGCATCCGGTACATGTCGGACCACGAAATCCTGCATCGGCGCATCGGACAGCGCCCGCACCTTCTGCTGCAGCCACGCGGCCGGCAGCAACCGCGCAACCTGCAGGCGCCCATGGGTGCTGGACACGATGCGGGTGCCGCCCTTCCCATCCAGCAACACCGCGAACAGCTCACCACCGATGCGCCGCCACTGGATCTCCACCGGCCGGAAGCGCCCAGCATCGGCCACAGCCATAAGCCTCGCCGGCTCAGCCAACGTGCCATCCACCGCCACCGCGCCGCCACGATAGTGCTCAACATCAATCGCTTCATGCGTGCTGCTGAAGACGCCCAATGGATTCATCGACATCAGGCCGCTGAAAATCCAGGTGAACACGAAGGCCGCGGCACACAATCCGATCAGATGGTGCCAGCGCATCCACGGCTCGACGTACGGCGTCTTCGCACCGGAACGATAGTGCCCACGGAAACGCCAGCGCCACACTCCCACCACGATGCCGCTGATCGCCGCCACGGTGCACAGCGCGGACAGCACGATCACCACCCACGTCCACACAGGGTCCACCGACTGCATGCGCAGGAAGTACAGCCAGTGCAGCCAGGCGCCCACATAGTTCCAGCGCTGCTGCACATGAGGGGCGTCCAGCACCACTTCGCCGGTACGCGAGGACACGTACAGGTCGCCCGGCTGCGCGCCGCCCACCTCGACGCGATAGAGCGGCCGATGCACATCCAATGCGCGCGAATGCGTCCAGCGGTCCTCCTCCACGCGCATCGCACCCACAAAGGCCGGGCCTCCGGCGAACTGTGCAGCGGATGCTTCGGCGCGCTGTGCCGACACCGGCAGCAGCGCCTGGCCGGTCACGGCAGACCAGGCGCCCACATTGCTGCCACTTCGCACCACATACGCCGGCTCGCCGCGTAGCGTGGTCAATGCCACAGCCTCCGGCTCGGCCTGCACGGCGGCAGGCAGTACCGACAGCTCCTGCAGGTCGCGGGCCTCACCCAGCACCGGCAACGCCGCCAGCCGCTCGCCGGGCGTCAGCTTCGGGTAACCAATGAACAGCATCACCATGCCGCTGACGAACCACAGCAGCATCAGCAGGCATCCGCCGATGCCCAGCCAGCGATGCACCAGGTAGGTCCAGCGCCTGGCGGTGGATCGCAGCGTCATGGCCGGCCTCCTCAGAAGCGATGGTCGACGGTGAATTCGACGCGCCGGTCCGCACCCAGCAGCCATTGCGTGCTGGTGTAGTACGCGGTGGCGTAGTACGCCTTGTCGAACACGTTGAACAACCGCGCGGACAGCCGCGTGCGCGGTGCCGCCTGCCAGGTCAGTGCCAGGTCGGTGGTGCTGTAGCCGGGCAGCTCCAGTGTGTTGGCGTTGTCGGCGTAGCGCTTGCCGACGTAACGCACGCCACCCGCCGCACTCCAGTCCGGTGCGAACTGCCAGTTCAACCACATACTGGCCAGGCGCTCGGCTACGTTCGGCGGCACGTTGCCATCACGCGATACCAGCACCGCCGGCGAACCCGTGGTTTCCAGGAAGTCCTCGAACTCGGCCTTCAGCACCGTCGCGTTGGCATCGAGCGACCAGTGCGGCGCGACGTTCCAGGTCAACGACGCTTCAATACCGCGCGAGGTCTGCGCCCCCACCTGCACGCGGCGATCCGGCACCAGCGGATCACGGCTGAGCAGACCGGTCTTGCGGATGCGATACGCCGCCAGCGTCCACTCGCCGCCATCGAAGGCCTGCTTCAGGCCCACCTCGATCTGCCGGCCCTTGGCCAGATCGAAGGCACCGTTGGCTGGGCTGATCATCAGCAGTCCACTGACCGGGTCCGCCGCCTGTGAGTACTGCGCGTAGAGGCTCAGCGCCGGCTGCAGCGCGAATACGGTACCTGCACGCCAGCCGGTGCTGCTGTAGGTCTTCGAGAACGCGTTCTGGCCACTGATCAGATCGGTGCGATCGATGCGCGCGCGGTCGTGGCGCAGCCCACCCAGTACCGACCAGCGTTCGCTCAACGCCAGCCGGTCCTCCACGAACAGCGCGTACTGCTCGGCGCGGTTGCGATAGCGCGGCAGGTTCGGCGCGTCGCTGGCGAACTGGCCCGGCACCGGATCGAACGGATCGACCGGGCCCGAGCTGCCGGCATAGGTGTTGTTGGTGTGCTTGAAGTGCGCGCGGTTGGCATCCAGGCCCACCGCGAAGTTGTTCTGCAGGCCACCCGCCGTTCCCTGCACGCGCAGCGTCGAGGTCAGTCCGGTCTGGTCCTGGTTGTGGGTGATCTCGGTATTGCCCGAGCGATCGATCAAGCCGGTAGCGCGGTTGTAGACATAGGCCTCGGCATTGCGCCAATCACGCTGGCTGTCGATCTGGTAGACGCGGGTTCGCCATTCCACGTTCGCGTTCGGTGTCCACAGCGCGTCGAGCTGGGTCCAGCGGTCGCGGAAGCGGGTCTCGCTGTCATCGACGTTGTAGTTGCGGTGGCGCAGCGCGTCCAACTGGCGTCCCTCCACCAGCGGCGTGCCGAAGTAGCGCATCGGCTTCTGATGGCCCTGCGCGTGGGTGAAGGTCAGCTGCAGGTCGGTGCGCGGCTGCCACAGCAGCGCGCCGGAGAAGGTGGCATCGCCGTTGCGTCCCCGATCGACCCAGCCACCGCTGTAGTTGCCGCTCACATCCAGCCGGTAGGCCAGCTCGGGCGTCAGCGCGCCACCACTGCTGAAGCCCAGCCGCGCGGTGTCCTCGCTGCCCACTGTCACACTGATCTCGTTTTCGATGGCACCGCGCGAGGGCTTCTTCGGCACGATGTTGATCACCCCGCCGATCGCACCGTCGCCGTGGATGACCGAGGCCGGCCCGCGCAGTACTTCGATGCGCTCGATCGACCAGGTATCGAACGGGAAGGTGATGCCCACGCCGCCGTACTGGCGCAGCCCGTCGTACAGCCGCATCACCGAGGCACCATCGGTGAAGCCGCGGGCGGACAGCGCGCTCAGGCCGTTGCCCGGGTGCGGCATGGCACTGATCGCACCCGCCCGGCTGATCGCATCGTTGAGGTTGCTGTCGCCGCGCTGCTCCAGTTGTTCGCGCGAAATCACAGTCAGGCTGGCCGGCGTCTGCAGCACGCTCAGGCCCAACACAGAGCCGGCGCTGGCGGTGGACGACAGCTCGCCGCTACGGGCATCGACCACCCGCACGGTCTCCAGCGTGGTCGGGGGTGCCGCGTCGGCGGCAAGCAGGGGCGCAGCATGCAGGAGCAACGCGCACAGGACAGGCAGCGTCGCCCGGCGCAGGCGCGCGGAGTTGGGGTTCGTTTTCATTTTTTCACGGCATGCAAGGCCACCCCGCGATGGCAGGGCAGCAATCAGAAAGGGACAAACACGCGCGTGCGGGTACCGGCCGTGGCCGGCAACCTCATGGAAAAACGATCAATGCAACGCGCGTGCGGCTCAGACGGCCATCAAGGCCGGCGGCCCACGCGCTCCCAATGTGCCGCTGATCCGTTGCGGCAACGTCTGCACCGCACCGCGCAGTGCGCGGCACACCGGTGCCATCGGCGCCAACAGCAGCACTGCCGCCACCAACAGGGTGATCAGCCGTGCAGCGATCAGGCAGTAATCGCAGTCCACGCCCATCTCATGATCGGCATGCGGATCGGCGGGCGGCTTCTTTGCGGTCTCGCCGTGCGGCATCGCCATCGCGTGATGGTCGCGGTGCCCTTCCATCGCGTGCTGCGCATGCTCTGCGTGTATTGCGTGGTCCATGGCTACCACCGGCGCAGCGGCAGCCACGTGACCATGCGCCAGCCAGCGGCTCACCAGCGGGGCAAGCAGCACCAGCAGCATGGCAAGCCAAGCCAGGGCCTGGAACCGGCGGTGGAGGACAGAATGACGCACCCGGCCATTCTACGGGCCTGTGCCCAACCTTGGACCCCGTTCAGGGTTTGCCCCCTGCGACACGGTGACGCAGGAGCTCGCCTCGCGCGGCGACATGTGAATGCACCACACCGCGGTCCCTGCGCTTGCGGGCTCTGCCTCGCCAACGTTAGGGTTCAATTGGCCACGGCAAGGAGCCAGAGGAATCTGCATGACCACCCGCATCACACACCGGCAGCGCATCAGCCTGCTCGGCCTGACCGCGCTGCTTGCTGCCTGCGCCGACAAGGGGCCGCCCCCACCGCCAGAGCCGCTGGAACTCTCACATCCCATCGCCGTGGACGCGCCCGGCCAGCAGGTGCAGTTCGAGTTCGAAACCACGGCGCGCAATTTTGCCAGCTACCGCACTTATGCGGTGGAACTGGATCTGCAGCACGTCTCCCCATCGCCAGATGCTGCTTCTCCGCGCGACCTGCACATTCCTTTACGCGTTGGACTTCAGCAATGGTCCGGCGGCACTTGGCAGCCGCTGGCAAGCCCCGACGCGTATCAGATCGCACAGTCGCAATCTGGCCAGCCACTGCCAGACTGGCACCGCGGTAAGGGTCTGAACTACGCCCAGATCCAACGGGGCAGCGATGGCGCATACCGATTGCATGTCGCGTTGCTGCCGTTGCAGGCGCATGGCCGGTATCGGGTCCAGGTCAGCACGGTTGAAGACATCGCACCACTTCGTGGCGCAAGCGCCAGGATGCTGATTCACGAATCGCGTCCGCTCGCCAAGTAGCGCAGCGCCTTCGTACACCTTCCAGGAGGAACACCACGCACATGGACAAGCCACGCTACATCGTCGATATCGTCATTGCGGCACCGGGTACACCGCTTCTCGACCCCGTAACGCAGCAGCCGCTGAGCAATCCGGATGGTTCCCCGCAGACATCCGGGCCCGGTCACATGTTCTACGTCCTGCGAGCACCGGGGAAAGATCCAGCGAGCTACGGCTTTGCACCGATCAAGCACGGCAGCATGAACGGACCGGGCGACATCGTGGACAGCGATGCAAAGACCTACAAGAACCCGCATTACACGCGCTCTCTGGAAATCACCGAAGCCCAGTACAACAAGCTCAAGGCGTTCGGCGACGATCCAGTGGCGCACGGCTTCAGCAAGCACTATGCCGACGTGCGCCACAACTGCGTGGACTTCACCTGGGGCGCATTGAATCATGCCGGCATCCAGCGCAAGCACAGCCTGGACGTGAACAGCATCGGCGGCCCCGTCGGCCAGTTGCTGCCCGATGTCCGCATTCCGCTGGGCGTCCAGTCACAGGGCAAGGACGGCTATCGTCCGCTGCGCAACATCCATGGCGTGGACAGCATTGAGCCCCCTTTCCCCAACAGCGAACTCAACCGCACCACCACTCATCCCTTGCCCGAGCGCAGCTTGAAGCAGCGTCTGCTCAGCGAAACCGATGGCATTGATGGCCCCTTGAGCGAGCGTCTGGCTGCGGACGCGCGCGCACCGGGGCACAGCCTTCATGCCTTGGACCAGAAAGTGCGTACCGCACTCGCCCAGGCCAGCGAACAGCAGGGACTGCCCCCCGGCCAGGAGCACGAACGACTGGCCGGCCATCTGACCCACGCGGCGGTGCAGGCCGGCTTCAGCGAAAAGGACACGCTGCAGGTGGCATTCAGTTCAAACAGCACCGCCGAGGCACCCGGCTACGTATTCCTGCATCGCAGCGGCGACACCGCCTCGCCGGACCCTGCCGCCAATCGCCAGCGCCTGTCCCTGCTCGATACGCAGCAGGGCGACGCGGATACGCTGTATCAGCAGGCCAATGTGCAGCAGCAATCCCGCGACGCAAGCCGGCTGGCGCAGGACGAGCAACAGGCACAACAGCAGGCCTCGCCGCGCATGGCCTGACCCAGCCGCATCAGGCGCAGGCACCGTTCCCGCATCAACTCACGTACTGCGCCTGACCGTTCCCGAACGACCAGTTCTCCTTCTTCACCTCCACCAGGTTGATGAACACGTCCTCGCGGCGGATGCCCACCGCTGCATGCAGTCCATCGGCGATGCCGGCGTACAGCGCCTTCTTCTGCTCCAGCGTGCGCCCTTCGTTCCAGGTGATCTGGATGCAGATGAAATCGTCGGTGCGGTCCACGCCCAGGTAGCCGGGGTCGTAGATCAGCGTGCCGGGCGCGTGTTCCTGGAAGATCTGGAAGCGGTCGTTTTCCGGCACGCCCACCGCGCGCATGGCCTGGTAGATGGTGTCGCCGACGCGTTGCAGGTAGTCGGCGGATTTACCTTTGCGAAGATCGATGCGGGCGAGCGGCATGGTGGCACTCCAGAGTGGATGGGCACGGCAACGGGCTGAGACTACGCCTGCCCGGGGCGGTGGGATAGCGCAGGGATGGAACCCTCTGGCTCCACGCGTGGCATGGTCCCGCGTCCGCCGCGCGGGGTGACGCGATTGCCGTGGCGGCGCCGCTCTGGAGTCGTCTCGTGCACGGTCGGCAGGGGCGGCGATGCGCGCCATCAGTGATGGGCCGCACTACTTGCAGGTGTCGGACGACACACAACGGGAAACGTCTGGCCTGCCTAGGGACAGTTGAGAATTTCCCTTACAGACCGATGTGATTGCCCGGCTTGAAGATCGCCATGCCGAGGCAAGACGCCTTGGCCGGGATTGGCGTCTCGAAAAAGCAAACCGAACGGATAGGTTGCGCAGCAGTGCGTAGCCGCAAGAATGCACCAACTGCCCTCAATGGCGGGCGGTGTGTGGGGATCACTCGATCCGCCGGGTGATTTCTCACTCCGTTGTGTTTGCCCCGGTACGCCAACCCGCACCGTCCGCCACCTTCACTCCGGAAGGTGGCCCTACGCCAGTGAGGGTTTCGCCATGACCAACCGCACCGCCATCCATCCCCGCCTGCACGCGCTTATCGGCGACGTCGCAGCCGACGTGCCCGGGGACGTCGCACGCGAGATCGAGCGCGCCCTGAACGAACAAAACCTTCCGGCGCAGTCGGCCACGTTCTTCGCCCGTCTCAATGCGATCAACCAGGCCGACGGTGATGACGGACAGCCGTGCATCAGCCTCACCCTCGGCGCCAGCAATCACGCTTCGTTGCGCCGCTCGCTATCTGGGCTCGGCGCGTTGCTCGATCTGCTGCAGGCCGCCGACCATGCGCGCAACGAAGGCGGTCCTAACGAGCAGTTGGGCGCCTTCCATATCGACGGACTGATCGTGGCCGCACGACAACTGGTGCGCGAGGCACATCATTGCCTCTCCGGCGGCGACGCCTGACCGGCCCGGATACGCTCCCGCTACAATCGCGCAGGGAGCGCAGGAGACCGCAATGGACGCCGAACACCTGGAATACTTCAAGGCCGCACTGGAAGGCCGCGCAACCGTGGGCTGGAACGTCTGGTTCGCTGCCAACCAGCACGCGCTGGCACAACAGCTGAGCCGCCCTGCACTGCTGCGCTTGAAGTTCAGCACACTGGATGAAGCCGAACGCCTGCTGGCCGAGGCCGGCATCGTGCCCCGCAGCACAGCGGGCAAGCGCTACGAAATGTACTGCGCGCAGTTCTCGCCGGACGTGGTGGACGCGAACGGTCGCCCGCTACCGGCCCTCTGGCGCGCGGCGCACGGCGGTGCCATCGGCCTGCTGGCCGACGGTGAGCAGGAGGCCGGCCAGGCGAAGCTGCTCGCGGAGTCCCGCCGCGTCCGCAAGCGCGGGCTGCAGCAGGCCCATGAATGGTTGGCCGATCTGTGCTTTGAGGGCGAGATGGAACTGACCAGCGGCAATGCCGAGGTGGGCCGTAGCCTATTGGCGGTGGTGGTGCAGGCGGGTAGCGGCCATGACCTGCTGGATGCCACGGCGATGATCGCGCGCGAGCTGCTGGAGCGGCACGGCTGAAAGGGCGTGTGCTTCCAGCTGATCTTGCTGGATCGCTGGTAACAAAAAAGCCCCCATTTCTGGAGGCTTCTTTCGTTCTGCAACATGGTGGGCGGTACAGGGATCGAACCTGTGACCCTTGCCGTGTGAAGGCAATGCTCTACCGCTGAGCTAACCGCCCGGTGTGTTGCTGAGCCGCTCATTATAGGGGCTTTTCAGAGGCCGTCAACACTTTTTCACATTCGTGTTCACGGGTGTTTTCGGGGTGCGCAGCCGAGCATGGCTCGGCTCTACAGAACAGCGGGTTCACAGGCGTTTCGGGGCATGCAGCCGAGCCCAGCCCGGCGCTACCGGAATCACATCGTATGGGTCGGCTTGTCCGAGCTGGTAAGCCCGGCCAGCAGGGTCTCGATCTTGTGGCGCACGCCCTCGCCTTCGGCGCCGTCGGCCAGCTGCACGCCGATGCCGGCGGTGCGGTTGCCCTGCGCGCCGGCCGGGGTCACCCAGATCACCTTGCCGGCCACCGGCAGGCGCTCGCTGGAATCGGGCAGGGTCAGCAGCAGGAACACCTCGTCGCCCAGGAAATAGCGCTTGGGCGTGGGCACGAAGATGCCGCCATTCTTCACGAACGGCATGTACGCGCTGTACAGCGCGGCCTTGTCCTTCACAGCCAGGGACAGGATGCCCTGGCGGGCGTTGCTGGCACTCATCGATTTCCCCTTGCGGCAGGCCGCTCGTTCACCTTGTTCCAGGCCAGCAGCAACTCGACCACCGCGAGGTCTGCACGCACCGTGGTGCGCAGCAGGTCCCGGGTGCGGTTGGCCGCATCGAACCAGGCTGCAAGCTTGTGCAATCGCTCCGGCGTGGTCAAGGCATCGGTACTGGCCTGGGCCAGCGCCAGATCGGCAGCGAAGCGCAGGCGCAGCGCCGCGTTGTCATCACCGCACCACTTCTGCGCCAGCTCCACCGCGCCGGTCTTGCCGGCGGCCAGCTGTTCCAGATCTCGACCGACTTCGCGGCGCAGGCTCAGGCCGTCTTCGCGCAGCCAGTTGTCGGCCTGGCCGGGATGGCCGCGGGCGGCCTCCAGCGCTTCGCGCGCCGATGCTTCACTGTGGCCCAGCTGCTGCAGCCAGGCCAGTGCTTCGTGCTGCGGCGGCAGCTTGAATTCCAGTCGCTGGCAACGGCTGCGGATGGTCTGCGGCAGGCGTGCCGGATCGCTGCTGATCAGCCACAGGTAGCGGCCGGGCTGCGGCTCCTCCAGCGTCTTCAGCAGCGCGTTGGCGGCCGAACGGTTGATCGCATCGGCCGGATCGACGATCACGACCTGCGCCACGCCGTACTGCGGGGTCAGCGCCAGCTTTTCGGTGATCTCGCGCACCTGCTCGATGACGATCTCGGTACGCAGCTTGTCGCCGCTCTTGTTCGGAATGAAGCTGACCAGCTGCAGGTCCGGATGGGTGCCGGCGGCGATCAGCTGGCGCGTGCGCGTGGCGTGCGTTGCATCACCCTGCGCCAGCACGTGGTCGGCCAGCGCCAGCGCCACCTCGCGCTTGCCCAGCCCGGCCGGGCCGCAGATCAGCAGGCCATGACCGAGGCGACCGGCGTCGAGCGCGGCCACGGTCTGGTCGAACGCGCGCTGCTGCCACGGCGAAAACGTGCTCATGCGCCCTCCCCGTCCTGCAGCCAACGCTCGATACGTGCGACCACATCGGCGGCCACGCGTTCCTGCACCTGGCCGGCGTCGATCAGCGCGAAGCGCTGCGGGTCCTGCTGTGCGCGGCTGCGGAACACGGCGCGCACGCGCTGGAAGAAATCGTCCTGCTCGCTCTCGATGCGGTCCGGCCACAGGTCACGGCCATTCGCGCGGGCGCGGCCCACCGCCACATCCACATCCAGCAGCAGGGTCAAGCCCGGCAGCAGGCCGACCGCGCGGCGCTCCAGGTCGGCAATCCACTGCGGATCCAGGCCACGGCCGCCGCCCTGGTAGGCGTAGCTGGAATCGGTGAAGCGATCGCTCAGCACGTAGGCACCGCGCTGCAGCGCCGGCCGGATCACCTGGCGCACATGCTGGGCGCGTGCGGCGAACACCAGTAGCAACTCGGCTTCGGCGCTGAGCGGCTCGGCAGCGATCTCGGCATCAGGCTTCAGCACCAGGCCGCGGATGCGCTCGGCCAGTGGCGTACCGCCCGGCTCGCGGGTCAGCACCACCTCGTGGCCGTGGCTGCGCAGGCAGTCACGGATGGCATTGATGGCGGTGGTCTTCCCCGCGCCCTCGCCGCCTTCCAGGCTGACGAAACGCGGGTGACGAAGCAGCGCGGGACTCATTGCGCCGGGATCTCCTGGGTACGTTGCTGGCGCAGCTGCTGCAGGTAGCGGGCTACGGCGGCGTTGTGCTGCTCCAGGCTGGGCGAGAACACGTGCGCGCCGCTGCCGTCGCCCACGGCGACGAAGTACAGCGCGTCACCGGCGGCCGGCTGCGCGGCGGCCATCAGCGCGTCGCGACTGGGCATGGCGATCGGGGTCGGGGTCAGGCCCGCACGGGTATAGGTGTTGTACGGCGTATCGGTGGTCAGGTCGCGGCGGCGGATGTTGCCGTCATACGCGGCACCGATGCCGTAGATCACGGTCGGGTCGGTCTGCAGGCGCATGCCGATCTTCAGGCGGCGCATGAACACGCCGGCGATCTGCGGGCGCTCGCTGGCCAGCGCGGTTTCCTTCTCGATGATCGACGCCAGCGTCAGCAGTTCGTAGGGCGTGTTGATCGGCAGGTCCGGCGCGCGGCTTTCCCAGGCTTCGTCCAGCGCCTTTTCCATTGCGGCGTGGGCGCGCTTGAGCACGTCCAGATCACTGTCGCCGCGCTGGTAGACGTAGGTCTCCGGCAGGAAGCGGCCTTCCGGGTGCTGGCCACCGAAGCCGAGGCGCTGCATCAACGCGGCGTCATCCAGGGTATCGGTGGTGTGCAGCAGCGGCTCGGCGCGCTTGAGTGCAGCACGCAGCTGGCGGATGTTCCAGCCCTCGACAATGGTGACGCGGTGCTGCAGCACCTTGCCGGCGCGCATGCGCAGCAACAGCTCGCGCGGGGTCAGCTCGCCACTGAGCGCGTACTCGCCCACCTTCAGCTTGCCGGCCGCATCGAGCTGGCGCGCCAGCAGTTGCCACTGGGTGTCCTGGCCCTCGTCCACGCCGGCATCGCGCAGCTTGCGCAGCACGCTGTTCATGCCATCGCCGCTGGCGATGACCACGCTCTCGGCGGTCGGGGTGATCGGGGCATCGGCGAACCGGGTCTGCTGGTAGAAGAACCACGCGCCCGCGCCGGCCACGACGGCGGCCAGCACCACCACCAGCGTTACCACGAACAGACACCCGCGCTTGGCTCCCGCCATGGACTACCTCTGAACTCGATTCCGTCGTGCAGGATACCGTGCCGGTGGATTGGGGTCATGACCGGGGTCGCGCCTGCGTGCCGACCAACGGTCGGCACCCACCACAATCCATGCCTGGCGCGGCGATCAGTAGATCCACGCCATGCGTGGATGAATGGCCATGGAGGACTCCGTGCCGACCAACGGTCGGCACCCACCGTGGGGGAATGGCGTTGCCGGCCAGCGGCCGGCACTACCCCTGCTGGCCGAGCGCGCGCAGCAGGCCGCGGGCCTTGGCGCGGGTCTCGTCCAGTTCCTTGTCCGGGTCCGAATCGACCACGATGCCGGCGCCGGTGCGGAAGCTCACCTCCTGGCCGTCCACTTCGGCGGTGCGGATCAGGATGTTCAGGTCCAGGTCGCCATCGCGGTTCAGCCAGCCGAACGCGCCGGTGTAGGCACCACGCGGCACCTGCTCCAGCTCGCTGATGATCTGCATGCAGCGCACCTTGGGGCAGCCGGTGATGGTGCCGCCCGGGAACGTGGCGGCGATCACCTCGCCGGGCGTGACCTCCGGGCGCAGGTGGCCGCTGACGTTGCTGACGATGTGGTGCACATGCGCGTAGCTCTCCACGGTCATCAGCTCATCGACCACCACGGTACCGGGCAGGCAGATACGGCCCAGGTCGTTGCGCTCCAGGTCGATCAGCATCACGTGCTCGGCACGCTCCTTGGGGTGCCCGACCAGTTCCTGGATGCGCGCGGCATCATCGTCGCCCTCGAAGCGCGGACGCGTGCCGGCAATAGGACGCGTCTGCGCGTGGCCGGCATGCACCGACACCAGCCGTTCCGGCGAGGAACT
This sequence comes from Stenotrophomonas maltophilia group sp. LNF247, assembly GCF_054083135.1. Taxonomy (NCBI): domain Bacteria; kingdom Pseudomonadati; phylum Pseudomonadota; class Gammaproteobacteria; order Lysobacterales; family Lysobacteraceae; genus Stenotrophomonas; species Stenotrophomonas maltophilia group sp. LNF247. The sequence continues at coordinate 64,934 of NZ_JBSRQL010000008.1, forward strand.
GACCACGTGGCGGCCGTGCGCGCTGAACAACCCGGCGAACGGTGCGGGGTTGGCACGGCGCAGCTGCGAATACAACGCCTGCGGGCTGACCGGCGCGGCGAACTGCGCGCTCCAGCGCCGCGACAGGTTTACCTGGAACACATCGCCGGCACGCAGGTAGTCGATCACCCGGCGCACGCCATCGGTGAAGCGCTGTGGCGCATCCTCGCCGACCGACTGCGGCGGCTGCCAGCCCTGCCCGGCCTCCGGCAATGCCTGCGACGCCAAGGTCATCAGCGCCTCCAGCAGGGTCTGCTCACCGGCTTCGGCGATGACGAAGCTGGCGTCGTTCTGGTGGTCGTGCAGCACCGCGGCCGGGCAGCGCAGCGCCAGCGCGGTCGGGCGGCCGTCCGCGCGCGCGCGCGCCGGCAGCACCGGTTCGATCTGGCTGGCCACTTCGTAGTCCAGCATCAGCGCCCAGCCGCCACGGAACGGCAGGCTGTGGCTGCCGTCGTGCGGCAGACGTTCGTGCTGCCAGGCGCGATCCAGCGCCTGCAGGAACGTGCCGGGCTGCACGGCACCCTGCAGGTCGCGCACCTGGCCATCGGCGTCCAGCCGCAGGCCCTCGCCCTGCGTGGCCAGCAGCAGGCTCCAGCGGCCCTGGGCGGTGCCCGAGGCAGTGGATTCCATCAGCAGCGGGAAGCGCGCCGGGTCATGCTGCTGCAGGGCCAGCAGATCGATCGGGTGCGACAGCGGGTGGATCAGCGGTGCGTGGGTCATGGCGGCCAGGTCGGGGGTTCAGATGCACGGAAGCCGCCTTGCGGCGGCTCCGTAGAACGCGGCATCGAGCATGGCCCGACGCTACAACTCGGTCAGACGCGCTTGAAGATCAGCGTGCCGTTGGTGCCGCCGAAGCCGAAGCCATTGGACATCACCACGTCGACCTTGGCCTGGCGTGCTTCGTTGGGCACGTAGTCCAGGTCGCAGCCTTCGCCCGGCTGCTGCAGGTTGATGGTCGGCGGAATGACGTTGTCCTGCAGCGCCATCACCGAGAAGATCGCTTCCACGCCGCCAGCAGCGCCCAGCAGGTGGCCGGTCATCGACTTGGTGGAGCTGACCATCATCTTGTAGGCGTGGTCGCCGAAGGCGGTCTTCATGGCCATGGTCTCGCCCAGGTCGCCCAGCGGCGTGGAGGTGCCGTGCGCGTTGAGGTAACCCACCTGTTCCGGGGTCACGCCCGCGTCCTTCATGGCCATGACCATGCAGCGCGCGGCGCCTTCGCCGTTCTCGCTCGGTGCGGTCATGTGGTACGCGTCGGAGCTGGCGCCGAAGCCGGCCAGTTCACAGTAGATCTTTGCGCCACGCGCCTTGGCGTGCTCGTACTCTTCCAGGATCAGGATGCCGGCGCCGTCGCCCAGCACGAAGCCGTCACGGTCCTTGTCCCACGGGCGCGAAGCCTGTTCCGGGGCGTCATTGCGGGTGCTCATGGCCTTCATCGCGCAGAAGCCACCCAGTGCGGTCGGCGACGAGCCACGTTCGGCACCGCCGACCACCATCACGTCGGCGTCGCCGTACTGGATCATGCGCATCGCGGTACCGATCGAATGGTTCGAGGTCGCGCACGCCGACACCGCCGAGAACGACGGGCCCTTCAGGCCGGTGATGATGCTCAGCTGGCCCGGCAGCATGTTGATGATGGTCTTGGGCACGTAGAAGGGCGAGATCTTCTTGCCCTCGTGGAACTCGATGGTCTGCTCTTCGATGCCGAGCAGGCCGCCGATGCCGGCGCCGACGATGGCGCCGATGCGCTCGGCATTGGCGTCGGTGATCTCCAGGCCCGAGTCGTGCAGGGCCATGAACGAGGCACCGAGGCCGTAATGGATGAACGGGTCCATCTTCTTGGCATCCTTGCCGCTGACCCGGAATTTGCCGAACAGTTCGTTGTCGGCGGTGATGTCAAAGCCCTTGACCTCACCTGCAATCTTGGTGGTGAACCGATCCAGGTAGGCATCAGAAATGTTGGTCAGCGGACCGATGCCCGAACGACCGTGGGTGATGCCTTCCCAGCTGCTGGCCAGATCATTGCCCAACGGCGAGACGATACCCAGGCCGGTTACGACGACGCGACGCTTCATTGCTGATTCTCCTGACCCGAAGGTTCAATCGGGTAACACGGTTTGCTTCGGTGTGATGCCCAAACACACGGGGCCGCAACTGCGGCCCCATGGGGTGCGGTGCGCGGCGAGCGTGAGCCCGCGCGCGCACTGCCGTCTGACATCAGGCCTTGACGTGGGCCTTGATGTAGTCGATGGCGGCCTGCACGGTGCTGATCTTCTCGGCTTCTTCGTCCGGGATCTCGCACTCGAATTCTTCTTCCAGGGCCATCACCAGCTCGACGGTGTCCAGCGAGTCAGCGCCCAGGTCATCGACGAACGATGCGCTGTTGGTGACTTCTTCTTCCTTGACGCCAAGCTGTTCGACGACGATTTTCTTGACGCGTTCTTCGATGGTGCTCATGGGATCTCGCTCCAGATGGAGTTGTGGTTCAAAAGTGGTCGCCATCAAGGGCGATGGCCGTGGGATAGTGTAGTGGAAACCGGCGCGGCCTTGCATTGCAGCAAAAACCCCCGCAGATCAACCACTTGCGGCGCAATCCCTGCGCCCCTTGCTTACGGCATGTACATGCCGCCGTTCACATGGAGGGTTTCGCCGGTGATGTAACCGGCAGCCGGGCTGGCCAGGAAGGCCACCGCATGGGCGATGTCTTCCGGCGATCCCAGGCGTTCGAGGGCGATGTCGTTGATCAGCGCGGTGCGCGCTTCTTCCGGCAACGCCTTGGTCATGTCGGTGTCGATGAAGCCAGGTGCGACAACATTGACGGTGACGCCGCGCGAACCGATTTCCTTGGCCAGCGACTTGCTGAAGCCGATGATGCCGGCCTTGGCCGCGGCGTAGTTGGCCTGGCCGGCGTTGCCGGTCACGCCCACCACCGATGCGATGTTGATGATGCGGCCCTTGCGTGCCTTCATCATGCCGCGCATCACCGCCTTGCTGGTGCGGAACACGCTGGTCAGGTTGGTGTCGATGATCGACGCCCAGTCCTCGTCCTTCATGCGCATCAGCAGGTTGTCGCGGGTGATGCCGGCATTGTTGACCAGGATCGAGATCGGGCCGAATTCCTTGGCGATGCCATCGAGCACGCTGTCCAGCGCGGCGGCATCGGTGACGTTCAGCGCGCGGCCGTGACCGCCGTGGGCAGCCAGGCGTTCGCCGATCGCGGCAGCGCCGGATTCGGTGGTGGCGGTGCCGATGACGGTGGCGCCCTGGGCGGCCAGCAGATCGGCGATGGCGGCGCCAATGCCACGGCTGGCACCGGTGACCAGTGCGATTTCACCCTGCAGGGGCTTGCTCATGATGTTTTCCTCAGACGGGAGCGGCCGCCGCACCGTGCCGCTTGCAGCGGCCACCGGTACGGCCGGCAGGAACAGGGAAGGTCAGGCCGACCATGCCTCGCGGGCGGCTTCGAAGTCGCCCGGCGTGGCCAGCGGACGGCCGTCGATGGCCTTGTCGATGCGCTTGACCAGGCCGGTCAGCACCTTGCCTGGGCCGCACTCGGCGATCTGGGTGATGCCGCGGGCGGCCAGCGCCTGCACGCAACCGGTCCACTGCACCGGCTGGTACAGCTGCTGGACCAGCGCGGTGCGGATGGCGTCCACGCCGTCGTGCACCTGGGCATCGACGTTCTGCACCACCGGCAGCTGCGGCGCCTGCCAGGACAGGCCGGCCATCACTTCGGCCAGGCGGTTGGCGGCTTCGCGCATGAGCGGGGTGTGCGAGGGCACGCTGACGGCCAGCTTGACCGCCTTGCGCACGCCCTTCTCGGCCAGCAGCGCCAGTGCACGGTCGACCGCATCGGCGTCGCCACCGATCACGATCTGGCCCGGCGAATTGAAGTTGGCCGGCACCACCACCTGGCTGCCTGCGGCTTCGGCGCAGACGTCCAGCACCAGCTGGTCTTCGGCACCGAGCACGGCGGCCATGGCCCCGACACCGGCCGGTGCCGCTTCCTGCATCAGCTGGCCACGCAGGCGCACCAGGTGCGCACCGTCATGCAGGCTCAGCGCGCCGGCGGCGACCAGGGCGGTGTACTCGCCCAGGCTGTGGCCGGACAGCACCGACGGGCGCGGGCCGCCCACGGCGTTCCAGGCGCGCCACACGCCGATGCTGGCGGCCAGCAGGGCCGGCTGGGTGTATTCGGTACGGTTGAGCATTTCCTCCGGGCCGCCCTGGGACAACGCCCACAGGTCGACACCGGCACCATCGGATGCCTCGGTGAAGGCTTCACGCACCTGCGGGTGCAGTTCGGCCAGCTCGGCCAGCATGCCCACAGACTGCGAGCCCTGGCCGGGGAAGACAAAAGCGAGGGTGGATACGGTCACGCGGTCATCCGCTTGTTGCAATCGAAGCGGGCCATGATAAGGGGGAATCCGCTGTGTCGTCTGTACGTGCGCGTATGCAGGCGTATGGAGCAATGACAGGGTCAGATCCCTTTTCCACCGGAAATGGGATCTGACCCCGGCCGACGATCAGCAGAACAGCTGCAGGACGTCCAGATCGCCGTCGGCGAGGAAATCCACGCACAGGCCCACCAGCATCAGCACGCCAGCAGTGCTGGCACCGTGGGTGATGAAGATCGAATGGGCCAGCGCGCGCGCTGACCGGCCCAGCTTCATGCAGACCCTGGCCAGGCTGCGCAGGCGGCCACTGACCGCATGCACGTGCTCGCGCACCGGTGCCTGGGCACCGCCCATCGCCTCGGCCATCATCGCCTGCAGGTGCTCGGGGCGGTCGGCATAGTACTTGGCCACGCCATAGCCGAACATCAGCCAGTCGCGGGCCTGGGCTTCGGACAGGTCCATCACTTCCAGTGGATCTTCCTCGAAGTCGATGAAACCGACCTTGTCGCCATCCCAGGTGAGGTTGCGCGGCAACGGCTGGCCGAAATAGGCGCCGCGCGCATGCGCTTCGGCAATGGCCTGCATCGCCGCCATGACCAGCCGATCACGACCGGCCTCGTCGGCCTGGCGCAGGCAGGTATTGAACGAGCTGCCGTTGTCGCCGATTACCAGCGCGGCATGGCCGGTGCCCAGCACGTCAGGCACGTTCACACCCTGCGCCTGCAGTTCTGCAAGGCGGCGGGCCTCGGTTTCGCGTGCGGCGTCGCCGCCACGGTGCGGAGGAGGACGAAGGGCATCGAGGTGGAAACGACGGGCAACAAAATTGAGCAGGCCAAGGGCCAGCGCCCGGCTTCCCTTGCCGTACTGCTTCAGCCAGGCACGTTGCCCTTCGATGACGATGGGCTCAACCATGACAGGTCCTCCTTAAACGCGTTACGGCCCCGGAGGGCCGCAACGACAAAGCTTCACATTGTCGTAACTTGCACTATCAATAGCGCAACAGAGCCGAACCCCACGTGAAGCCACCACCGAAGGCCTCCAGCAGCAGCAGCTGGCCGCGCTCGACCTTGCCCGAACGCACGGCGGCGTCGAGCGCCAGCGGCACCGAGCCGGACGAGGTATTGCCATGCTTGTCGACAGTCACCACCACCTGGTCCATCGACATCTCCAGGCGCTTGGCGGTGGCTTCGATGATGCGCAGGTTGGCCTGGTGCGGAATCAGCCAATCCAGGTCGGACTTGTCCAGGCCGTTGGCGGCCAGGGTCTCGTCCACGACCGAGTCCAGCGCCTTGACGGCGTACTTGAACACGTCGTTGCCCTTCATGTTGATGGTGCCGCCACCGTTGGCGCCGTCCTTGAAACCGCTCGAGACGCCGACCGGGTTCCACAACAGCTCCTTCTTGCTGCCGTCGGCATGCAGGTGGGTGCTGAGGATGCCGGTCTCTTCGTCGGCCTTGAGCACGACGGCGCCAGCGCCATCGCCGAACAGTACGCAGGTGGTGCGATCGTTCCAGTCGACCATGCGGGTCAGCGTTTCGGTGCCGATCACCAGCACGTGCTTGCAGTCACCGGAACGGATGAATTTATCGGCCACGCCCAGCGCGAACACGAAGCCCGAGCAGGCTGCGTTGACGTCGAAGGCGGGGCACCCGGCCACACCGAGCTTGGCCTGGATCAGGCACGCGGTGGACGGGAAAATAAGGTCAGGCGTGGTCGTACCGACCACGATCATGTCGAGCTGCGAAGCGTCGATGCCTGCGGCTTCCAGCGCGCGCAGGGCGGCGTTGTAGCCAAGGTCGCTGGTGGTTTCGCCTTCGGCCGCGATGTGCCGTTCACGAATGCCGGTGCGCGACTGGATCCACTCGTCCGAGGTTTCGACCATTTTTTCCAGGTCGGCGTTGGTCAGGACTTTTTCCGGCAAATAGCTGCCGGTGCCCGCGATCCTCGAGTAGATCCGCTTGCTCATCATGTTTCCTGTTGCGCGGGCCGCCGATCACCGGCACGCCCGGGAAAGAAGGCAAAGGCCGCTGCCCGGAGGCAGCGGCCTTCCCGGCACATCAATCTTCTTCGACGGCCGAGGTCTTGGTCTGGATGACCTTCTTGCCGCGGTAGAAACCATCGGCAGTGATGTGGTGACGCAGATGCACTTCGCCGGTGGTCGGGTCGGTCGACAGCTGCTTGGCGCTCAGGGCGTCATGCGAACGGCGCTGGCCGCGGCGGGACGGGGTAACACGGGATTTCTGGACAGCCATGGGATTGCTCCAAACTCGGTTCGTTTTGCTTCGTCGTTTCGTCGCACAGGACGCCAGCGCCCAGCACACTTTTCGCTTTCGCCGCAGCCGCCGACGACAACCGGCTGCTATTGTTTCTTCAATGCCGCCAACGCCGCAAACGGGTTGGCCTTCTTTGTTTCTTCTTCGCTCGGCGCCCAGTCCTTGTCGACTGCTTCACCGTCGGGCGACAGCGGTACCACCGGCACCGCCAGCACCAGCTCGTCCTCGACCAGATCCAGCGGCTTCAGCTGGCCATCTTCCGGCACCAGCAACGCCTCGTATTCCTCCGGCAGGGACGATTCCTCGTCCTCGTCGCGGATCAGGCCAAGCCTCTGGGTCACCTTCACCGGCAACAGGAATCGCTGCATGCTGCGCTGACAGGTCAGCGGCAACGCGGTGTCGATGGTCAGTTCCACATAGGATACCCGCAAGACGTCGTCGCGACCGAATTCAAGCGAGTAGACGCACTCGCCGTCGGTATCTGCGACCAACCCCTGCAGGCGGGTCAATTCAGCCAGGGAGACCTGACCGTCGAAGCGCCTTCGCGCTACAACCATCCGCCAGGCATCCAGCGTTTCGGGCACGTTCGCGGACATAAGCCGCTGAATACTAAGGATCGGAGCGGCGGCTGTCAAATGCCCGCCATACAGGACTTGCCGCTGGCGCTGCAGACGGGCCAGACTGCTTCGCCCTGCCCCGGTATTGTCGCATGTCACTGGTCCTGGCCTCCACGTCCCGCTACCGCCGTGAACTGCTGCAGCGGCTGGGCCTGCCCTTCGACTGCGCGCGCCCTGAGGTGGATGAAACCCCGTTGAACAACGAAGCGCCATTGGCCCTGGCCACCCGCCTGGCCGCCACCAAGGCGGTCGAGGTGGCGTGCCGGCATCCCGGCGCGTGGGTGATCGGCTCGGACCAGGTCGCGGACCTGAACGGCCAGCCACTGGGCAAACCGGGTACGGTCGAGGCCGCCTGCGCACAGCTGGCGGCGATGTCCGGGCAGACCGTGCACTTCCATACCGCCGTCTGCCTCAGCCGTGATGGAGCATCATTCACGGCCACCGATCTGACCGAGGTCCGCTTCCGCGCACTGGAACCGGACGAGATCGCCCGCTACGTGGCCACCGAACAGCCGCTGGACTGCGCCGGCAGCTTCAAATGCGAGGGCCTGGGCATCAGCCTGTTCGACGCCATCGACAACCGCGACCCGACCGCGCTGATCGGCCTGCCGCTGATCACGCTATGCGGATTGCTGCGCAGGGCAGGTTTCGCGGTGCCGTGAACGGTAGAGCCGAGCCCATGCCCGGCTGTTTTTTTTGAGGCTGCCTGCATCTGAAGCAGAAGCAGCCGAGCATGGGCTCGGCTCTACAGGACCAGAGGACCTCAACGAACCTCGAACGGCTGCTCCTGCCACGCCTCCACGCTGCCATCGCGGCCATGCAGGCGCAGCCCGAGCCAGTGCTTGCCCGGAGCCAGCGTGGTGGTATCCAACGATGCGTCGAAGCCCACCGCCGGATGCTGCGGATCGGTACTGTCCGGCCAGGTGTGGCGCACGTCGAACACACGCCCGTAGCGGGCATCACCGATGGAGCGGCCATCGACCAGCACTTCAACCCGCGCCAGGCCGACGCCATCCTTGAACGCCCAGCCCTTGATCGCGAGCGTGCCGGACACCTTCTCGCCGTTGGACGGCGCATCCAGCCACGCCATCGCCGGCGTCACGCACGGCCCTTGCGCGCGCTGCACCGGCAGGCGGAACAACAGGAAGCGCTGGAATCCGTGATCACTGCTGACCACGCGTGGCGCAGGCAGCGGGCCCACCTGATCGCAGATGGCGTGATAGCGCGCCAGCAGTTCGCGATAACGCTGGTCGCTGGGTGACAGCACCAGCAGCATCGGCGCCGTGCGCTCGCCCTCATGCAGCAGGCCCCACTGTGCCAGCTGTGCGGTGCGGCCATGCTTGTCATTGAGCGGATGCGGCAGCACCTCGATGTTGCCATTGCCCAGCTGGAAACCCAGTTCAGCGCCAACCTTGAAGTTGCCGGCCAGCACGCGTGTCCCTTGCGGCATCTGCCGCAACTCCTCGCGCACCGCTACCGCCAGGGGTTGCCAGCCGGCGAAATTGCGCGGGTAGTACTTGCTGCCGGCCATCTGCTCGCGCAGTGCCGGCGTGGAGGCCATCAGGTAGTAGCCGAAGGCCAGCACCATGCCCGCACCGGCCAACCACCAGCCGGTGCGGCGCAGCCAGCGCGGCCAGCCGTTGAGCACCACCGGCACCGCCACCAGCAGTGCGAGGTAACCCGGCAGCGGCCAGTGGAAACTGATCCGCTCGACGTCAGTAAAGAAGCCGAGCACGAAAATGCCCAGCGTGGATACGCCGCCCACCAGGCCGAAATAGCGCCACTGCACGCGCGCGCCGCCACCGCTCCGGGTTCCTGCCAGCGCTACCTTCCACATCGCCATGCACAGGATCGGCGTCACCAGCATCGGCTGGATCACCAGGAACCACAGCCCGCCCCATTCGAAGGCCCAGGGATGACGCTCGACCACCTGGAATTTCAGCCCGGCATCGTGGTTGTCCGCATTCCACGCCAGCAGTGGCAGCCACGCCAGCACGCCCACCGCCAACGCGACCCATACGCGCGGATCGGCCAGCATGCGCCTCCCCTGCGGCAATGCCAGCAGCGCAATGAAACCCACGCCGATGACACCGATGAAGCGGTAATGGCTGAGCGCACCGATCAACAGGCCCAGCGCCAGCTTCATCGCCGAGGAGGCATCCACGTTGTGCAGCAGGCGCGCGCCGGCATGCAGGCAGATCACCGCCGCCAGTGCCATCGGCACGTCCGGCACCGCCAGCAGGCCCAGCGTCGCCGACAACGGCATCAACAGCGTGAGGCTGCCCGCCTGCCAACCGGCCACGTTGCCGAACCAGCGCGTGGCCGTGCGCACTACCAGCAGCGGCAGCAGCGCACCGATGGCCAGGAATGGCAGGCGCAACGCGAGCACGTGATGGCCACCGATCTCAACGCCCAGCCGGGCCAGCCACGCGGTCAGCCCGGGCAGGTCCGAATAGGCTGCGGCCAGATGCTGGCCTTCCTGCCAATAGAACGCTTCGTCGACGAACAGCGGCAGGCGCGCGGCAACGATCAGCTTGGCCGCTGTGACCAGCGTCCATAACCAGAGAAATATCGTCCGTGCGCGCTGTTCGCCTTGCATTGCTCTATGGATAATCGAGTGGATTCCAGATCTGAGACGATCATGCCAGCCTCGTCCCCCAATCCCAGCATGCTAACCGATCAATTGCGTCAGGCCCTGCGGGAGGCACAGGATCAGGTCAACGCACTGGTGCTGGGCAAGGTGCCGGAAGTCAGGCTGGCCTTCGTCGCATTGCTGTCCGGCGGCCACCTGCTGATCGAAGACCTGCCCGGCCTGGGCAAGACCACGCTGGCGCATGCGCTGGCCAGCAGCCTGGGCCTCAGTTTCCAGCGCGTGCAGTTCACCTCAGATCTGTTGCCGGCCGATGTGCTGGGCGTGTCGGTGTATGAAGCCGGCAGCCGCCAGTTCCAGTTCCACCCAGGCCCGGTATTCACCCACGTACTGCTGGCCGACGAGATCAATCGCGCCCCCCCGCGCACGCAGAGCGCGTTGCTGGAAGCGATGGCCGAGCAGCAGGTCACCCTGGACGGGCAGACGCACCCGCTGCCGGACCCTTTCTTCGTCATCGCCACACAGAACCCGGTGGACCTGTCAGGCACCTTCCCGCTGCCGGATTCACAGCTGGATCGCTTCCTGCTGCGGCTGGCGATGGGCTATCCCAGCGCCCAGGCCGAGCGCGAGCTGCTGCGTGGCAGCGACCGCCGCGACCTGATCGCGCGGGCCGTGCCGAAGCTGGATGACACCCAGGTGCGCACGTTGCGCGACGCGGTGAACCAGGTGCATGCCAGCGACGCGCTGATCGACTATGTGCAGGCCCTGCTGACCCGCAGCCGCCAGCACGCAGGCGTGCGCGTCGGCCTGTCGCCGCGTGCCGGCCTGGCGCTGCTGCGTGCAGCCAGAGCACATGCACTGCTGCTGGGTCGCGGGCATGTGGTGCCCGAGGACGTGCAGACGCTGTTCGTCGCCGTGGCCGGCCACCGGTTGGTGGCGGAAGCCGAATCCAGTTCGGGGCCGGCATTGGCACGCGCGATCCTGCAGACCGTCGCGGTGGATTGAACGTGGCCACACGCTGGGCACGCATGCAGCTGCTGGCTCGGCCGCGCAGGCCCGAAGCCTTGCCGAAGCGACTGGATCGCCATCGCATCTATGTGCTGCCCACCCGCTTCGGCCTGTTCGTTGCAATCCTGCTGGCAGCCATGCTGCTGGGCGCGCTGAACTACAACAACAATCCCGCCCTGCTGCTGGCCCTGCTGCTGGCGGCAGCGGCAATCGCCAGTGCCATTGCCGCGCATCTCCAGTTGTCCGGCGTACAGATCGACGCGATCTCCGCCGAGCCGGTACCGGCCGGGCAACCCTTGCGCCTGCGCGTGGACCTCTCTCTGCGGGATCCGCGTGCGCGGCACGGCCTTCATCTCCAGCTGGGCGACAGCCAGGCCTGGACCTCGCTGCCTGCACACGGCCGTGGTGAAGTGGAACTGGAGGTTCCCAGCGAACGCCGGGGCTGGCTGGAGCTTCCACGTATCCGCCTGTCCACGACCCAGCCCCTGGGCCTGGTGCGGGCGTGGTCGTGGGTGTGGCCGGAACAGCCGCTGCTGGTCTACCCACTGGCCGAAGCCCTGGCGCCTGCACTGCCGGAGAGCGGCAGCGATCCGCTGCATACCCGTGCCCACGCCAGCGGCGAGGAACTGCATCAGCTGCGCCCCTACCGGGCGGGCGATGCGCCGCGCAGCATTTCCTGGAAGCACTCGGCACGCCGCGACAGCCTGCTGGTGCGCGAGTACGAAAAACCGGTCGGCATCGAAGTAGTCCTCGACTGGCGCGCATTGGCGCCGCTGGGCCAAGAAGCACGCATCGCTCGATTGGCGCGCTGGGTGGATGTAGCCGAGCGCGAGGGCCGCCGCTACACCCTGTTGCTGCCTGCACACCCGCCGTTCGGGCCCGGACAGGGCGCCAGCCACCACCACCTGTGCCTGCGCGCGCTGGCGCTGATGCCGCATGACTGAGACCCCGGAGCTGCTCGACCGCAACGCCCGCAACTGGACCCTGGCCAGCGCGGCGCTGGCTCTGTTGCCGCTGCTGCTGCTGCTGCCGCCACTGCTGGCGGGCGTGATCGCGCTGGCGGCGATTTTCACCGCCGCCCTGTCGCGGCGGACAGTGCTGCCGATGCCGGTGCGCCTGCTGCTGGTGCTGGCCATGCTCGGCGCCATCGTCTGGCAGATGGGCATGGTGCGCCCAGGACGCGACACCGGTTGCGCGCTGCTGGCCGCCATGCTGGCGATCAAGTCCAGCGAGCTGCGCAGCCTGCGTGATGCCCGCAGTCTGCTCGGCTTTGCGCTGTTCTCGCCCTTTGCAGCATTCCTGCTCGACCAGGGGCCGCTGACAACAGCACTGGCCGCGCTGGCCGGGGTCAGCGCACTGCTCGCCCTGCAACGCCTGGCCCAGGATGAAGGCCATGCTGGCCGCCTGCCGTTGCGCGGGCAGCTGCGTGGCGTCGGCCGCCTGCTGGCGATCGGCCTGCCGCTGGCATTGGCCTGCTTCTGGCTGTTCCCGCGCCTTGCCACGCCACTGTGGGGCGTTCCCGAGCGCGCCGTGGGTACACCGGGGCTGTCCGACAGCATGGAACCCGGCCAGTGGCTGGACCTGATGGCCGACGACACCCCGGCGTTGCGCGTGCAGTTCTTCGGTGCCCCACCCGAGCCGGCGCAGCGCTACTGGCGCGGTCCTGTACTGACCGCCTTCGATGGACGGCGCTGGACACGCGAGCCTGCGAGCGCGCGGCGACCTGCTGCGGTGGTTGAAGCCGGTACACAGGGCTGGGATTACCAGATCGACTACGAGCCGACTGACCGCCGCCAGCTTGTGGCGCTGGACCTGCCCAGCGGTGCGCCTGCGGGCAGCATGCTGGATGCGGACATGAGCCTGCGCAGCGAGCGCCCGCTGGCCTCGCTCAGCCGCTGGCGATTGCATTCGGCCCCTCCACGGCAGTTCGACAGCACGCTGTCGCCCCTTCTGCGCCGCGCGACGCTGCAGCTGCCGGCCGGCTTCAACCCGCGCACCGCCACCCTGGCCCAGCAATGGCGACAGGACGCCGGCGGTGATGACGAGGCCATCGTGCGCCGCGCGCTGCAGTGGATCACCACGGATTTCTCGTACACGCTGGATACCCCGGCGGCGGGGCGCGACCCGATCGACGAGTTCCTGTTCGGCTACAAGGCCGGCTTCTGTGAACACTTCAGCTCGGCTTTCGTGGTGCTGATGCGCAACGCGGGTGTACCCGCGCGGGTGGTGACCGGTTTCGCCGGCGGCACCCGCAACCGCATCGGCGACTACTGGGTGGTGCGGCGGATGGATGCCCACGCCTGGGCCGAGGTGTGGCTGCCGCAGCGCGGCTGGGTGCGGGTAGACCCGACGGCGGCCGTGGCACCGGAACGCATCCTGGACACGCTGGACGACCGCCTGCAGGCCGGCACGGACACACCACTGCGACAGCGGTGGCTGCAGCTGGGCCAGATGGGGGATTGGCTGCGCCGCGGCTGGAACGATCTGGTGCTGTCCTTCGATGCGCGCCGCCAGCAGCAACTGCTCAAGCCTTTCGGGCTGGACGATCTGGGTCCCGCGCAGCTGGTCGCCGGCTTCGTCGTGGCCGCCCTGCTGGCACTGGCTTGGATGGCCTGGCTGCTGGCCCGCGGCGAGCGCGAACGCGACCCGCTGCTGCGCGCCTGGCATCGCCTCGGGCGACGCTACGCCCGCCTCGGCCTGGCCCGAGAACCGCACGAAACCGCACAGCACTGGGCACAGCGGGTTCACCGGCAGCGACCCGACCCCACCCTGCTCGCGCTCAGCCAGCGTTTCGCCGACGCGCGCTACGCTGGAACTTGCAACGACCTCGCCTCATTATTGCGGGACCTGCGCAGGCATCGCCCGACTTCCGGAGCCTCCCCATGAACACCAAGTTCCTCCTCACCGCTGTGGCCACGCTGGCCCTGTCGGCCTGCGCCACGGCCCCGAAGCCGCTGCAGGGACAGTTCAGCCTGGTCTCTCCTCGCGACTCGGTCGCTACCCAGCAGGTCGGCACGCCGGTCCGTTGGGGCGGTCGCATCATCGAAACCAAGCCTGGCCAGGGCGAGACCTGCTTCCAGATCATCTCGCGCCCGCTCAATGGCAGTGGCCGCCCGAACACCACCTCGTCCGATGCCAGCGACGGCCGCTTCATCGCCTGCCGTGCCGGCTTCTACGACCCGGCGGTGTTCGAGGCCGGTCGTGACGTCACCTTCATCGGCAAGATCGACGGCTACCAGAACACCCGCATCGGCGAGTACGACTATCGCCTGCCGAAGCTGGCGGCCGATGTCATCTACCTGTGGCCGGAACAGCGCCAGGTCGATGTGGTGCCCTACCCCTATGGCCCGTGGGGTCCGGGTCCGTGGGGCCCTTACTGGGGCGGCTATGGCCGCTGGGGCTGGTGGTGATCGCCACCGCACAGGCATGACGGAAAGGCCGCCCTCGGGCGGCCTTTTTCATCCACGCATGGCGTGGACGGGGGCTTCAACGCCCAGGCGCACCGAAATGCCCCAGCGGTGCCCCCGCCAGCAGATGCATATGGATATGGAACACGGTCTGCCCGGCATGCTCACGGCAGTTCATCACGATGCGGTAGCCGTCCTGCGCGAAGCCCTCGCGGCGCGCGTACTCGGCAGCGGCCAGGGCCAGTTTGCCGATCAGGTGCGCCTGCGAGGGCTGCAGGTCATCCAGGGTCGGAATGATCTCGTTCTTCGGGATGAACAGCACATGCACCGGCGCCTGCGGTGCGATGTCCTTGAAGCCCAGCACCTCGTCATCCTCGTAGACGATGGTGGCCGGGATCTCACGACGGATGATCTTGCTGAAAAGGGTTTCGTTGCTCATGGTCGGCCTCGGCGGAGATGTCTCCCGCATTGTAGGCCGCCCACGCCCGGCCACGTCCGGCCGTTGCTCAATCGCGGAATTCGCTGCGCGTACCGAACGCGTGCGACAGCGTGCCACGATCAACGTATTCGAGCTCGCCGCCCAGCGGCAGGCCCTGCGCCAGGCGGCTGGGCTGTACCTTGCGTGCGCGCGCCAGCTGCGCCAGGTAATGCGCGGTGGCCTCGCCCTCGACAGTGGCGCTGGTGGCGATGATCAGCTCCTGCACCTCGCCTTCGGCCAGCCGTCGCTCCAGCTGCTCCAGGCCCAGTTCGCGCGGGCCGACGCCATCGAGCGGCGACAGTCGCCCCTGCAGCACGAAGTAGACACCGCGGAAGCCGGTGGCGTTTTCGATGGCCAGGCGGTCGGCCGGCGATTCGACTACGCACAGCTGGCTGCGCTCGCGGCTGCCGTTGGCACAGGTCGGGCACAGCTCGGTTTCGCTGAAATCGCGGCACTGCGCACAGTGGCCGATGCGCTCCACCGCCAGCGCCAAGGTCTGGGCCAGGCGCTGGCCACCTTCGCGCTCACGCTCTAGCAGGTGGTAGGCCATGCGCTGCGCCGTTTTCTGGCCCACGCCAGGCAGCACCCGCAGCGCGTCGATCAATTGTTCAAGCAGGGGTGCGGACACGGCGGTGTGCTTTGATGGCGTCGAGCAAGCTCGACAGCTACGTGTAGAGTCGAGCCATGCTCGACTGAGGGTTGCAGCGGGCGCCTGCAGCAGGCGCCCCGCCAAGAATCAGAACGGCAGCTTCATGCCCGGCGGCAACTGCATGCCAGCGGTGGCCGAACCCATCTTCGACTTCGACTCGGCATCGATCTTGTTCGAAGCATCGTTGAAGGCGGCGGCGATCAGGTCTTCCAGCATCTCCGGGTCGCTGGTCAGCGACGGGTCGATGCGCACCTTGCGGCATTCCTTGGCGCCGGTCAGGGTCACGCTGACCATGCCGCCACCGGCACTGCCGGTCACTTCGATCCTTGCGATTTCTTCCTGGGCCTTCTGCAGGTTCTCCTGCATCTTCTGGGCCTGCTGCATCAGTTGGGCGATGTTGCCGCGCATAGTCTCTTACTCGTCAAAAGAACGGATGGAATCGGAAACAACCCGGGCACCGTGCTGTTGGATCAGCACCTGCACCTCCGGATCGTCCATGAAAACAGCCTCTGCCACCTGCTGCCGCTCACTACGCTGGCGGTCGGCACGCTGATGCAGGGTCTCGGCCGGAACGTGCTCGATCTCCACGGTCTCGACCACGATCTTCGGGGCCTGGCCAAGGGCTTTCTCCAGCATCTCGCCCAGGGCGGCCAGCGCACGCTCAGAGCGCAGGTACTCAAATCCGGGCGAAAGGCCCAGTTTCAAGGTCCCGTGCTCGCAACTGATAAAGGCAGCGTTGGCCGCCAGCTGCCGCGACGGGCCGCTGAGGCCGCTGTTGGCCACCAGATCCAGCCAGTCCTCGGCCGTGGCCAGGTCGCTGACACCCTCCAGCGGCGCGGTCCCCTGCACTGGCGCGGGCTCGGCCGGCGCGATGGCAATGCCTTCAGTGCGGAACGGGCGCTCGGGCGGTGCAGGCTCGCTGGGAGCCACGACGGGAGCCGGCGGCTCATGCCAGGGCGCGACCATGGCGGCGTCTGGCCCCGCCATCTCGGCCGCCAGCGCCTCGTCACGCGCCTCGGTTTCGTCGGTGGCCCACGGCGGCAGGTCGTCGCCCGCTTCCGCTTCAGCAGCCGGTGGAGCGGCCTCGGCCTTCATCGGCGGCGGCTGCACAGGCTCTTCCACCGGAACCGGCTCGGGCTCCGGCGTCGGGTCCGGCTCGGGTTGCGGGGCCGGCTCGGGTTCGGGTTCAGGTTCGCGCGGCGCGGCCTGCACCGGAGCGGCCACCTGCGCCACCACGGCCGGGCTTGCCGAAGCGGCGGCAGTCGCCGGCATCGCTTCGTGGGTACCCGCACCGGTGCCACCACCGGCCGCATTGCCACCCGGCGCATTGCCTGCACCATCCACCGACTTCGGTACCGGCGGGACTGCTACGGCCGGGCGGAATGCCAGCATCCGCAGCACGGCCATTTCGAAACCTGCGCGCGGGCTCGGCGCCAACGGCAGGTCGCGGCGGCCATTCAGGGCCATCTGGTACCAGAGCTGCACCACTTCCGGGCGCAGGCGCTCGGCGAATGCGACGGCGTCCAGGCCTTCGGCAGCGGCCGCACCCGGTACCAGCTGCTGCACCTGGATGCGGTGCAGGCCTTCGGCCAGCGCTTCCAGCACGCCACTCCAGTCCGGTGAGAATTCGGCCAGCGCGGCCACCACCTGCAGCAGGCGCGGGCCATCGCCCTCGGCCAGCGCATCGAGCATCGCCGCCACCTGGGTGCGATCGACCGTGCCCAGCATGGTGCGCACCACGTCCTCGCGCAGCGCGCCGCCGGCATAGGCGATCGCCTGGTCCAGCAGCGACAGGCCGTCGCGCAGGCTGCCGTCAGCGGCCTTGGCCAGCTGTACGATGGCACTGCCGTCTGCCTCGATCTCTTCTGCCGCCAGGATGCGCGTCATCTGGCCCTGGATCTGATCCTCGTCCAGGCGCTTGAGGTTGAACTGCAGGCAGCGGCTGAGCACGGTGACCGGCAGCTTCTGCGGGTCGGTGGTGGCCAGCAGGAACTTCACGTGCTCCGGCGGTTCTTCCAGCGTCTTCAGCAGCGCATTGAACGCCGCCTTGGACAGCATGTGCACTTCGTCGATCAGGTAGACCTTGTACTTGCCGCGCGACGGCATGTACTGCGCGTTCTCGATCACCTCGCGCACGTCATCCACGCCGGTGTTGGACGCGGCATCGATTTCCAGCAGGTCGATGTAGCGGCCGGCGTCGATGTCCAGGCAGGCCGCGCACTGGCCGCACGGGTCGGCGCTGGTGCCCTGCTCGCAGTTCAGCGACTTGGCGAAGATGCGCGCGATGGTGGTCTTGCCCACGCCGCGGGTACCGGTGAACAGGAACGCGTGGTGGACACGGCCGCTGTCCAACGCGTTGCTGAGCGCACGGACCACGTGTTCCTGGCCCACCAGCTCGGCAAAACGCTTCGGACGCCACTTGCGGGCAAGGACGAGGTAGGACATCAGGCCACCGTTTTCCATCGGATGTTCCATTGTGCCATGCCTGTCCAGCCCCCTCGCCAACAATGCGCCCGGATGCGTCCGTGATCTGGGCGCTTGTGTCCGGCCGCGCCGCCCGCTAGAATCTGCGCCCCTGCTGAGGCGTTTGCCGGTGGCAGGGATCCGGAGAGGTGTCCGAGTGGTTGAAGGAGCACGCCTGGAAAGTGTGTAAGCGTCTAAACCGCGCTTCGGGGGTTCGAATCCCCCTCTCTCCGCCAGATTACGCAAGCCCCTGTTTACGCAGGGGTTTTTGCTTTTCTGGATTGACTGCTGGGAAAGACGCAAGCCGGGACACATCGCCCCTATGCGCATCCCCCATCATCTGGTTCGAGCCCGCTCGGGTCTCTGGTCGTTCCGGCAACGGGTTCCCACGGACCTTCAAGCCCTCATCGGCAAACGTATCCTCAAACGCACGCTGCGCACCTTCGAGCTATCGGTGGCCCAGCTGCGCGCTCTGACGCTGGCGGCACGCTATGCTCAAGCCTTCAGCGTGTTGAGGGAACAACGCATGGGAACCCAGGACGAAGACGTTGAGGCGCTGCTCGCCCGTATCACCAACGCAGACAGCCTCCAGCAACTGACGTTGAACCGCACCCGGGCGGCCGACGGCACCATCACCGAGCACTGGCAAATCGACACGCCGGAAGACGTGAAGCTCTATCAGCAGATCATGGAGCTGTCTGCCTCCCGGCCCAGCGAACTTGGAGAGCTCATTCGTCAGGGCGTCCCTCCGATGCCGGTGGCCCGTCGGGTGACCAAGCCCGCCATTGAGACCATTAGCCTCGGAAAGGCCAAGGAAGCGTGGCTGGCCAGCATCAAGGGCAGCACCTTGCCGAAAACCTGGACCATCAAACGAACGGCGGTGGAGCTGCTGACCCGATTCTTGGGCGAGAAGACCAAACTCCACGCGCTCACCCGGTCCGATCTGGCCAGGTGGTATCAGCACATGCGCGATGAAGGAGCGTCCACCCCCACCCTGACCAACAAGCAAAGCTATGTGGGTGGCAAAGGGGGCTTTTTCGAGTGGGCGATGGCTTCGGGCCACTACCCGAAGGGCGACAACCCAGCCTCGGGTCATGTGAGCTACTCGACGCGCGAGAAGCGGGCCCGGCGCAAGTTCGGCTTCAAGGCTTATGACACCCACCAAGTCCAGGCCCTGTTTGCACCGGCCGCCTTCGAGGCCCTGCCCTTGCCTGCCCGCTGGGCTGCCCTCCTTGGTCTTTACACCGGGGCCCGGGCATCGGAAGTCGGTCAACTGATGACCAGCAACATTGCTGAGGAAAGCGGTGTTGCCTGCATCCACATCACCGATGAAGGCGAATATCAGCGCGTCAAAACCGATGTAAGCGTCCGCACCGTGCCCGTCCACCCCGACCTGGAAGCTCTGGGCTTCCTCAAGTGGGTCGAGGGCATGCGGGCCGAGGGCCACACCCGTTTGTTCCCTGGAGCCAAGGCCGAGGCCAAGAACGGCCAGGGCAACTGGGTGTCAAAGGCCTTCAGTCGATACTTGGCCGAGGTAGGGAAGAACTGGCCCACCGCCAAGCGGGGCTTCCACTCCCTGCGGAAAACTCTGATTCAGGAGCTCCAGGGCCTGGGGGTAGTTTCCGAGCTGCGGGCGCAGATCGTGGGACACGAGCTGGACGACGAGCACCATGCAACTTACAGCCGCGACTTCACCGTCAAAGAGAAGCTGGAAGGACTGGGAGTCCACTCCCCTGGCCTTAGGACGCTGACCTATGGGCTCAACCTTCCCGCATTGCGCCCCTTGGTTGATCCGAGCCTGCTGCCTGAGGGCTGCCTTCCCACTAACCGCCGCAAAGCAAGGAGCAACGCGTGAGCACTTTTCCGGTTGAGGCTCGAGTCGCCGTCCTCTTGGATTGCGACAATGTTCCCCCTGAAATCGTGGACCACGCTCTGCTTATGGCAGCGCAGTTTGGGCGAGTTGTGGTCCGCCGCGGCTACGGCAACCACTCCACGCTGGCCAAGCGCTGGCAGGAGACCTTGGTCCGGCAGGCTTTTACTCCGTGCCTCCAATACCAATACGCGGCTGGGAAAAACACTGCGGACATGGCGCTGGCCTTGGACGCCTTAGAGGCAATGTTCGACCAGCGCGCAGACACATTCTGTCTCGTGACCAGCGACTCGGACTTCGCCTACCTATGCCGAAAGCTCCGGGAACGAGGAGCCACGGTTTGCATCGTGGGCGAAGAAAAGACGCCGGAGGCTTTGCGCAACGCCTGCGATCAGTTCTTTGAGTGGAAGCCTTCCGACCAGAAACCCGAAGCCGAGGAACAAGGCCCGGTCCTGAAAGAGCAAAGCCAAGGCAAATCTGAAACCCCCAAACCACTACCCAAGCGCCGCCCGCGCTTCTTGGTTGATGCCGTAGCGCTTTTGGCCGATGGCAGCCCGGATGGAAAAGTTGTCGTCAGCGCATTGGGCAACTACTTGAAGCGAACCGACCCTTCGTTCTCGCCAAACGCGTATGGACACTCGGGTCTCCTCAACATGGTCAAGACGTATGACCTGCTCATTGCTTCGCAAGCGCCAGGAGGCCACTGGCTGGTCAAGCTCGCACCGGAACAAAGTTCGGCGATGCAGGCATCAATCGCGGTAGCGCCCGATGCCTAAGGCGAAGAATCCAGATAGAAAAACTGTGACGCATTGCATCATGGCGCGCTTGCGCATTCGCGCCTGAGTGGTTCGATGTGAAGACCATTCACTACACAACTGACCAATGCCCGCAAACGTGGAACTCCGTATCGCCAGCCAACTCCTTCAAGTCCTGGTGCCTCAAAACAACACCCGAGACGCCGCTGAGCGTGAGGTGGATGTCCAGCACGCGCTGGATATCGCAAAAATACTCTTGCGCCGCTTCGCCGCTTCCCCCCAAGGCCAAGCCAGCCAATCTCTTACCCACTCGCCACAGAGCAGCAGTGCATCCCGAGCCGCACAGGTGGACCGCACCAAAGTGCCACAATCCTTCCCCTCTCCCGACGCTTGGCGGGCATCTCGGGGACTTCCGCCAGTGAAGCCACTTTCGAGTCGAACACCATTGATGGGACCTGGACCTCGTTGAACAACAGCCCCGCGTTCGCGGGGCTTGTTCTATGCCGGGTCAGTGGAACTTAGGCCCCTGGGGGGCAGGCGGAACGGGAAGCAACGTGGGCGGAGCCACCGGCTTGTGATCAGCACGCCGTGGAGCAACAGCCTCCAAGGGGTGCGGCAGGCCTGCGAGTTGATCGGCCTTCGTTAGGATTTCAGCATCGATGGCGCTCAGCTCACTCTCTGACGCCCGCTCCTGAGCCGACTTCAACTCAGCCGCCCGCTTCTCCAGCACCGAAAGCCGCCGCCCTCGGCGCTGGGTCCACTCCGGCCGCGAGTAGCCGGAGGAGCCCAGCGGATAGTCGGAGTTGAACCGTTCCCACTCTTGCTCGGCCATGTGGTGCAGCCTAGTCGCGCTCTTCAGGTTCAGAAGCCTGCGAGCCCGACTAATGATGAGGCACTTCAGGGCACGAACCTGGAGCACTGCGGTGGTCATCCACTGACGGAGCTCGGTAGCTTCCCCCTGGATGGCCAGCTGCTGCCGCACCCACTCTAAGGAAGAGCGAATCTTTTCCATGGCCAGGTCTGCCCTTGCCCTGGAAATCTCATCCACGTCGCGCAGCGCGTCCGCAATCCTCTCGGCAAGGCTGGCGGGTGCCTGCCGCTCGGGAAGCCCGTGAGACGAGAGGAGCACGTGTTGCAGCCGAACACCGGAGACGCCCCTCATTTCCATACCCGCCGGCAGGCCGGCCGTATCGCTGTTGAGCAGCCGCCCACGGCGCACCCCAGACTCTTGGTCAGCAGCTGGCACGGGCTTGCCCTCCAACCCGGCCTTGAGCACCAAGTAGTCATAGTGCTCCTGATTGTCTTCCACAATCTGGTCGTTCGTTCTCGCCCTATTGGTATCCACGCCCTTCCCAGCCAGAGCGGTCGCACGCTTACCGAGGTGTTGGGTCGGCTCCCGAGAGAGCGCCGCTGCCGCCAAATCATCCCCTCGCTCTATCGCCGACCGGGCCTGTTCAGCCAGGCTGCGGTGGTCGATGGTGCTGGTAAAGCCGGCCGCCTCCAAGTGGGCGTTCGTCGTCGTAGCGACCATCTCCCGAATCCACTGAACCTCTACTTTCCCAGACGGCCCGACATCCAACTCCCGGGTTTTGTCGCCAAAGCCCTCAGACCCAATGCGACGCGTGGTCGCCAAGATGTGGACATGGTGGTTGAGGCCATCGGGCGTGCTTGGGCAATGGATGCTTGCTTGAACAGCGAATCCGTAACGCGCGACCAAGGCGTCAGCGAGCACGACTGCTAGGTGAGCGCGCTCTTCTTCGGACAGCTCGTGGGGCAAGGAGACTTCGAACTCCCTGGCCACAGTCGAGTCTTTCCGACGCTCAGCAGCCTCTGCAACCGCCCAGAGCTCCTGGGGGTCTAACGCCCACTCTGGGGCGTCTTGCGGGGCGAGGCAGAAGCTTTCGACGACACCGCTGCGGCGGCGGTAGTCGTGCTGCTGCCCGGTGTTCAAGTCCGCGAGCAGTAGGCCGCCCCGGTAGGCGGCTGCGGCGACAGCGGACTGACCGCGGCTGCGGCTAAAGGTTTTGATGGAGGTGTGGAAGATGGCCATACAGATTCCTGTGAAAACAGGATTCTTTATGGACCAGCTTTTGCCGTTGGCAAGCCTCGCAGAGGCTTGGGGTTCCAGGGGCGAAGCCCTTGGCGCACGCGTTCCGCAGGAACGCCTAAGTGCGCTCTTGCTGTTTTACCAACATGCAGAATTCACCCATCAACAGAGCACCGCCCCCCGGAGCAAACCATCGGGGTCAAGCAGATCAGCCAACCCCAAATCCGGGGTCACCGCAAAAGCAGCCAAACTGTCCGTCCACACCGCTTGGTCAGCAAACCGGGGCAGATGACACACAACATCATAGAAGAGCTTCTCCGCCACCGGCATGGCCGGAGTTGACATGTGGTGAGCCAATGGGTGGAGGTTACGCCAGTTGTTCAAGGTCATCAGCAAGCCATCCAACTCATAGAACTTAATCGTTGAGAACTGCCGCAGTATGCGCATGTGTAGACCAAACCCCGGCTGGTCATCCTTCTCACCATACTCGGCCGGGTTCTTGTAACGACCGCCATGAGTGTCAAAGGCTATTAGATCGAGACCGACGGCTTTGCCCATGAGTAACCACTCAGCGGACCTGTGGAGATACAGGAGCGCCCTAGACGCCAGCCCTGTCTCCATGGCCCGGAGGGCACAGGCACAGAACCATGCCGAAGCTACGAGGAACGCCTCAGCGTGCCTCTCTCTCGTTGCACCAGTCGGAACCGTTAGATGTTGCAAAGCAGTTATCAGGGCACGTAGCCAATCGTCGAACTTCGTGACTACGGGCATAGCAGGGAAGCCGACAGCGACCAAGTGAAGAGACTGCCGGAGTGCTTGACACCTAGTTGCAAGCGCCGCGTTGACTTTCCACCAGTTTTTTGCGGCCGGCAAGGGTGTGACCTGCTCATCGATGACACCTTGGGACATCGCCAGGAGGACCTCTTCAGCAAGTTCTCCGAGCCAATCGGCGAGGGACCGAGTCAGCGGATGAACTTGTCCTCCTTGGAGCCACGATGGCGCTCTGGATTCGGCAGACAGAGATCTACTTGCCAACGACAATCCGTGGCCATCTAGAGACTGAACGGCCAATGCAGAGTCAATCGCGCTGCGCAAGAGAGTCCTATACTCCGGCGAGACATCGTCGATGTTTAAGGACAGCAGAAGGTCCCGGTTGGCAACCCTTGCCCCTAACTTCGACAGTCGATCACTCCTAGGCTTGAGACGACCTTGGGCTATTGAAAGGCTGTGATCCGCCACACACCAAGACGGTGATTCGGAAGACATCGTGAGCAGGAACGCGATAAGGGGCAATGGCGCTTCACCGTTCGGAAGCACTCTATAGACCTTAGGCCAATACATGCCGTTAGCGAGCACTCCTTGCAGTGAAGCGAAATCAGCTTGCCTTACAAATATCGGCCGCTCCGAACCTGGGACTATTGCGCTAGACCAGAGCATATTCGTCAGGCCGGCTCGTAAAGTTCATCTTCGCGACGCTGCAACATGTTAGAAAACATCTGCAGGGCGACCTTGAATCGATCCTTGGAGGCAGTCGTGATTACGGCTTCGAACGCCTGCAAGTCCTGCTTACGCAGCTCACGGAGCCTGCCCGCCTCCTCCTCACCGAAGTGCTCCCCAAGATTGTTTCGAGTCTCACGTAGCGTTTCTTCCCAGAGCCTAGCAGCATATCTGCGGGCCGAGGTTATCCCCATGGTCTCAAGGTCTTGCGCCACCGCCACCCTCTTCTCGCTGTCGAGTTCGGCAACCGCGGCGTCGCGCACATCTTTCCGGACCATGGTCGCAATAAGGACATCACTCCACGCCAAGCGTGCCCAATCCGAGCCAATGTTGACTTTCTCTCGCCGCCACAAGGTGCGCTGGCAGTAGGGAAGATCAGGGCTCAGATATACCGTTCGTCCGGGCCCAATATCTGCAACGAAGGCACCTAGCGCATCCGTAGTGATACGAGCAGCTTCAATCGCGCTGACGTTTCGAAGGGCACCTACTCGGAGCCACATCCTGAGCAAACCCTGTTGGAAAATAGACAGGAAGAATACATCCTGCTCGCTAGGAACCTTCGCCCATGCGCGAAAATCTGCATAAGCCCCTTGGACAGGACCATTGGCGTCGCCGTCATATTCATAGGTGAACCGGTCCAGATGATTTGAAAGGCTCGTAAACGCTAGATTTCGATTGTCCCTCTGCTCTTTGAGTCGGGCAAACGCCTGACCCAAGCGAGCCTCCTGCTGCGCATAGGGAGGAAGTCCTCTGAGCAGTCTAGTAAGTGCAGGCACTATGGTGGACCGCAACCTCTCTCGCATGACTTGAGAAACCGCCGGGCCTCTTCGCTGGTCCGAAACTCCATCCGGGTTGAAGTTTGGATCAGCCAAGGCAAACTCGGCCTCGACGGAGCGCAGCTCCAGAAGTTTAGAAGCCAACCCAGTTGGCTCAAACAAGTAGGCCTTCAGGACCTCCGAAACGACCGAGATGGTCGTAATGCTAAAACCCCTAGTTCTTCGTGCCGTGCGTTCATCGTCGCGGGTGTTCCACTCAAGAAGGTGCAGTCTCCGCCACCCTTGTGACTCACCTTTCCAAGCGTCAGCGAGCTCACGAACGGCCATCGCGGAGTGACGTTTGTCATCGAGCAGTATGAGGAAGTGACCACTCACCTTGCGCGGCTCAGAATTGATAGTGATGAAAAGCTCACGAAAATCAACGGTGATATTCTCGCTACGCCCGACCTGGGCACCAGGTGGCCACACGATGCATACCGGAAGCTCCACCGGCGCCACAATCTCTCTACCTTCCTGGCTTTTAGTCAACAGGCGCAGGGCCTCAAGTCTATGTTGGCCGTCCAGAACAACTAACTTCGCGCGCGCGGGATTGAGCGCTAACTCGCCAGCATATGCGTAGTATCTGTGAGGGGTCTGATTTTCGCACTCGCCCCAGAGAACCGATCTATCTGAGTGCGCGGTATCTGCAACCGGCAGGCGCACTCGGAAGCCGTCTGTATCGAACACGCTTACAAGGTATTCCTGCCCATCCTCCTCAACATTATCGTAAGCGACCGAATCATATTGAGGCTTGATGCGATTAGCCTCGCCAGCTTCCATTAGCGCAACACAAACGATGAGCGGTGGAAAGAAGATGGGGCGATCCTTACCCCTTGCCAAATACCTATTGGCAATGTCACGAACACGTTCCGGATCGATATCACGCTGAATAAGCTCATCAAACTGGTAGTCCTCAAGGTCCATGACCTCACTTGCAGTAGTGAGGTCATCGAAGTTGTTCACCGTTAACGATGTCAGCAGGAACTGCGTCGGAAAACTGTCCGAAGTCTTGAACTGCCCAAATGAGCCTTGATAGATTTTCGTGAAACGATTGATTGGTCGTTTGCCTGGAATCGTGGTCATGTATTACACCCATGCTTGCCACCCATCAGATCAGATCAGATCCGAACAGACGGCTATAAGGACAAAGGAGCTAATAATAAGGCTCACTGCGCTCCAGCCACAGGCCCAGCACGCCTCAACTAGCGGTGTTAGGCTACCTACTACTGAGAGGCTTCCAGAGGAAAAAAGCCATCAGCATCGCGTTGGCGTGGGGAGTCTGTCGAACAATCGCCCACTTCTGAAAAGCGTCCTCCACGTCCTTGACCTGGCTGAGGACCCAAGACTTGAGGAACGTCCTGCTCACGTCGTAGTCAGCGGCATGGCGCTGCTCTTGCAAGGTCACAAAGGTCCGCGCCACATCAGCCAACCCAGCGGGGACGGGGCCAGATGCCCCTAGAAGGAGCGCATAGACGCGCGGCAGGGGACTTTGAACTATTCCCTTGGCCGCACTTTTCATATCTGCATGCGTCAACGCCCGCTGAACGACTTTCGCCATCCCAGCAGGTTGCAAGGGCGTGATTCGCGCGGAGGCCTCAGCAGACAGCAGGTGAAACAATGCGTAATAAGCAGAGGATACAGCACGGCGCAGATTTGCCTGCTGGGGCCGCTTGCTCTCTTTCGTCGCCAGATGCCTGGCTTGCTTTAAAAGGTCCTGGGGCAGCCCCATCTTCTGCTCATCCTTGAAGCTGACAGTTACCTCTTATTACGGAACTCGAAATAGGGCCACCTGGAAATCCCTTCGAGCAGCGCAGACTTTTGAACTTCGGAAATGAAACTACGAAGTTCATTGAGCTTCTTTGAGTCAGACGACACTTTCTTGTCGTTAACAGTGAGGTATACCCAGAGGGCTGACTCGCCCGAGGAATCCTCATCCACACGCACGTCGTAGGCAAGGACTGACGCCGGCAGCGGTGCGCGCTGCAGGATAGACGTCATTGCCTGCTGATCTTCGATCTCGGTGTGGAGTGACAAGTCTGCCATGGGATACATCTACCACTTTCAATGAGGCAGCGCAAGCAGCTGCAAAGGGTGCCTATGATACCAGTCCAATGCAATCTTCTCTCGGCGAGTAAGCGGCCCGTCCTGTCTTAGCTAACACACCCCGCGCCCGTTAGACGTCTCGGACTGGCACGTCGCTTGCGTTCTCAGCCGAGTTCCGGGCATAGCCCCACGCATAGAGAGGAACTTCCTTCACGCCCCCCCTATCGTCCGCACCTCACACAAAGTTCTATACGTGAAAAATGGTCATCCGGCCTCTATCGCCACACTCCCCTAGGAGCATCTTATCCAAGCAACGCCTGACTCGGGGCGGGCCCAGCCACCGTGTTGGACTTTACCGCTTGACCCATTACGCAAAACAGTAATCGCGGCCTCGCTGCCTTGGGGCGCATCTGCTCGCTCTTTGCCATGCCGTCCCCGCTCACCTCATAGACGCCAGCGGGCATAGGAAGAACATACGCAAAAACTAACATTGCGGACGGGACGTTTACCTTATGTTCATATAACGTCACGCAGTTAGTTAGCTTATATTAGTTAAACAGTACCAAAATGACTCCAAAGTTTTCAGACAGCGCCCGCTCCAAGTCATTGTTTTAAATGAGAAAGCCAAGTGAATACTGCGCGGTACAAATCACGCGCTTCGCTGAGCAGCGCTTGGCCAGCCGCAACGCTTACGGCATTCAGATTAAGCGCTGTTTTGTATTGACCATTTTGGGACCTGTTTTATTGGTACTTCCATCGTTCCGATGGAAGCCAAGCAATGCCCTCCCCCGCCTTAGAACACCTCAACCAATACCTGCTCCACCCGATGGGCACTCTCCAGCTGAAGGGTGTCCAGATGGGCAACCTTCGTATAGAAGAGTTGAACATTACTGGACGGGAGGCGGCCAGTCACGCCCAGGAGATGCTGGACCGCGCCGACGACCGCCAGCGCCGCAGTCGTCGAGCCAATGGATGCACTCAGTATCCTGCCCCGCTGCCCATCGCCTCCGCCCCTCGCCTGCTGTCTGTCGAGATCACCGACTACGTTAGGTCCAGAGACGACCGGAATCTAGCCAAGGACACAACCGGATCTACGCTCCGCACGCTCACCTTGCTCAAGATGACCTGCGGCGACATCCCCGTTTCGCGCATCGACCATGCCCACATTTATCGTCTGTGGGAGTTGCTGCGGTGGGCTCCCCCGTTGCTTCTCTCCGACCCTAAGTATCGCGACTACACGTATGACCAGGCTGTCGCGCTGGGCAAGGAGCTGGCTGTTCCCCCCCTGGCCCCCAAAACATTGGAAAAGCATCGGCGTTTCCTGTCGACCTTCTTCAAGGGCCTAGTCGAAGCCAACGCGATCCCAGCGTCCCCCATGGCCGGCTTCAAGAAGTTCAAAGACGAGCTGGCGGTAGACGCGGACAAAGCAGAGAGGCTCTTTGACGAAGCGGACCTCCAAAAGATCTTCGCGCCTGAGAACTTTATTCCTTGGGCGAAGTGTCACCCCCACCGGTGGTGGATGCCCATGCTCGGCCTCTACACCGGGGCGAGGATCAACGAGGTTGCGCAACTGAAAGTGGCCGACATCGTGCACGACGCCGGCATCTGGTGGATACGCATCCGGGTCACGATCGACCCAGACCTGGCACACAAGAGTCGAGGAAGAAGTCGCCAACGCCTAAAAGGCAAGTCGGCCATCCGGGATGTGCCTATCGCGCAGCCGCTCATCGACGCCGGCTTCCTAGACTACGTCGAAGACATTCGTCAGTGCGGACACCCGCGCCTGTTCCCCCACCTTTCTGCCGGCGTGAACCGTGAGACAGGGGACTCGAACGCGCGTTACAGCCAAGCCGCGCTCAACCAGTTCAGCACTTACATGAAGCGCCTGGGCTTTAAAAAAGGCGTCGGCTTCCACGCGTTCCGCATACGCTAGCCACCGAGCTTCACCACCAGGACGTCCCAGACGAGGTCATTGCCCTCATCACTGGTCACTCGGCTAACAAAAGAGTCGCTGTCCTGCACGAGGCGTATTTCCACAAGAAACCGGCATACGCCCAGAAGAAGAAGATTCGCACCATCAAGCGTTACCAGCCGAGCGTCGAACTGCCTAAGTATCAGCGGGGGCAGTTTGCGGAGCAGCTTTCCGACCCAAGCAAGTTCTACCCCTGAACGACCACGTCATCCCCACCACTGGATACGGCTTCCGGTGGTGGGTGACGAGCAGTCCGAACCCCTTACTTTGCGACCTTCTTTACCGCGACCCGAGTGGCCTTCTTTGCGGCCTTCTTGGCAGAAGCGCGCTTGGTCGGCTTCTTGACGACTTTCTTGGCCGCTTTGGCTGCCTTCCTCGTGGGCTTAGTGGCGGACTTCACCGAACCTTCTGCGGGCGGGAACTTGGAGTCTGGGTGCGCCTTGGCCCAAGTCCGGCCCTCAGCCGACTTCGCCCAGGCAGTGAAGACCTTGGGAGACAGTCCGCGCCCCGTCCACGTCTCACCGGTCGGCAGCCGGTATTTCGGCGCGACCGAACCGAGCTTGCGTCCCTTCAGGGGACCCTTTTGCGTTACGGCAGTGCGCTTGGATGGGGCCTCAGCCGTCTCCCCAATGATCTTGCCCACCTGCCGGCGTTGGGCAGGAGTGAGCACCTTTGCATAACGCTGGAGCACTGCCAGCGCCTTTGGCACTTCGCCATCTCTCTTCTCGACCAGCCTTTTCTGGGCTTCGAGTTGTTTGATTTCAGCATTGAGCGATTTCAGAGACGTGAGGGCCAAAGGGCTGCTCCATTGAATGGGTGCCTTGATTTATAACCGAATCGACCGTTCTGAGGGGCCTCACTGCTCTTCTGACTTAGGCTTCAATAATGGAAAGGGTTGCCGCGCTGATCCGGGACAGCATGAAGGTGCGTCGCCCTTGGCGCTTATGGCAGTAGGCAACAAGGCAACTGGGCGAGGCTTTGTTCGTGCCTACGTGTGAGAGTTCAATGGGAGTGACCGTCCTCCATTCTGCACCGCCGCCCAGCTTTGTATACAGAAATCGGATCGCCCTACCCTCATCTATCGCCCGCACGATGGACGCAACGACTGGTTCAAGAGGCGCGCTACGGCGAAATGATCTGGCCCCCTGAAAACGGACGCCATGAAGCCGTTTCAGGCGGCAGCCCGGAGCTGCCGGGCGTAGTTGTTAGGCGAGTGGTAGCCCAGCGCCGAGTGTAGCCGGGCTGGATTGTAGAAGCCGTGGATGTAAGCAGCGATGCACTGGCTGGCTTGTTCCCTACTGGCGTAAGGCTCGGCAGCCTCTTCTGTCTTGAGCGTCGCAAAGAAGCTCTCGGCCACCGCGTTGTCCCAGCAATTGCCAGGCCGGCTCATGCTTTGGACCACGTCATGGGACTGCAGCAGCTGGCGAAACTCGTTCCCCCAGTACTGCCCACCACGATCTGAATGGAAGATCAGGCCGGGTCGTTGTGGATGCAGAGCCCAGGCATTGGCAAATGCTTTCACCACCAGCTCTTCAGTCAGGCGCTTGGAAACGCTGTAGCCCAGCACCTGCCGGGTCTGGACGCTGATGACCACGGCCAGATGCAGCCATCCCTGGCGGGTGGGGACATACGTGATATCCCCGACCCACGCCGTCGGTCCGGTTCCGGGGGCAAATTGCCGATCCAGCAGGTTGGGGGCGAGCTGAGATGAGCCGCCAGAGAACTTGGGTCGGAATCGGCCTTTGGTCTTGCCCTGGATTCGCTCCTCGGCCATTAACCGTGCCACGCGCTTGTGGCCGACTGGATGATTCCTGGCTCGTAAGGCCCTGACCAGCCGACGTCGCCCATAACTGCGCTTGCTGATCACATGAATGGCCCGAAGCTCGGTACGGAGGGCCGAATCGACATCGCACGTTTGGGCACACTGCCGGCGCAGGTAGTCATGGAATCCAGAGACAGAAACCCCAAGAACCCGACACAACAACCTGGTCGGGTAGTGAGTCCTTTGACTGGCGACGAAGGCGTACCTCACTTGGACTCTCTGGCAAAGAACGCCGCCGCTTTTTTTAGGATTTCCCGCTCCATCTTCAGATTGGCGTTCTCGGCCCGAAGGCGGCTGATCTCGCTTTCCAGGTCGGTGGCTGGCCTGCGAGCCTCAGAGGTCAACGACCGGCCAGCACGGACCGCGTCAAGCCAATTTGCCAGCGTCTTGACCGACATCTCCAACTGACGGGCCGCTGCGGCAGGCCCCAGCGACTCGGCCAACTCCACGGCTTGGTGCTTGAACTCATCGGTGTAGCTACGACGGGTGATACGGGACATAAGGCACCTCCAAGTGCGATCAAAGTATCGCTTCTTGGCGTCCGCTGACGGGGGGCCAGATCAAAATGCCCCAGCTCTCCAAGTGGGAATGATGAAGATAAGAGCCCCCGCTGCAAAGGGCAGCACCTGCTTCCACCACGGCACGAATCGAATGCCCGAAACCACGCCGCCATGATGCGAGCAGGCACCAACTGAGCCGATGGAAGGGGAACGCCAGCCATCGGCGCACCCTCGTGGAAAGTCCTTTCCATTCATCCCAACAAACATGATACCGCCCACCATTATCGCGACGGTCAGATTTCGAACACCGGCGGCACACCAAGTCATCGCCGAATCGCCAGGCAACAATATTTTTCCCGATGAATGACATCGTTGACGTGACAGGTCCTTGAGATCCCTGAGGGAAGGAGAGATAGGGAAGCGCGCGCCCCTTGGCCTCTCACCGACGGCCCCTAAATAGAAATACGAGCCGATCCCAGAAGCCCAATGGAGCTGGCACTTCTGCTGGAGCGGTGCCTGCTTTGCCAAAATGCGCCTCAGACTCCCGAATTTTGAATGCCCCTGCGTTGAATACCGATGCGGAGGCAATGTCCGCGATTCTTATCACCCTTGAGAAAGCCCTTATGTCCTCCAGATCGCTGCTTCCGCCAGATGATGCCTTGGCCTCCGCAACGGTCGCAGAGTAGTCAACAGTCTTTAGAACCCGGCTCGAACTGTCCCTGTAGCCGGTCCAGACTGGCGCGATGGTGACGAACTCGACACTAGGCTTGGTAGTCAACAGATCGGTGACATAGCCCACGATCACCTTTCCGTCCTTCAGGTTAACCATCACGCTTCTAAGAGGGCCACGCTTGAGCTTAGAAAACGCAAGTTCCCTAGATCGGATTAGAGCTATTGTTTCTCGAATGTTCCAAAGCGCTCCGAAGAGCGCTTTGAACTGGAACTGCCTACAGAAGAATAGAAGCATCTCCTTGACGATTGTCAGTGAGAGACGGAGCGCTCCAGGAGCATTTGAGGGTTCGACTCCAACGTAACTACTCCAGAGGATCCCCATCAATGGGTCCATATCCCCACGATGGTAGAGCCAGAATCCTGCAACCTGCTCACTTACCAGCATATTACTGATCTTGATCAGCGTTCCCGCTAGGATGAGCGTTCCCAGGGCTGTCCCAATGAAATCAAATGGTGCGACCTTGTGAAGCCAAGTCGCGAAAGCCAAGCCAACGCTGGTCTGAAGAAGCCAATAGCAAACAGTGCGACTGACGATCAAAAAAAAGAAGCCGCTGACGGCGGCGGCCAACAGCAGCTGATCTTTAGGCAATCTTGCGGTCGCATACGACCTGAATCTGCTCCTTGAGAGGAACAAATATCCCGCCAAAAGCGGGAGAAGAAGAATGTTGTAGGGCATGGAAGACTATCTTCCGACACCGAATCTCTTACGGGGCGCGTCAGGAACCGCCTGAGCAGCCCTCCTCTCCTCGGCAAACGCCTTCTTGCCCTCTTCGGAGGCCAAGAAACCGCTCAGATCGACATGAACGCGCCCGTCTTTGAAAGTAGCATAGGAATCCCGCTCCCCAAACTCTCGGTCCAGGGCCTCTTTGAGTATCTCAAGGCTGAATTTTGCACTCTTACTCATGATGGCTTTTCTCAAAGGCTGAGACAGGTTGATCCCTACCGCATACAACCATGCTACCAAACTTATCACTTCTCGCAAGTGACTGATTTTGATCCATTTAGACCGCTCCGGGAACTCAAAACTATCGGCTTGGCCTGTCCGGCATACCTAGCCCCCTCCCCCGCAGTGAACGGGGGAAGGACCTCACTTTCTACTTCCAAGCTAAAACCTTTCGAGCCTTGGCATCTCCACGGGCTCTCACGAATGCCTCCCCGGTCTTCAGCGAGGTCAACGAGGCCCCAGCACCCAGGATTCGCTTGACCGACGCCTCCCTTGCATTGGTCCCAAAGCACACGAGCAACCCCATCTCCGAAAGGAAGTCGTCGTCTTCGCCCTCGAAGTCGTCCGGCTTCTGGGAGATGAGCATGACCGCCGCCCCCTTCGAACGCCCCAAACGAATGAGATTGGAAAGGCCGGGGAGCCGCGCCTCCAGAGCTCGGTGGGCCTCATCCACAACGCAAAGGATGCGGAGGGAACGATTGCCTTCGCTGTCTGTCTCCGAGTCTTGCTGGGAGTTGATAAAGCGCTCCAACGCGTCCGTCAACAAAGCAACAACCGTCACCCGGACAAGCTCCGGCACGTTGGCTGGCAGCGAGATGATCCATGACTTGGAGAAAAACTCCTCCGGCGACATCTTCGGCTCAAAGAGCGGCAGGCGGCAGAGGTCGACAAGAGTGGCGATCGCACCATCTTCCTTCGCCCCAGCGGATGCGTAGGCGTTCTCTAGGCAATCTCGAACATCCTCCAAGGTGCAAGGGCTGCGAGTGCGCAATGCCTCTTCTAAGGCGTCGTTGAGTCGACGCTTCTGAAGGTCACCAAACTTAGTCTGCTTGAGGTTGCTCAAGCTGTCACGGAGCCGCTGGGCCGTAGAGATGATGCCGTGCTTGCTCCTGTCAGACAGGGCAAACACATCCAGAGGGATAGGGACCAATGGCGGCGAAAGAACCTGGGCATCAAATGCCCGGTCCAAAGCATTGTGTCGGTCAGCCATGTCGCCCTTGAAGTCGAACGCCAACAACGGAACGTTCGTCTGCTCGGCGATGGACCGAAGGACGAAGGCCGCCGTGCGGGTTTTGCCGCTGCCCACCCCGCCCATGAAGGCACTATGGGGGCTACCGCCGGGCGCGTTGAGGGTCCAAATGACCTCCTCATTGGTAGCCACGTCGCGACCAATCTCACCAAGACGAACGGGAACCGGGCCGCGAGATGCTTCAGCCACTACCGAGGTCACCTGATTGCGCCGCTTCTCGGTGACTTCAGGCAATGCGCTTTCCGCCAAACGTCGCCAGAACTCGGAGGTGTCACCACCTGATGCGTCGAGCTCCTCCGACAATATCTTCATGCCTCGAGCCCAGTGGCGCTGGACTGCGCTCTGCAAGTCTTTGATGGTGAGCGGGCTGCCGGCATGCTCGATGAACAGCGAGACCCAGCTGGCCAAGTCGGCCCCTGTGCCAAACAGCACGTCGCCCTTGATGATCCGGCCCACCTCGCCCTCCGCCTTGGCCGGCTGTCCGGGCAAGGCCAACGAGCGAGCCATCGCGAGTCGAGCAGGGATGTTGTAAGACCCGAACCCCAGCCGATCTTTGACCCGCTGAGACAGCTCATCTGTATCAGAAGTGGAACGGAATGAGGTCCCGGCGATGACTTCCAAGGTCAGGTAGTCGTTTGCTTCATTGCTCATATCAAACTCCCTGCCCGTCGAAGTAGCCTTCTTCACACCAACTGCGAGCCACACCGCCATCAACCTTGTTGCGGATGATGTAGAACTTGGCCACCTTGCTGCGAATCGCCGCTAGGAACTGACCAACCACTTCGGTATCGGTGGAGATCAAGATCACCTGACCCTTTCGGCTAGTGATGTGCTTGAGCACATTCAAACGATGGTTTTCGTCCAGCCGGCCCAGGGGGGTATCCACAACCAGCGGGAAGGTCCGCTCGGACACTTCGGCGATGGCCGAGAACAATGCCTGGGTGAAAATCTGCTTCTCGCCGGCCGAGAGGTCGTATTGACGAAGGTCACGCCCATCCGGGGACGCCAGCTCCACGTCGCCGTCTTCGTTGATCGTCACTTCGCGCAGGTAGTCGCTGCGGTGGGCCATAGCACGCACACTGCGCGTCATTGCCTCCGCCACTGCTTCAGACTGCAATGGCCACGCCTCATCAACGAGGTTACCCAGCATCTCCGCCACTTGCTCGGCACGACCAGCCAACTGAGCCGGCCGCTCGGATTGGTCCAAGTGACCGGTCAGGCGACCCAGTTCGCGGCGCTTCTGCTCAAGGTCAGCGCCACGGGACTTGACCATGTTGGTGAGCGAGCCGCGTTCCTCGCGCATCAAACCCACCTTGGTATTCACCTCGTTCAACTGGTCGCGCTTCTCCTCGACCTGCGGCGTGGCCCCCTCCGTGGAGCGAATCACGGCCGACACTTCGCGCAGCTTAGCGGAGCTGCTTTCCATCGTCTCAAGCAGCTCGACGATGCTGGCGGATGAAACTGCCTTCGCGTCTCGCAGACGGTCCAACACCCGCTGAAGCATGGGGCCACGGGCGTGCGCATGCCTAAAGGAATCGGCCACATCGCCCGGCGGCGGGAACCAAAGCCGCTCCAGAGCCTTCTCGACAGCAGCTCGCACTCCATCCACTTGGCGCTCAAGGAGCTCTGGCTCAACCGTCGGCAGTTGCTCGTTTAGGAACTCCAGAACGCTCGCAGTCCGGCTGTCTCGTTGGGAAAGCGCGGCCTCCCACTGGTCCAGCCGAGCCTCTTGGTCAAGACGAGCCTCAACTTTGGAGAGCAGCAAGCCACCGGCCAGCGCCAGAGGCAACTCTGCCTGCGCAGCGCTGACCAACTGGTCTTGGGCATTGTTGTAGCGTTTTTCGTGGTCAGCCTGGTCGCGCGTGAGCTCTTCCAGCTGCGCCCTAGTGCCCGCCCCGTAGCCCAACTCCCGCGTCAGTGTGTCGCGCAGGGTCTCGCTGTTACGGATTTCGGTCTCGATGGTTTGCAGTCGTGCTTCATAGCGAGCAAGTTCCTCCTCCATGCCGCTGACTGCCGCATCCAGCTCAGCAATGGCTTCATTGCTGACGCCTTTGGGAACTTGGCTTCGCTTGGTGTTTGCGTAGGTGCGGAGATCTTTTTGAAGCTGCTTGAGCCAGTTGAGGCCCAAAAGCCCCTCAATGCCTTCCCGCACCTGCGAACCCATGTCGCGTTCGGCATACACGGCCGCTGATTCGCCGTCAAACAGGAAGAATCCGGCCAGAGAAGTGGGGATAAACGTCTTGGAGACCCAATCCCGATACCAGCCGTCGACGTCCGCCTCGGTCCGGCCGGGACCAACCACGCGTCGACCGATCCCCTGGAAGATCTTCAACTGCTCTGCTGACTCGCCAGCCTTTAGCTTTCCTTGGTCGTTGAAATACCAAGTCCGGTCAATCCAGATGGGTTCATCTGCATCGTCAACGAACTTGAGCTCAATGCGGCAAGAGGTGCGGCCTTCCGAGAGGGCGTTCCCAAAGAGGGCCCGCTCCATGAAGTCCTTGAACGATTGTGCCCGACCTTGGTCATCGCTGGCGACACCTGCTCGCAGCACCAAGCGCAAGCCGTCGCGGCCAAACAGGCCCAGTGCCAAGGCTTCGAACAAGGAGGTTTTGCCGAACCCGTTTCGCCCGCCAATGACGACCACATTTTTAGTCTTGCCGGGTTTCGGGAACTCGAAGGTGGCCGACTCGAATGCCTTCCAATCTCGGAGGCTAATCGACTCAAGATGCATTGTCGGCATCCTCTTCGTAGGTTTCGCCCAGCACTTCGTCAAAAGCCTCCCACAGGCCATGACGACGCTGCATGGTGCTCTTATCCACAACCTCTTCAACCAGTCGGCGCAGGTCGTTTACCGGCAGGCCGATCTGACGGCAGTGCCTTCTAATAAGCTTGTTTCCCGCCTCCTGGGCGAAAAGCGTCACAACATCGCGTGGCATCTAGTGTTCCCCCTGTGTCCTTACTTGGAACCAGCCATTGCCCGCGCCTCATCTACAGAGCGTGTGGCAAACATGCTGGCATCTTCAGCCCAAATCTCTCTAATCCGGCTCACTTCCGAGTCTTCAATCAACTTGGTCTTCATCTCATCTTGCAGCGCCAGCACCCTGTCGAGGATTTCTTGACGGGTTTCCAAAGTGAAGGGGCCGGGGATGAAAACGCCATCATTGGTGATCGTGAGCTTACCGTTCCGGCGTCTTGCGAGACGGCGTTCTGGGGCGTTTCGTATCTCGGCCAGCCAGTCTCGGAAACCGATCAGAGGCGTGAACTCACCATAGCCGGCCTCGACAAAGCCCATCAGGCTCTTGTCCTTTTCCACCACGGTGCACGTCCAGCAGCCAAATCGAGAGTTCGAAGTGCCACATCCAGGCGCGTCGTCTTGGGACAACACGGTTGGGCATTCGGCAGCGCCGGCATCCATGTAGAGCTGGATCAATGCGCCATGCGTGCCACCCCACGGCGGCGGGGTAAAGGCCAAGTATTCCCATACCTCGTCCGTGGAAAGCTCCACAATCGGGCGGAACACCATGCAGTTGACCAGGTCGTTATGGCGGTTGAGTCGCTCGCCATTGTCGTAGCGGGCCACCGACGCCGCACGGGTCGCGCTCTCGGATCGGCGCACACCAAGAAGAAGGATGACCTGTCCAGCCACGTCGGCCTGCTGGCGGATATATCGGCTGGTGGGCTGGATTTTCATCCTGTCGGTGCACCAACGGAAAGACCTATTGGGCGGCGGGTAGCCGCGCCCGATAAGGTTCACCCAGAACGTCGCGTCATCGTCGGGCCGGGTCGTCACCACCTGAATAGGCAATCGCCAAGCATTGGCGGCATGGTCTATTTCGGACTGCACAGATGCAATGTGAGTGATGACCAGCGGGCTCTCCACAAGGGTGTCGTTCGAGACGATGTGGACCTCGCGGGTGCGCTCGTGAGGCGCAAGGGACATCAGCACCTCGAACACAAGATGCGTCACCAAGGTGCTGTCTTTACCGCCAGAAAAACCAATGATCCAGGGGTGTTGATGATCCTGCAGGTACTCCTCTCGGATGTCCTGACGGATGAGTTGGATCTTCTGCTCAAGAGCAGGATCCATCTTGGGGCGGGGTCGTGCAGTGCTCATGGCGTGATTGTCGCATAGACCTGCCGCGGGAGGTCCGCAGCGGATGGGATGGAGAAGCTCAAAACCCTTGAGGACTATAGCTCTTGGGCCAACTTCTTAGCCAAGGCAGCGCGCTGGCTGGCAGTCAACTTGGACAGGGCAAGCACCACCGCCGCGGTGGCCTCGTCCTCCGCCACGAGGTAGGCCATCGGCACCCCGAGCACTTCGGCCAAACGCCCGAGCCCATCCAGGTCAATCCCGCTCACCTCCGTCTCATACCGGTTGACCCGGCTGCTCGCCAGCTTCTTATCGAGCCCCATTAGAACCCCCAGCGCTCGCTGGCTGGCGATGCCGCGCAGCTGCCTGGCCTGCTTGAGGCGGGCGGCGAACAACGAACGGGGGGAAGCCTTGGGCACGTGAACGAATGTTGAAAAGCTGGGCCGACAGCATGACTTGCTCCTCCTCTGCATGGCAGACTCTTCATGAAATGTAGCACCCTCCCGACCAACCACAGGGGTTGTCATGAAGAAGAACCAGACAAGGATGGCCACCGCCCTGGCGGCCGCGCTGTTGCTGAGTGCCCACGCCGTTTCCGCTCAGGAAGCCAGCCAGCCCAACCCGGAGCCAGGAAAGCCGGGCTTTTTCCGCCAGTTGGGGAAGAGCCTGAAGGATGCCGGC
This sequence comes from Stenotrophomonas maltophilia group sp. LNF247, assembly GCF_054083135.1. Classification (NCBI taxonomy): domain Bacteria; kingdom Pseudomonadati; phylum Pseudomonadota; class Gammaproteobacteria; order Lysobacterales; family Lysobacteraceae; genus Stenotrophomonas; species Stenotrophomonas maltophilia group sp. LNF247. Next base: position 103,652 of record NZ_JBSRQL010000008.1, read on the forward strand.
GGCCAGATGATTGGGGTGAAACCCACCGGGGCTACCGCAAGCCAAGCCCCTGGCAATCAGCCGATCTACACCCCGGTCAGCGGCTCCGGAAAGATCCAGGGGCTGTTCAAATCTGATAACCACCAGCTCGCACAACAAGGCCGGCTGGACTGGCCCCGAGTGGCGTTGACGTTCCAGGAGTGGGGTGCGTCCCAGCCCTGCTGGACGATTGAGGCTCGGATTTGGACCAGCCCCTCCGCGTCGACGACGGAGACATTCCGGAGCTGCGCCAACGCCGCACTGACTGAAGTTGACGACCTGGGCGACATGGCAGAGCTCAACTCGGCGGCCCTCTGGAAAGGCCGAGACAGCCTCACCGGCGTTCGGGTGCCGTCGAGCAAGGCCAACACCGGGGCCAGCCGGTCTACTGGCCCTAATCCGCCGGCACAGCCCTTTGTCGTCAACGTCAGCCGCCCAGGCGTATCCGACAAGGCCGTCGACGTGGCCCTGAGGGTGGCTTGGATCTCTGGATTCCTTCAGACCGCCGACTTGCATCCGGGCGCGGCAGGGGTGCTGACCCCGTTCAAAGACAGCCGCCTGTGGATCGCGGGGTTCAACCCTGAAGGCAATCGAGACCGGTAAGCCCTCTCTTTCTCTACCCGTCCGGGGCGGCCTACCGCCGCCCCCTCATCACCCTCAAGGATTGACCCATGAACGCAAGGTTTCCCCTGGCCGGCTTGGCCATTGCACTGACCCTCTCGGCCTGCGGCGGACCGCCCTCCAATAATGATGCAGAGCGGGCTTTTGCCACTCTGTTGGAGGAAAGCGGGGCGGGACGGGTTGGCGACATCCGCGACTTCGAACTGACCGGATGCGTCGAGGCCCAAGACATGGAGGGCTACCGCTGCGACACCAAGGGGAAAGTCTCCATCGATATTGGAGGCCGCCAGGTGCCCATTCCGGTCAGCAAGAACCTTCGCTATGTAAAGGAATCCGAAGGTTGGCGAGCCTACGCCAAATGAGCGTGCCGCCGCCCCCTCTGCTTGACCAGCCGGTGCCCGCACGGCGCAAGTTGCTCACACCCCGCGACCGCTTTTTCTGGTGGTATGCGCTTTCTCTGCTCTTCTTGGGACCTTTGGGGTTCCTTGTCGGGCCGCTTATGGCCCGGCGAGGAACGCGAAAGGTAGGACGCCTCTACCCGGCCGACGCGCGCGTGGCCCAGGCGCGGGACGCAGGCTTTGCGTGGTGGCAGTGGTGGGCCATGACCGTCTTGACCCTGATGGGTGCGCTTGGGGTCTTCGCCGTGTTGAGTGGGCTTCCGATGTTCCTCTTTGTCATCTACGCCCAGCTGACGCAGTAATCACGCAAGAATCCGATAGGTAAACGGCCGCTAAACGCGGCCCTTTTTATTGATCAAAGATCCTTTGACTATGGATGTCCCATCCTTTGAAATAGCCTAGGATGGCAGGACACAACACAGGACACACGTCCGGTTTGCGTGCTGCGAGCAGTCAGGGAGAGAGGTCTCCGGATCAGTACCTCCCCCTCTCTCCGCCAGATAAATGAAGAAGCCGCCCAGTGGGCGGCTTTTTTGTTTGGCTGGCGGGAATCGTCGCAGGTACTACCGGACTGAACAGGGCCTGCCGCCGTGGCCGGTCCAACGGCCCGCCCGCCGACGGCGCGCGATCGGCCGCGAGTCATCTGCGCCGGAGCAGTCCCCGCACGCAGGCGCCGACGAACGCCAGCCCCAGCAGCACCCACACGACCGTCATTCCCCACAACGCACCGAACGTATCCAGCACCGGCTCCAGCCGCAGTCGCGCCGGGTCGTACAGCACGCGTACCGGCTGCCCAGGCTCATAGCCGAAAATCATGCCGCCCTGCGGGTACGAGATGCGTTGGCCGGTCGCGGTGGTGAACGCGACCTGCGGATGCGATCCGCCGGCGTTCAGGCGCTCGACCTGGCCATCAACGGCCTGCGCGACCTCCAGGAACTCAAGACGATGCGTCACCTCGAGGGCGGCCACGGCAAGGCTCAACAGGCCCACCGCGCCAAACAGCAGACCGCGCATGAGCTGGGCAGTCCGGGAAAGAGAAGGGTCGGGCGTCACTGGGCAGCTCCGTTGCAGGCAGGAAGACGAATGGGGCCGGCGGATCCTGCCGCGCGGTCAGTCCCATGTGTCGAAAGCATAGCCCGGAAGCCGCCGCGCCCCGCTGCGCGCCATCGCGGCCGCATGCGCCTCGCCATTGCCCGCGAACGACGCACCCGCCTGGTACAGGCGCCTGCGTCCCGAGCACGGTCATTCGAGTGGGGAAAAGTCACCTGGAAAAGGATCGGCATCGCTCCATGTACCCTGGAACGCTTCGCCCCCTCCCAACGTCTGGACGGTTGAAAATGCAGCCGGGCAACTCCATGGCATTTCCCATGAACCTCCGCCTCTACCGCCCCGCCGACGCCAGCGCCTGCCTGTCGATGTTCGACAGCAACGTGCCCACCTATTTCGCGCCCGAAGAGCGCAGCGACTTTGAACGCTTCCTACGCGAGCAGGCCATGGACTGTGCATTCCAGGTGATCGAGCGCGATGGCAGCATCGTGGCCTGTGGCGGCCTGTCGCGCCGCGGCGACGGCAGTGCCGGCTTCTGCTGGGGCATGGTGCAGCGCGCGCTGCACCGGCAGGGACTGGGCCGCGAACTGGCGCTGGCACGCCTGCGCCAGGCCGAAGCGGATCCGTCGATCAAGCGCATCACGCTCAGTACCAGCCAGCACACCCAGGGCTTCTATGCCGGGCTGGGCTTCCAGGTGACGCGGATCGTGTCCAATGGCCACGGCGCCGGGATCGACGCCGTGGAGATGGAGCGGGGGGTCTAGCCCTCCGCCCCGCCCCGGATCCACGCAAGCCTGGATCCAACATCGCCGCACTTCCCTCAGAAGCCCACGCGCAGGTTGATCTGCCCACCCACGTCGCGGCGGCCATCGCCATGCTGGCCCTGCACGAACATCGACAGCTGGCTGTTGCGGCCGAGGCCGACCGCCACGCCCAGCTGGCTGACCAGCGCATTGCGCGCCATCACCGCACTGTAGACATCGAAGGCATTGCCGCCCACCGCGAAGCGATTGCGGCTGGCCACATCGGTGTCACCCGAGGCGTGCTGCCAGCCGAGGCCGACCGTCAGCTGTGCCGGGAAGCGCTCGCCGCTGCCCACGTCCCAGCGCCCACGCACGCCCACGGTGCTGACATTGAGCGTGTCCTTGCCGCCTTCCAGCGCCAGCGCAGCAGTGCCGCCCTGCTCCACTGCGCGATCGCTGTCGACCCAGTGCTTGGTGAACTGCACGTACGGCTGCAGCTGGGTCCTGCCATGGGACCAGGTCCAGCTGCCCTCCACCTGCGCGATGGTCACATCCGAGTCCTGGCGGCTGTACAGGGTCTGGCCCAGCAGCGGCACCTCACGCGTGGTGCGCGTGCGGTAGTCGCCGCGCGATACGCTGCCACCGACCGCGAAACCGTTGTTCCACTGGCCCTGTGCATACAGGCCGAACGTGTGGCCACGCAGGCGGGCCCGCGAACTGCGATCGTACAGGCGCGTATCCAGCCGCTCGTTGCCTGCGGCCGCACCCAGCACCACGTGCTCGCCCAGCTGCCAGTCCACGCCCGCCATCAGCGCATTGCGGTTGGAGCGGATGTCATCGCCGTTGCCGTCACCGTCCTGGCGGAACACCTTGCCACTCCCGGCCAGCCAGGCCGAGGCTCGCTCACCACGCACGGTCGGCAGCTCACTGCCCAGGCGCTGGCGGATACCCTCCTCCAGGTAGTTGTCGTACAGCAGCACCGCGCGGCTGGCCGCATGCACTTCACCCGAAAGCTGGTCGAACGCCGCGCGCGCAGTGCCCGCGTCATACATCAGCAGGGTGTTGTACAGGCCCAGCGCCGGGCCGCTCTGCGGCAGGCTGTCCAGCGCTGCGGCAGTGTTGTACTGGTTGCGCGTCGTCGCTGCGGTGGTGAATGCTGCGGTCTGCGCCACGTCTATCTGCAGGTTGGCGGTGTTGGCGGTATAGACCGGCGTAATCGTCAGGAAGGCCGACGGCGAGGTTGCCGAAGCGAACTGCCCGCTCACGCCACCACCTGCATTGACCACCGTGTACTGCTGGCCCTGCTGGTAGCTGGTGCTCGGCGAAATGGTGTTCACCCGCACCGTGCTGCCACCCACGTTTGCACTACCGCCCACCTGCACCGTGTCGCTGCCGGTGGCACCCAGGTCGATGCCCAGCGTGCTGCCCGGCGACAGGGTCAGATTGCCGCCCACCGTAATGGTGCCGGCGCCATTGCCCGCACCGCCGCTGTTGCCTGGACCATTGCCCGGCGAGAGCACGCCGCCGCTGGACACCGTCACGCCGCCACCCGTGCCACCGATGGTCCCGGTACCGGACAGCGTGGTACCGCTGCCGATGGTCCACTGGCCACCGATGTTGCCGGTGACATTCAGGCCACCGCCGGTGACCTGGCCGGTGCCGCTGAAGCCGCCGCTGTTGCCGCCCAGGTTCAGGCCGCCCGGGCCTGCCTGCACGATGCTGCCACCACCGCTGATGGTGCCGCCCAGCGTGGTGGTGCCGCCGGTGTTGATGACCAGGCCACCATTGTTGGTGATATTGCCGGTGATCGAGCCGCTGGCGCCGCCATTGCCGACCTGCACGGTGCCGCCGGCATTGATGGTGGTGCCGCCGGTGTAGGTGTTGTTGCCGGTCAGGACCACGGTGCCGGTGCCGGCCTGGGTCAGGCCACCGTTGCCGCTGATGGTGCCGCCCACCGTGGTGTTGCCGCCGACGTTGAACACCAGGCTGCCGTTGTTGGCAACGTTGCCGGTGATCGCACCGCTCGCGCCACCGTTGCCGACCTGCAGCGTGCCGCCGGTGTTGATGGTGGTGCCGCCGGTATAGGTGTTGTTACCGGTCAGGACCACGGTGCCGGTGCCGGCCTGGGTCAGGCCGCCGCTGCCGCTGATGGCACCGCCGACGGTGGTGTTGCCACCCACGTTGAACACCAGGCTGCCGTTGTTGACGACGCTGCCGCCGATGGCACCGGTCGCCCCGCCATTGCCGACCTGCAGGGTGCCACCGGCATTGATGGTGGTCTGGCCGGTATAGGTGTTGTTGCCGTTCAGGGTCAGCGTGCCGCTGCCGGCCTGGGTCAGGCCGCCACTGCCACTGATGGTGCCATTCAGCGTGGTATTGCCCGCCACATTGGAGAGCAGCGTGCCATTGTTGGTGACGTCGCCGACGATCGAGCCCGTCGCACCGCCGTTGCCCAGCTGCAGCGTACCGCCGGCGTTGATGGTGGTACCGCCGGTATAGGTGTTGGTACCGGTCAGCAGCAACGTCCCGCTGCCGGCCTGGGTCAGGCCGCCGCTGCCGCTGATGGTGCCACCCAGCGCGGTGTTGCCGCCCACGTTGGAGATCAACGCGCCATCGTTGGTGATGTCGCCAGCGATGGAGCCGGTTGCCCCGCCGTTGCCGACCTGCAGCGTGCCACCGGCATTGATGGTGGTGCCGCCGGTGTAGGTGTTGTTGCCAACCAGGGTCAACACGCCAGCGCCGGCCTGGATCAGCGTGCCACTGCCACTGATCGCGCCATCGACTGTGGTGTTGCCACCGACGTTGAACACCAGGCTGCCGTTGTTGGCAACGTTGCCGGTGATCGCGCCGGTCGCACCGCCATTGCCCACCTGCAGCGTGCCACCGGCATTGATGGTGGTGCCGCCGGTATAGGTGTTGTTGCCGGTCAGGGTCAGCGTGCCGCTGCCGGCCTGGGTCAGGCCACCGGCGCCGCTGATGGTGCCGCCCAGCGTGGTGTTGCCGGCCACGTTGGATACCAGCGCACCGTTGTTGGTGATGTCACCCACGATCGCGCCGGTTGCACCGCCGTTGCCCACCTGCAATGTGCCACCGGCATTGATGGTGGTACCGCCTGTGTAGGTGTTGTTGCCGGTCAGCACCAGCGTACCGCTGCCGGCCTGGGTCAGGCTGCCACTGCCGCTGACCACACCGCCCACGGTTGCCGTGGTGCCGAGGTTGTAGACCAGGCTGCCGTCGTTGGTGATGTCGCCCAGCACCGAGCCGGTGCTGCCACCGTTGCCGATCTGCAGCGTGCTGCCACCGTTGATGGTGGTGCCACCGGTGTAGGTGTTGTCACCGCTCAGGGTCAGCGTGCCGGTACCACTCTGCACCAGGCCACCGGTGCCGCCGATCACGCCGGCGAACGTGGTGCTGGCGTTGTTGCCGCCGGTGGTCAGCGTTGCACCGCCCAGCGCCACCGTACTGCCGGTAACACCGGCCAGGCCACCGATGCTCTGGTTGCCACCGGCACTGATGTCCAGCGTACCGGTGCCGGCCAGGTTCACCGTGCTGGCGTCGGACAGGCTGCCGCCCGCGCCCACCGCCAGCGTGCCGCTGTTGATGGTGGTGGTGCCGGTGTAGCTGCTGGCGCCGGCCAGGGTCAGCGTGGCCGCACCGTCCTTGGTCAGGCCGCCTGCACCGGAGACCGCACCGGCCAGCGTCAGGTCGTTGTTGCCCAGCACATCAAGCGTGGCACCGGCGCCGAGTGCAACGTTGTTGGCCAGGGTCACCGCCGCGTTGGCATCCAGCGAACCGTTCCCGGCCACGTTCAACGCACCCGTACCGAGCGCGGCATTGTTGCCGACCACCAGCCCGCCGGCATTGAGGATGACGCCGCCGCTGAAGGTGTTCGCACCGCCCAGCGTCTGCACGCCAGCGCCGTCCTTGATCAGCGCTCCCGTGCCGCCGATGGTGCCGTCGAACGTGGTGTTGCCGACGCCGCCGAGAGTCAGCGTGTTGCCACCCAGCGCCACACTCGAACCCGCCACGCCCGCCAGCGAGCCGATGCTCTGGTTGCCGCCTGCGGAGATATCGAACGCGGTACCCGCATTGGCGAGGGTGACCGCACCGGTCGCCGCCAGGCTGCCGCCGGCACCGATCGCCAGCGTGCCGGCATTGATGGTGGTGCCGCCGGTGAAGGTGTTGGTACCGGTCAGGGTTTCGGTGCCGGTGCCTTCCTTGATCAGGCCGCCGGTGCCGGCAATCGAACCACCGAACGTGCCGTTGCTGGCATCGCCGATGGTCACCGTGTTCGCGCCCAGATTCACCGTACCGTTGCCGATCAGCGTGCCGAACACCTGCGTACCCGCACCGGCCGACAGATCGAAGGTCGCGCCGGTGGCCAGGTTGACGGTGCCACTGGCAAGCAGGCTCGCGCCCGCGCCCAGCGCCAGCGTACCGGCGTTGATGTTGGTGCCACCGGAATAGGTGTTGGTGCCGTTCAAGGTCAGTGTGGCCAGGCCCTCCTTGGTGAGGAACCCGGTGCCGCTGAGATTGCCGTTGAGTGTCAGATCGTTGCTGCCCAGCACGGTCAGGCCGGCATTGAGAACGAAGTTGTTGCCCAGCGTGATCGCGCTGTTGGAATCGAGCGAGGCATTGCCACCCACGGTCACCGTACCCGTGCCAAGCGCGGAATTGTTGCCGACCACCAGGCCACCGGCGTTGAGCGTGACGCCACCGCTGAAGGCATTGGCACCATTCAGCGTCTGCACGCCGGCGCCGTTCTTGATCAGGCCGCCACTGCCGCTGATCACGCCGTTGTAGGTGCTGTCGGCGACGCCGCCGAGGGTCAGCGTGTTGCCGCCCAGCGCCACTGTGCTGCCGGCCACGCCGGCCAGCGAACCAATGCTCTGGCTGCCACCGCCGGAGATGTCCAGCGTGCCGGCACCGGCCAGATTCACCGCGCCGGTGGACGCCAGGCTGCCTCCGGCACCGATGGCCAGCGTGCCGTTGTTGATGGTGGTGCCGCCGGAATAGGTGTTGGCACCGGTCAGGGTCACCGTGGCTGCGCCGTCCTTCACCAGACCACCGGCACCGCTGATGATGCCGTCCAGGGTCAGCCCATTGCTGCCGAGCAGGGTGAGGTTGTTGCCGGCAGAGAGGTTGATGGCGTTGCCGAGGGTGACTGCCAGGCTGCTGTCCAGCGTCGCGTCGGCCCCCACGTCCAGCGCCCCCGTACCCAGCGCGCTGTTGTTGCCGACCACCAGGCCGCCACCGTTCAAGGCCAGACCACCACTGAACAGGTTGGCGCCGCCCAGGGTGAGGATACCCACGCCGTTCTTGACCAGCGCACCGGTGCCGGAAATCGAACCGTCGAAGGTGCTGCTGTCGGCGCCGCCGAGGATCAGCGAGTTGGCGCCGAGGCTGACCAGGGAGCCGGTCACGCCAGACAGTGAACCAATCGTCTGGTTGGCACCGGAACCCGAAATGTCGAAGCCCGCGCCGGCGGCGGCGACGTTCACCGCTCCGGACGAGGACAGACTGCCGCCGAGACCGATCGCCAGCGTGCCGGCGTTGATGGTGGTGCCGCCGGTGTAGGTATTGGTGCCGGTCAGTGTCTCGATACCGCTACCGACCTTGGTCAGGCTACCGGTGCCGGCGATCGAACCGCTGAAGGTGCCGTTGGCGGCGCTGCCCACTTCGATGTTGTTGGCGCCCAGGTTGACCGTGCCGTTGCCAACCAGCGTGCCGAACACCTGCGTGCCGTTGCCGGCCGACAGGTCCAGCGTGGCGCCGGTGGCGAGATTGACGGTGCCGCTTGCGGCCAGGCTGGCCCCGGCGCCGAGTGCCAGCGTGCCGGCGTTGACGTTGGTACCGCCGGTGTAGGTGTTGGCGCCGTTCAAGGTCAGCATCGCAGTGCCGTTCTTGGTCAGGCTGCCGGCACCGGAGAGCACACCGTTGAGGGTGAGCGCGCTGGTGCCCAGCACCGTCAGCCCGGCGTTGAGCACCACGTTGTTGGCCAGCGTCGCCAGCGCGGTGGTATCCAGCGTGGTCGCCCCACCGACGGTGAGCACGCCGGTACCCAGCGCGGCATCATTGCCGAGCACCAGGCCGCCGGCATCGAGCGAGACGCCGCCGCCAAAGGTATTGGCACCGGACAGGGTCTGCACCCCGGCGCCGACCTTCACCAGCCCGCCACCACCACTGATCACGCCATCGAAGGCCCCGTTGGTCGCGGTGCCGAAGGTCAGCGAATTGCCCCCCAGCGCCAGTGTGGTTCCGAGCACGCCGTTGAGCGCACCGATGGTCTGGTTGCCGGTCGCGCCGGAGATATCGAAGCCCGCGCCGGCATTGCCGAGCGTGAGGTCGCCAGCGGCAGCCAGACTGCCCCCCACGCCCAGCGCCAGCGTGCCGGCGTTGATGGTGGTGCCACCGCTGTAAGTGCTGGCGCCGTCCAGTGTCAGCGTGGCGGTGCCGTTCTTGATCAGGCTGCCATTGCCGGACACGATGCCGCCCAGGGTCAGCGCATTGCTGCCCGCTACGGTCAGCGCCACGCCCGAGCCAAGGTTCACCGCGTTGCCCAGCGTCACCGCGGTGCCGGCATCCAGCGAAGCACTGTTGTTCACCGCCAGCGTGCCGGAACCCAGCGCCCCGTTGGCGCCCACCACCAGGCTGCCGCCGTTCAAGGTCAGGCCGCCATCGAACGTGTTGGTGTTGTTGAGCGTCAGCAGACCCGTACCGTTCTTGACCAGGCTGCCGTTGCCAGCCACCACGCCGCCGAGGGTGACATCATTGGTGCCGCCCAGCGTCAGTTGCGTACCGGCACCAAAGTTCACCGCGTTGGCCAGGTTCAGCGCCACGGTACTGTCCAGCGTGGTGGTGCCACCGATGCCCAGCGGACCCGTGCCGAGCGCACTGGAGTCGCCGAGAATCAGGCCACCCGCGTTGAGCGCAAGGCCACCGCTGAACGTGTTGGCGCCGGACAGCGTCTGCACGCCCGTACCGGTCTTGATCAGGCCACCGGTACCGTCGATCACGCCGGCAAAACTGCCATCGGCGGCACCGCCGAAGGTGAGTGACTGCGCGCCAAGCAGCAGCTGGCTGCCTGCCACGCCGTTCAGTGCGCCGATGGTCTGCGCTGCACCCGCTGCGGAGATGTCCAGTGCCGCACCGGCGCCCGCAAGATCCACTGCACCGGTTGCGGCAAGACTGCCGCCCGCTCCCAGCGCCAGCGTGCCTGCGTTGATGGTCGTGCCACCGTTGTAGGTATTGGCGCCAGACAACGTCAGCCGCGCCGTACCGTCCTTGATCAGCCCGCCAACACCGAATACCGGGCCGGCGAGCGTCAGGTCATTGCTGCCCAGCACCGTGAGGTTGGCGCCGGCGGCGAGGCCTATGTTGTTGGTCACGGTGAGCGCCGATGCTGCATCCAGCGAAGCGTTGCCGCCCACGTCCAGCTGGCCGGTACCCAATGCCTGCGCATTGCCCAGCTGCAGCAGGCCCGCGTTGAGGCCAACACCCCCGCTGAAGGTGTTGGCTCCGTTCAACGCCAGTGTCGCCGCACCGTTCTTGACCAGGCCGCCAGTGCCGCTGATGACACCGCCCAGCGACACGTCCTGGCTGCCCAGCAGATCCAGCACCGCGCCTGCACCGAGGTTGACGTCGTTGGCGAGATTCAGGGCCACCGAACTGTCCAGCGTGGTATCGGCCCCCACCGACAATGCACCGGTGCCCAGCGCGCCGGCATTGCCCAGCAGCAGGCCGCCGCCGTTGACGGTCAGCCCCCCACCGAAGCTGTTGGCGCCATTGAGGGTCAAGGTGGTGGCACCGTTCTTCACCAGCCTGCCCGCACCGGACACCACCCCACCCAGCGTGATCGCCTGCGAACCCGGCAGCGACAACGCGGCGCCTGCACCCAGTGCCACGTTGTTGCCCAGGTTCAGCGGCGCACTGCCGTCGAGCGAGACGTTGCCACCGATGCCCAGCGTCCCGCTGCCGAGTGCGCCGCTGTTGCCCAGCAGCAGGGCGCCAGCGTTCGCGCTCAGTCCACCACTGAAGGTGTTGGTACCGTTCAAGGTCAGTGTCGCCGCGCCGTTCTTGACCAAGCTGCCGGTGCCCGTGATGTTGCCGGCCAGGGCCAGGTTCTGGCTGCCCGGCAGGGTCAGGGCCGCGCCGAGGTTGATCGCATTGCCCAGGTTCAGCGCTGTCGTGGCATCCAGCGATCCGTTGCCACTGACCGTCAGTGCGCCGCTTCCCAGCGCACCGGCATTGCCCAGTACCAGGCCACCGGCCGCAAGGTCCAGGCCACCACTGAAGGTATTGGCGCCGGTCAGCGTCTGCACGCCGGTGCCCTGCTTGATCAGGCCACCGGTGCCGCCGATCACGCCCGCGAACGTCTGGTTGGTGGCATCACCGAAGGTGAGCGTGCTGCTGCCCAGCGTCACCGTGCTGCCGGCAATACCGGACAGCGCGCCGATGGTCTGGTTGCCGCCGAGCGAGATGTCCAGGTCCGCGCCAATGCCGGTCAGGCTGACCGCACCGCCGGCGGCCAGGCTTCCGCCGCTGCCCACCGCAACCTTGCCGGCATTGATCGCCAGGCCGCCGGTGAAGGTATTCGCGCCACCCAGCGTAAGCGTGGCGGCACCGTTCTTGACCAGGCTGCCGGTGCCACCGATGGCGCCGCCCAGCGTCAATGCATTGCTGCCCAGTACATTCAGCAGGCCACTTGCGCCGAGGTTGATGCCATTGCCCACGCTCAGCGCCGCGCTGGCATCGAGCGTTGTCGCACCGCCGACATTCAGCGCGCCGGTTCCGAGCGCGCCGGCATTACCCAGGACCAAGCCACCGGCATTGAGCGCCAGCCCACCACCAAAGGTATTTGCACCGTTGAGCGTCAGCGTGGTCGCACCGCTCTTGACCAGGCCACCGGCGCCACCGATCACGCCGTTGAACGTGAGCGCCTGTCCGCCAAGCAGATTGAGGCTGGCGCCCGAACCAAGGTTGACCGCGTTGGCCAGTGCAAGCGGCCCCGTGGTTCCATCGAGCGTCACGTTGCCACCGACACTGAGCGCACCGCTGCCCAGCGCAGCAGCATTGCCCAGCAGCAGGCCACCGGCGTTGAGTGCCACGCCGCCACTGAGGTTGTTCACGCCCGACAAGGTCTGCACGCCGGTGCCCAGCTTGACCAGGCCCCCCGTGCCTGCGGCGAACGTGCCGCTGTAGCTGGTATCGCCCAGCCCCGCGAGGGTGAGCGTGCGGCTGCCTAGGTTGACCGAACCGCCGAGGCCCGCCAGCGAACCGATGGTCTGGTTGGCGGCCGCCGACAGGTCCAGGGTGGTACCGACGCCGACCGTGACCGCACCGGTGGGCGACAGGCTGCCGCCCGCGCCCAAGGCCAACGCGCCCCCGGCCAGGTTGAAACTGCCGGTCAGCGCATTGGCGCCGTTCAAGGTGAGCGTACCGGCGCCGTTCTTGGTCAGGTTGCCGGCACCGGAGATCGAACCATTCAATGACAACGCATTGCTGCCCAGCAGGTTCAGCGAGCCCCCGCCATTGATCACCAGATTGTTGCCCAGGGTGAAGCCCGCCGTCGTATCCAGTGAGGCGCTGCCACCCACGGTCAGGTTGCCGCTGCCCAGTGCACCGGCATTGCCCAGTACCAGGCCGCCGGCATTGAGGTTGACGCCGCCGGAGAACAGGTTTGCGCCGCCGAGAGTAACGATGCCGGTGTTGTTGACCGTCAGCCCGCCAGTACCGGACAGCACGCCCCCCAGGCTGAATGCATTGGTCCCTGCCAGGGACAGATTGCCCCCAAGGCTGAAAGCGTTGGCCAGGTTCAGACCGGCCGTGGAGGAGGCGATGGCACCGCCGTTGGCGGTGAACAGCCCGGTGCCGAAGGAACCGGCATTGTTGAAATTGACCAGGCCATCATTGAGCGTGGTCGTACCCGCACCCGCCCACGCACCCTGCAGGTTCCAGGTACCGCTGTTGACGGTGAGCTTCTGGAAGTTGAGGTACTGGTTCCAGCCCAGCGTGGTCACCGCGCCGCCGGTGCCGGAACCCGGGCCGCTGACGACGTTCTGCAGCACCAGCGTGTTGTTGGCCGCACCACTGCCGGTACCGGCGTCGACCGATCCCGCAGCCGCAACCTTTACCCCGGTGACACCGGTAATCACGCCGGCAAGAGCGGTGCCGCCGCCGCTCACAACGCTGGAACCCGACACTGCGGTGAAGGTGTTGCCGCCGGTTGAATCACCCAGGTGAACGCTGCCACTGACCGCCCCCGCATTGAGGAACGTGTTACCGCCAGAAGCCCCCAGGCCGACGCGTCCGTCGATGGTGCCGGTGTTGGTCACAGCGGCGGCTGCACCACCATAGGTCACCACCGTGGTCGCGTCGGAAACGCTGCCTGCACCGATCAACGACGTGCTGATCAGGCCGGCGTTGTTGATGGTGGTGGTGCCGTTGACATTCTGTGCCACCAGCGCCTGTCCACCGAAGCCCAGCAGCGTTGCGATGTTGACGACACCCTTGATCTGTCCGCTGGCATTGTTGTTGACGACGATCGCGCTGTTGTTGGCAGAAGCATTGCCGATGACCAGGCCGGGCGAGGCGAGGATGATCGAGCTCGGATCGATCGTGCCATTGTTGTTGACCGTCACGTTGTCGCCGGTCAGCGTTGCTGCGTTGCCGCCACCTACGATCGGCGGCGTACGCAGCAATGCTCCCGCGTCGATGTTCAGCGTGAGGCCGTTGGTCGCGTTGGAGTAGTTGTTGATGTTGGTGGTGCTGTCGCAGTTTACGGTTGTGGTGCCCGTGCACGCTGCGAATGCCGATCCGCTGGCCAGTGTGGCGGCCAAAGCCGCCGCCAGCTGGTGCGCCCGCAATCGCGGCACCCGCCCTGCGCTGACCGCGCTTCCGCCGGGATTGCGGGCGATCTCCGAAGCAACCTGCATTACCCCAAGGGCACGATTGAAAACCAGACGGTAAATGCGGTTCATCGGTAAATCTCCATGAAAAGACCGGATGGCACAGCTGGCAGGTTTTTTGGAGACAATGCGGGCCGCCCCTGCTCCCGAGACGGGAACAAGGCCTGAAGGCATTAACTCCTGAAAATCTTCACATCTTCACGTGATCGCACCCCGGGACAGGTACGTCAGCATGTCCATCAAGACGAAAACTCCCCGATTTCGCCCGACGAATGGCGGCACTGTGCGACCCGCCGTGCCAGCGGCATGTGAATCGCGCGCGTTATTTTCATGACGCACGTCAAATAAAAGGGGCCGGCAGAATGGTTTTGCCGAAAATGCATATCGCTATATGTGGCGGGGAATCCATCCCCGCCATGAGTAAATAAATTCAGCTACTGGAGAGTTTCATCAGCACCAGACCGGAAACAATCAGCACCGCTGCACCGATCCGCATCGGGCTGACCTGCTCACCCAGGAACACGATGCCGACCGCGAACGCGCCGACTGCGCCGATGCCGGTCCAGATCGTATAGGCGGTGCCGAGCGGCAGGCTGCGCATGGCCACCGCCAGCAGCCAGAAGCTGGCGATCATGCCGATGATCGTGAGCACGGTGGGGGTGAGCCGGGTGAAGCCTTCGGACTGCTTCATGGACACGGCCCAGACGATTTCCAGCAGGCCGGCAAACAACAGATAGATCCAGGCCATGACGGCCCTCCTCTTGGTAGGGCCAGGCCGTCCTGGTCATTGGTTCCCGATGTGGGGGAGGTCGTTCCTCCTGGCCGGCATTCTAGCAACGGGGGTGGGTGCCGGCCGCTGCCGGCGGCGACGGGTTACAGCCGATTCAGTGCGTGAAGCTGGCATCGACGCACCCGCCTGCGCTAGAATGAGCGCCTGCCATCGGCCAGCCGATGTGCAGTCCGGCTGTGGTCTCCGGCGCATCGCGCGCTGCTTCCCCTGATCGGTGAACACCGGCCGCCCCTTGGGCGGCCAACGTCTCTATGGTGGCCCCGTCGGCCCCTCGCGACGCTAGGTCGAAAATCCCGCCAGGGCCGGAAGGCAGCAACGGTATCGATCGACGCGGGCGCCGAGGTCAGCCGGCGGGGCCACCGCCTTTTCCGGCGACGCCCGCGCCTCTGCTAGATGCCAACCTTGGTTGGCGCCCTTTGCCGGGCATGGCCCCGCGCTACTGCAGCGCGCGCTCCAGCGCCTCCAGGCCAGCGGCCAGCGCCGTATCGGCGGGCTGGCCGGTTCCGCTCACGGCGGATCCTGCGCCAGTACGTGCGGCGCGGTCGGGCTGGCCAGGGGCACGCACTGCCCCGGCTGCGCAACACGGTGCCCCCGCGCCGCCAGCGCCTGGCCATCGGCCACGCTGGCATAGTGGTAGAGCATCATCCGCGCCCGCAGCTCGGCGCTGTACTCACGCTCCAGATCGTCCACGCCGGTGTGCGACGGATTGCCGTGCAGGCCGCAGTCGTGGGCGATCAGCTCGTTGTCATTGGCGAAGCGGGCCAGCATCTCCGGAATCGGCCGGGTATCGCCGCTCCAGGTCAGCGCGCCCTGCAGTCGCAGGCCATAGGCCGTCTCCGGCCAGTGGTGGCGCACTGGGAACACCTCCAGGCGCACTCCCTCGTGCCAGAACGCATCGCCCACCACGATCAGCTGGAAGGCATCCCAGAAGTTCGCACCGCCCTCGGCCAGCACGTTCGGATAGTCACCGATGCGCTGGTGCAGCAGCGGCACCACCGTGGCCGGCACATACAGGCGCACCTTGCCGCGCCGCTGCGCATTGAAGAAGGTGTCCACGAACAGCCGTTCGAAGCCGGCCACGTGGTCAAGGTGCACATGGGTCACGAACAACGCCTGCGGCATGTGGCCGTAGTGCGCCTTGAACGCGGTCAGCCCTTCACCACCACAATCAATGGTCAGCCACGGACGCCCATCCCGCTCGATCACCGACATCGGCGACCCCAGCTCGACCGCCGACGCATTGCCGACGCCGAGGAAACGCAACGACCAATCCATCAGGTGCCCCGGTTCCAGGCCATGTCATAGGCACGGCGCAGCCGCGCGTAGTCCTTCTGCACATCTTCCACGCTGCGCTCGCCGCGCAACTTGATCAGCGAGCGCAGCAGGCGCTTGAGGTTGCGTTCGCGCCAGGCAGTGGCCGGGATGCGGATCACGCCACGGTCGAAGTCGATCAGCCAGCCATGGCCGTTGCCATCGAACAGGATGTTGTGCGCATTGAGGTCGGCATGGTCCAGGCCGGCACGATGGAAGCGGGCGATCAGCCGCCCCGTCTCCTCCCAGGGCGCGCCCCGGCCGGCGACCAGGGCGCGGTCGGCCAGCGAGCGCACGCCCTCGATCCGCTCCATCAGGATCGCGGCCCGGTAGCGCAGGCCCTCGCGCATGTAGAACGCGGCGATCGGCCGTGGCACCGGCAGCTTCTTCTCGCGCAGCGCGCGCATCAGCCGGAATTCGGCGAAGCTGCGGGTCCGGTCCGAACCGCGCCACAGGTACTGGTCGTGGCTGAGCTTCGCGGCCAGGCCGCCCCGCAGGTAGTGCCGCAGCACGCTGGCCCCGAACGGCGCATCGACGAACCAGGCGCTGCCGCGGCCGCCCTCGCCCACCGGCCGGGCCCTGCTGCCCCAGTGCTGGGGCGAGAACAGGCCGATGTCGGCTTGCCGCAGCCGCTCGCGGTCGAACAGAATGGCCCCGATGCCGCGACCCTCGCGGCATGGCGTCAGCGCTTCATTGGCGTCGAATGCGACCATTTCATTGAGTCTAACAACACATGGCATCAGCGTCCTCCTCCTTGTGCCTCCTGCGCCTGTCCGCACTCGGCGACGTCACCCACGTGGTGCCCCTGGTGCGCACCCTGCAGGCTGCGCGCCCGGACACGCCGATCCACTGGATCATCGACAAGGTTGGCCACAAGCTGCTTGACGGCCTGCCCGGTGTCACCTTCCATGCCTACGACAAGAAGAGCGGCATGGCTGGGGTCAAGGAACTGCGCAGGCAACTGCCACCGGGGCGCTTCGAGGCGCTTCTGCAGATGCAGGTCGCATTCCGCGCCAACCTGCTGTCAGCCTTCATTCCGGCCGAACGCCGCATCGGCTACGACCGCAGCCGCTCCAAGGACCTGCACGGGCTCTTCATCAACGAGCGCATTCCTGACCGCCCCGGCATCCATGTACTGGATGCCATCGGCAGCTTCTGCGAACCGCTGGGCCTGCGCCAGACCGAAGTCAGCTGGGATCTGGCCGTGCCGCCCTCCGCCTTCGAGTGGGCCGCCGCGCAGTGGCAGGACGATGGCCGCCCGGTGCTGATGATCTCGCCCTGCTCCAGCCACGTGCGGCGCAACTGGTATGCGGACCGCTATGCAGCGGTGGCCAACCACGCCGCACAGCGCGGTTGGCGGGTGGTGCTGTGCGGTGGCCGCAGCGAACTGGAGCGCCACATGGCCGATGCGATCCAGGCGCAGCTGCAGACGCCGGCACTGGACCTGGTCGGCAAGGACACGTTGAAGCAGCTGCCTGCCCTGCTGGCCCGCGCCAATCTGGTGATGACCCCGGACTCGGGCCCGATGCACATCGCCAACGCGATGGGCGCCAAAGTGCTGGGCCTGCATGCAGCCAGCAATCCGGACCGCAGTGGCCCGTACTCGGACCGCCGCTACTGCGTGGACCGCTACGATGATGCCGCGCGCAAGTACCTGGCCAAGCAGGCGACGGACCTGAAGTGGGGCACCAAGATTGAATTCGACGATGTGATGGAACTGATCACCGTGGAAGACGGTATCGCCGCGTTCGAACGCTACGTCGCCGACCACCTGGGGTGATCGGCAGCCTGCCCGGGTTTACGTGCGCTGCGCGTAATCCTGGTAGGACTTCTCTTCCACGTACGCCGAGCCCAGCGCAAGGTTGATCGCCTTCTTGATGCGCGCGCGCTCGTCGTTGCGCAGGTAGACACTGCGCGCCAGGTCGATGAAGCCCTGGTCGAACGCCTGCACCTTCTCCTTCAGGCGGATGTCGTCCTCGATGTCCCACAGCTGCTCGTTGACCGCCTTCAGCTCGGCACGCAGCTTGGCGATGTCCTTCACCGCGGCCGGGTGTGCCATCCAGGTCTGCTCCAGCGCCGACAGCTCCTTGCGCACATTGGCCAGCTTGCCCTCGTCGCTGATGCGCTCGGACTTGATCTGCAGGATCGAGATCTTGTCCAGCAGCTCGCCGAAGGAAACGGGGACGAGGATTTCAGCGGTCATGGGGAAAAGCTCCAGCAGGTGATGCGTACATGTTAACCCGCAGCGTCCGCACGGATATCCCGGGTAGATCCACGCCATGCGTGGATGAGCCTGCCAGCAGGAACAGCATCCAGGCACCGCGCGGATCTCCCGTGATGCATCTGGAGGACCAAGCCCCTCTGTTGAGGGGCTGCCCCGACAGGGGCGGGGAGAGGCAGGCAAAGGGAGGGGGCCACGCGTTGCGCAGCAACGTGTGGGGCGACGCGCAGAGCGCGTCGCGTCCCGCGCCAGATCAGTACAGGGTCACTACGGCGGGATGCCCGCCGCGCATCCACGCACCGCGCGGATCTCCCGTGATCCATCTGGAGGAACAAGCCCCTCTGCTGAGGGGCTGCCCCGACAGGGGCGGGGAGAGGCCGGCAAAGGGAGGGGGCCACGCGTTGCGCAGCAACGTGTGGGGCGACGCGCAGAGCGCGTCGCGTCCCGCGCCAGTTCAGTACAGGGTCACTACGGCGGGATGCCCGCCGCGCATCCACGCACCGCGCGGATCTCCCGTGATGCATCTGGAGGACCAAGCCCCTCTGTTGAGGGGCTGCCCCGACAGGGGCGGGGAGAGGCAGGCAAAGGGAGGGGCCCAAACGTTGCGCAGCAACGTTTGGGGCGACGCGCAGAGCGCGTCGCGTCCCGCGCCAGATAAAGAAAAAGGGCTGCCTTTCGGCAGCCCTTTTTCTTTATCTGGCGGAGAGGGGGGGATTCGAACCCCCGAGGCGCTATAAACGCCTGCCTGATTTCGAGTCAGGTACATTCAACCACTCTGCCACCTCTCCGGGTGGTCCCCGGCGGACCGGGGACGCGCATCATACGAGGAAGTGAGGCCGACGACAAGTCATTCCGGCCCATGAAGTGGAAATTTCCTGGGCGCATGCCTTGCCGGATGCGTGCGGCCACCCGATGATGCCTGTCTCCCCAGCAACACCCTGCCCCAGCCCCCATGATCGAATTCGGACACCTCACCCACCCCGGCATGCGCCGCGAGCTCAACGAGGACACCTACTACGGTGACAGCGAGCTGGCCCTGTGGCTGGTGGCCGATGGCATGGGCGGGCACGCCTGCGGTGAAGTGGCCAGCGCGCTGGCACGCGAAACCATCGTGCGCGAGATACGCCGTGGCGCGCCATTGGCCCAGGCCATCCGCACCGCCGACGAAGAGATCATCCGCACCTCACGCCGTCGCAATGACAGCCTGCCGATGGGCACCACCGTGGTCGCCGCGCGCGTGCAGGGCAACCGCTATGAAGTGGCCTGGGTCGGCGACAGCCGCGCCTACCTGTGGCGCGATGGACAGCTGGCACAGCTCAGCCAGGACCACAGCGTGGTGCAGGAACTGGTCGCGCAGGGAAACCTGACCGCCGAACAGGCGCGTGCGCATCCGCATCGCAACGTGGTTACCCAGGCGCTGGGCGTGACCGATCCGGCACACCTGAACGTGGCCACCACCAGCGGTGAACTGCGCCCGGGAATGCAGCTGCTGCTGTGCAGTGACGGCCTGACCGAGGAGGTGGACGACCGCAGTATCGCCCGCACCCTCGCCTACGAAGATGCCAGCGCGCAGGAATGCGTGGACACGCTGGTCGCAGCCGCACTCGACGGCGGTGGCCGCGACAACATCAGCGTGATCCTGGTGCGCTGCCATTGACCGGTAGATCCACGCCACGCGTGGATGCGGTAATGCCGGCCGCTGGCCGGCTCACCGGGAAACCCCGTATCACGTAGATGCCGGCCAGCGGCCGGCACTACCTCGATGTATTACGCGCTGACGGGTTCTTCCACCTTCGGGCCATCCCACAGCGCGTGGCCGGCCTTCTTGCGCAACCGCTCCAGCCGCGCGGCATGCGCTTCCAGCTCCGACGGCGTGGCCACTACGCGCGGGCGCGGCAGCAGCTTGCTGGTATCGAAGGCCTGCAGCGCCGCACCGGCGCCACCGCCATCGTCATCCCCCAGGCCGAATCCGATCTCTTCCTGCCCCGAGGTCAGCGCGATGTAGACGTCACCCAGGATCTGCGCATCGAGCAGGCCGCCATGCAGCGCACGGTGCGAATTGTCCACGCCCAGCCGCTTGCACAGCGCATCCAGCGAATTGCGCTGGCCCGGGAAGCGCTCGCGCGCCATCACCAGGGTATCGATCACCGTGCAGCGATCGGTGATCTTCCCGTACTGCGGGCCCAGCAACGACAGTTCGTTGTCGAGGAAGCCCAGGTCGAACGCCGCGTTGTGGATGATCAGCTCGGCGCCATCGATGAAGGCAAGGAATTCATCGGCGATCTGCGCGAAGTCCGGCTTGTCAGCCAGAAACTCCAGGGTCAGGCCGGTGACTTCCTGCGCGCCCTGTTCGAACTCGCAGTCCGGCTTGATGTACTGGTGGTAGTTGTTGCCGGTCGGGCGGCGCTTGAACAGCTCCACGCAGCCGATTTCGACGATGCGGTTGCCCTTCTTCCACTCCAGGCCGGTGGTTTCGGTATCGAGGATGATCTGACGCATGGGCTCAGTTTACCGGGCTGGCGTCGCGGATCTGGATGGCCGCGTTGCGGGCCAGGGTATCCACCCGCTCATTGTCCGGATCGCCGGAGTGGCCCTTCACCCAGCGCCAGTCGATCTGGTGCCGCAGCGTGGCCGCATGCAGGCGCTCCCACAGCTCGCGGTTCTTCACCGGCTCACCGCCGGCGGTCTTCCAGTTCTTGCGGATCCAGCCCGGCATCCACTGGGTCAGCCCCTGCCGCACGTACTGCGAATCGGTGTAGAGCACGATGTTGCACGGCTCGGTCAGCGTCTCCAACCCGGAAATGGCGGCCATCAGCTCCATCCGGTTGTTGGTGGTGTGCGCTTCGCCGCCGCTCAGTTCACGCTCATGGCCCTTGTAGCGCAGCAGTGCAGCCCAGCCGCCGGGGCCGGGATTGCCAAGGCAGGAACCGTCGGTGTGGATTTCGATGGTTTTCAATACAACTCCAGAATCAGGTGGCTACGGTGCCGTGCCAGCGCACCGGCAGCGGTGTCGGCCCGGGCAGGGCCAGCGTGCGCTTTTCAGCATGGAACAGGCAGGCCGCGCGCAGTGGCGCCCACCCGCCCGGGCGACGGCTGCCGGCACCGCGCCAGAGGGGGCCGATGTAACGCATATCGTCGCACTCCAGCCCGTGGCGGCCGAGCAGCAGGCGAATCCGCTGCGGCGTGCGCACCACCAGTCCGTGCTGGCGCCAATGTGTACGGTAGGGGCTGAACGGGTTGAGGCTGCTCAGCCACAGGTGGCCGCCCGGCATCAGCACGCGCTCGCACTCATCCAGCAGCTGGTCGGCATCGCCGGTGGTCACATGCTGCAGCACGATCGCGTTGACACTCTCGTTGGCCAGCGGCAGCGGCAGTGCGCAGCGGGTATCGCCGGCATAGCCCTGCCCCTGCCGGAACAGGCGCAGGCCACGCCCGCCGAGCTGCGCATCATCAAGCCAGCACGCGCTTGGCGCGATCCACAACCAGGGTTGTGCCGGCAGCACTGACAGCTGCGGCAGCAGTAATTGCCGCTCCAGCACGCGCAGGGATTCCGCCGGTTCACTGTCGAACCACGGGGTCTGGCTCGCTTGACGGGTGCTCTGCAGCGCGGGCATGGTCCAATTCTATGCGACTGACTGCCCTGCCCGCATTTGCGGACAACTACATCTGGACGTTGATCGACGACGATGGCGCCGCCGTGGTCATCGATCCCGGCGATGCCGCGCCGGTGCTTGCGGTGGCCGATCAGGGCCTGCGCGTGGACACGATCCTGCTCACCCATCATCACGATGACCACATCGGTGGCGTGCCCGCGCTGCAGGCGCGTTTTCCCGGCGTCCGGGTGATCGCGCCGGTCGAGGAGCGCATTCCCACTGCGACCCACCGCGTCGGTGAAGGTGAACGCGTTCAGGCACTGGGCCGGACGTTCCACGTACTATCCGTGCCCGGGCATACCCGCAGCCACATCGCGTTTCACACTGCTGAACATCTTTTCAGCGGAGATTCGTTGTTCAGCCTGGGCTGTGGACGCCTGTTCGAAGGTACGCCGTCCCAGCTGCTGGCGTCGATGCGCAAGCTGGGTGCCCTGCCCGCGCAACTGCTGCTTTGTTGCGCTCATGAGTACACCGTGTCAAATGCCGTCTTCGCGCGGCATGTCGACCCCGCCAACGCTGCCCTGTGGCAGCGCCAAGAGGAGGCTTTGGCCATGCGCCGCGATGACCGTTCCACCCTGCCGGTAACCCTGGCCAGCGAATTCGACTGCAATCCCTTCCTGCGTGTGCACGCGGCGCCGATCCGTGCGTCGGTGGCGGCGCACCTGGGCCGTGACGTCGTGGACGACGTCGACGTGATGGCCGGTCTCCGGCACTGGAAAGACGGCTTCCGCGCATGATGCGCCGAAGTCTGCCGCTGGCCCTGGGCCTTGCGCTGGGGCTGGCAGGAACCGCAGGCGCACAGTCGCTGGGCGCAGGCATCAGCCAGAACCTGACCGCTGCCGCTGCGCTGCCGCTGGATCCATCGGCGCTGCCGGCCGCTTCGGTACGCAACGGCCAGGAGATCTTCACAAGCTTCCGCGACGGCCTGGCCGAGCCCAGCTGCGATGCCGAGGCCACCAGCCCGCGCTGGCAGAAGCAGTTCGCCCATGCTCCCTCACGCCTGGCCAACCAGGATGACGATGCGCTGGTGCTGTTCGGCTACGTGGTCGAAGAGCTGCGCAAGGCCAACCTGCCCACCGAATTCGCACTGATTCCGTTCGTGGAAAGTGGCTATCGGCCCAATGCACGCAATGGCAGCGGTCCGACGGGCCTGTGGCAGTTCATCGCCACCACCGCGCGCAACCATCGGGTGCCCATGTCCAACGGCTACGACGGCCGCCTGTCGGCGGTCGATTCCACCCAGGCCGCGGTACGTTACCTGAAGACCCTGCACGGCATGTTCGGCGGCGACTGGCGCCTGGCCACCATGGCCTACAACGCCGGCGAGTACCGGGTCCTGCAGTCCATGCGCAAGGCCGGCATGAACGCGCAGAACGCCAAGCCATCGGCGCTGCCCGGCCTGTCACCGGTCACCCATGCCTATGTCGAGAAGCTGCATGCCCTGGCCTGCGTGCTGGAGGACGTGGAAGACCAGCCCGGCGTGATGGCCTCGCTGGACCGCACCGTGCCGGTGCTGAAGGACCACACCCTGCCGGCCGGCACCAGCATCCAGCAGTGGGCCGCACAACGCGCCCTGGACCCTGCCAGGATCGCCCGCCTCAACCCGGCCCTGGCCGCCGGCAACCGTGCCTCGGGAACCACCCGGGTGCTGGCCCCGGTCTCGGCCGCCAATGCGACGTTGACGGAAACCGCGACCACGCTGGTGGCCAGCACCGCACCGGCTGCCACGACCACACCGACGCCGCAGGCGGCCAAGACCGTCGCCACGATTGCCGATCGCCCGCGCAGCCGCCGCCACACCGTGCGCGATGGCGAGTCGGCATGGACCATCGCCCGTCGCTATGGCATGCCGGTGAAGGCGCTGCTGTCACTGAACGGCCTGAGTGGCAGCAGCGTGCTGAAGCCGGGCGCGGTGCTGCGCGTCGAGGACTGACGCGCCAGCCAGGCCCTCCTGTAGAGCCGAGCCCATGCTCGGCTTTTTCATGCCTGCGCGCAGCAGATGCAGTCGAGCACGGCTCGACTCAACAAAAGGCGGTCGAGCAAGCTCGACCACTACCAAAGCGCAACCGCGACACCAACGACGCGAAGACAAAAAAGGCCCGGCAATGCCGGGCCTTCTTCGATCTGCTCGCCGCGAGGCTTACAGGTTCGCTTCGGTGGTCTGGATCATGAACTTCTTGCGCATCGCATCCACGTAGGCCTTGGCTGCGGCCATGCCATCGATCTGGCTCAGCTGCTCCTTGAGCTGCTTCTGCTGCTCGGCGGTCACTTCCTTGATGTCGCCCGGGTTGACCTTGTTCACTGCAAACAGCAGCGCGTGACCGTTGACGTCGACCTTGCCGTAGCTCGGCTTGCCTTCGGCCGGCACAGGCGCGCTGAAGATGGCGCGGTTGATTTCCGGGGTCGGCACCGGCTGGCTGCGCGGCAGGCCCGGCATCGGGCTCAGCTGCAGCTTCTCGCTTGCGGCCAGCGACTGCAGGGTGGCGCCCGCCTTCAGCTTGGCCAGCACAGCGTCGGCGGCCTTGTCGCTGGCCTGGCGCTGGCGGTCAGCGCGGATCGCGGCGATCACCTGCTCGCGGGCCTTGTCCAGCGGCAGGGCCTGTTCCGGGGTATGGGCGGCCACACGGATGACCACACTGTGATTGGTCGCGCCGCCCAGCGCAATCGGGTCGCTGGCAGTGCCGTCCTGCACCAGCACTTCAGAGAAGGCGGCACGCAGCACGGCCGGGTCAGCGGCGATGCCACTGGCGGTTGCGCGGGTGATCGGCCCCAGGGTCTGCAGCGGCAGGTTGACTTCCTTGGCCGCAGCGGCCAGATCGCTCGGGCTCTTGTTGATGGCATCCACCAGACGACCGGCCAGCTCGTTGAAGCCGCGTTCGCCGTCGGCCTTCAGCTGCTCGGCGGCCAGCGTGTCACGTACTTCCTCGAACGACTTGCCTTCGCCGCCACGCACCGCGGCGACCTTGATGATGTGGTAGCCGAAGTCGGTCTTGACCGGGCCGATCACGTCACCGGCCTTGGCAGCGAACAGTGCGTCTTCGAACGGCTTGACCATCGCACCGCGCTCGACCCAGCCCAGGTCACCGCCCTGGTCCTTGGAGCCCGGATCTTCCGAATTGGCCTTGGCCAGCGCAGCGAAGTCGGCACCGGCCGCCTTGGCTTCGGCAGCGATCTTGTTCGCCTTGGCTTCGGCGCCGTCACCGGTGATCAGGATGTGCGAGGCCTGGCGCTGCTCCGGCGAGGTGAACTTCGCCTTTTCTTCTTCATAGCGCTTGCGCAGGGTCGCTTCATCGGCCGGAGTCGGTGCCGGCAGGTTCGCACCGTTGATCTCGACGTATTCCAGCGAGACGCTCTCGGCCTGGCGGAAATCCTTGCCGTGGCTGTCGTACCACTGCTTGATCTGCGCGTCAGTCACCGGCGCGGTGTCAGCCGGTACTTCCGGCAACGCGGCCAGTTCGACGTCGCGGGTTTCACCCAGCAGCTTCAGCAGGCGCTCGGTTTCGGCCTGGGTGACAAAGCCCGAATTCTGCAGGCCCGACGGGATCACCGACTGCTGCAGGCTCTCGCGCACCAGTTCCTGGAACTGGGTCGGGGTACGCGGCGGATTGCCACCGGCCAGGGCCAGGCGATAGTTGTTTTCGTTGAACTTGCCGTTCGAATCGAGGAAGGCCGGGATGGTGGCGATGTACTCGCGCACCGCACCATCGCCAATGACAACGCCGGCTTGTTCACCGACCAGGCGCACGACCTGCTCATCGATCAGCTGGTCGAGCACGGCCAGCTTGTTTTCGGTGCTCTCGAAAGCGCGCGGGTCGAAGTTCTCGCCCTGCTGCTGGCGCTCACGCATGCGCTCCTGCTCGAAACGGGTGCGGAAATCCTGCGCGCTGATCTCATGGTGCTGCCACAGCATGCGCACCGGCCACCACGACGGTGCCGAACGCCACCAGGTCGGCGGGGCGGAAACCTTGGCCACGTTCTGAGCGCCAACGCCACCGAGGTAACTGTTGTCGATCACGAACAGGAACGGAATCATCAGCAGCCCCAGGATCACGGTGACGATCCAGCCTGAGGTCTTGTCGCGGAGTTTCTGCAGCATGGTGAGGAATCACAAGGCCTGATTGGCGAGCCCGGCAGTGTAACCCGCTTCGCCGCAGGGACCAAAAGCAGCGGCGGCGCGGCCTGCGCATCACTTTGCGACGGGCTAAAGAAAAAACCCCCGGCTTGCGCCGAGGGCTTTTAGGGTTGGCGGAGCGGACGGGACTCGAACCCGCGACCTCCGGCGTGACAGGCCAGCATTCTAACCAGCTGAACTACCGCTCCGCGCTGAAACTTTGCAGGCGCCCAGTATATCCGAAGACTCCCTGGAAACCCAGCCCGATGAACACTTTTTTCAAAGTTTTTTCACAGGGATTTAAGACTCTGCAATGGCGGAGCGGACGGGACTCGAACCCGCGACCTCCGGCGTGACAGGCCAGCATTCTAACCAGCTGAACTACCGCTCCGTTCTTGCAAGAACCTATTCGCCTTCTTCCCGAACTTTCCGGGGAGAAGACAAGGCCCCCAGCTTTAGGCCGGGGGCCTTGATGTAGTGGCGGAGCGGACGGGACTCGAACCCGCGACCTCCGGCGTGACAGGCCAGCATTCTAACCAGCTGAACTACCGCTCCGCATTGTTGCTTTTTTGTTTTCCCATCGGCCTGGACCTGGGAGAAAACAAAGCCTCCAGCTTTTGGCCGGAGGCCTCGTTGAATGGCGGAGCGGACGGGACTCGAACCCGCGACCTCCGGCGTGACAGGCCAGCATTCTAACCAGCTGAACTACCGCTCCACACTCAAACGTTACCGCGGTGCTGTGGTGGGTGCTGAGGGTTTCGAACCCCCGACCCTCTCCGTGTAAAGGAGACGCTCTACCGCTGAGCTAAGCACCCCAGCGAGCCGCTTAGTTTACAGCATCCTTCAGAGCCTTGCCAGCCTTGAACGACGGATTCTTCGAAGCAGCGATCTTGATGGTGTCGCCGGTCTTCGGGTTGCGGCCGGTGCGGGCAGCACGGTCGCGGACCTGGAAGGTACCGAAGCCAACCAGGGTGACCGCATCGCCGTCCTTCAGCGCCTTGGTGATGGCAGCAACGACGGCATCGACAGCGCGGCTGGACTCGGCCTTGGTCAGGTCCGCAGCTTCAGCAACGGCATCGATCAATTCGGTCTTGTTCATTCTCTACAACTCCTTTGGCGGTGGGTTCCGCTTATTCGACAGGGAAGCAACCGCACGCCTTCTGCATGCGGCCGCCATGTGGAAACGGTTCGCCGATTCAGTCATCGCTGACAGCGATCACTCATTCGCGAGTGCTGCTTTTATACCAGTGGCCCTACCCCCACGCAAGCTGGAAAGCCAGCAACGACGCGGGTTTCGGGCCATTGGACGGTGCGCGTCAATGCTTGACGCGCGCACTTCCACTCGGTTTGGCCTTGCTGCGCACCGTGACACGCTGCGCACTCTTGCGTGCCTTCTTCGGTGCCAACGGGCGCTCCAACGCCAGGTCCAGCACTTCCTCGATGTACTTCACCGGCACGATCTGCAGATCGCGGGTAACGTTTGCCGGAATGTCTGCAAGGTCCTTGCGGTTCTCTTCCGGAATGATGACCGTGCGGATGCCGCCCCGCAATGCGGCCAGCAGCTTTTCCTTCAAGCCGCCGATGGCGGTGACACGGCCACGCAGGGTGATCTCACCGGTCATCGCCACGTCGGCACGCACCGGCACCTTGGTCAGCATCGATACCAGCGAGGTGACCATCGCCGCGCCGGCACTCGGGCCGTCCTTCGGCGTAGCGCCATCGGGCACATGCAGGTGCACGTCGTGCTTCTGCAGGAAGTCGCTGTCGATGCCGAAGCCGACGGCGCGCGAACGCACCACCGACAGCGCCGCTGAAGCCGATTCCTTCATCACGTTGCCGAGCTGGCCGGTCAGGATCAGCTGGCCCTTGCCCGGCACCAGCGTCGATTCGATCTGCAGCAGATCGCCACCGACCTCGGTCCAGGCCAGGCCGGTGACCAGGCCGATCTCGTTCTCTTCCTCGGCACGGCCGAAGTCGAAGCGACGCACGCCCAGGTACTTGTCCAGGTTCTTGCTGGACACATTGACCAGCGCCTTGGGCTTCTTCGCGCCCTTCTTCGCCTTCACCGGCTGCGGGCCGGCCAGCGCGATCTCCTTCACCACCTTGCGGCAGATCTTGGCGATCTCGCGTTCCAGGTTGCGCACGCCCGATTCGCGCGTGTAGTAGCGCACGATGTCCTGGATGGCGTCACTGCCGATCTCCAGTTCTTCCGGCTGCAGGCCGTTGGCCTTGACCTGCTTGGGCACCAGGTAACGGGTGGCGATGTTGAGCTTCTCGTCCTCGGTGTAGCCGGGGATGCGGATCACTTCCATGCGGTCCAGCAGCGGGCCGGGAATGTTGAGCGAGTTCGAGGTGGCCACGAACATCACTTCGGACAGGTCCAGGTCCACTTCCAGGTAGTGGTCGTTGAACGCGTTGTTCTGCTCCGGGTCGAGCACCTCCAGCAGCGCCGACGACGGATCGCCACGGAAGTCCATCGACATCTTGTCGATCTCGTCCAGCACGAACAGCGGGTTCTTGCTGCCAACCTTGTTGAGGTTCTGCACGATGCGGCCCGGCATCGAACCGACGTAGGTACGGCGGTGGCCACGGATCTCGGCCTCGTCACGCACGCCGCCCAGCGACATGCGCACGAACTTGCGGTTGGTGGCCTTGGCGATGGACTGGCCCAGCGAGGTCTTGCCCACGCCCGGCGGCCCGACCAGGCACAGGATGGGGCCCTTCATCTGCTTCACGCGCGACTGCACCGCCAGGTATTCAAGGATGCGCTCCTTGACCTTCTCCAGGCCGTAGTGATCGGCATCGAGGGTGTCCTGCGCCACCTTCAGGTCCTTGCGCACCTTGCTGCGCTTCTTCCACGGCACGCCCAGCAGCCACTCCAGGTAGTTGCGCACGACGGCGGCTTCAGCCGACATCGGCGACATCTGCTTGAGCTTGTTCAGTTCATTGCGCGCCTTGGCTTCAACCGCCTTCGGCATGCCGGCCTCGGCAATCTTGCGGGCCAGTTCTTCCAGCTCGCCCGGCGCGTCGTCCAGGTCACCCAGTTCCTTCTGGATGGCCTTCATCTGTTCGTTGAGGTAGTACTCGCGCTGGCTCTTCTCCATCTGCGACTTCACGCGGCCGCGGATGCGCTTCTCCATCTGCTGCACGTCGATCTCGCCGTCGACCAGGCCGACCAGCATCTCCAGGCGGTCACCGACGGCCAGCGTTTCCAGCAGGCGCTGCTTGTCGGCCAGGCGCACGCTGATGTGCGCAGCGATGGTGTCGGCCAGGCGCGCCGGCTCATCGATGCCCGACAGCGTCTGCAGCAGCTCCGGCGGCAGCTTGCGGTTGGTCTTCACGTACTGCTCGAACAGCGACATCAGCGAGCGGGCGATGGCCTCGACCTCGCGCGCTTCGCGCTCGTCAGTGGCCTCGATCTCCACCGCCTGGCCGTGCAGCGAGCCGTTGCGCTCGTCGACGTGGGTGACCTGCACGCGCGACAGGCCTTCGACCAGCACCTTGATGGTGCCGTCGGGCAGCTTCAGCAGTTGCAGCACCTGCGCCAGCGTGCCGACCTGGTAGAGGTCGGCCGCATGCGGGTCGTCGGTTTCGGCCGACTTCTGCGCCAGCAGCAGGATGCGCTTGTCCGCCTCCATTGCCTGTTCGAGCGCGTGCATGGACTTGTCACGGCCGACGAACAGCGGGATGACCATGTGCGGGAACACCACTACGTCGCGCAGCGGCAGGACCGGCAGGTCGAGGGTTTCACTTGGGGAACGGGCCATGGGGGCTCCAGGGAAGGGGGAAAACCGCCTCCGGGAGGGCATCTTCCGGAGACAAAAAAAGCCGATGGCCCCGTTATGGGGCCATCGGCTTTCAGATGCAAGGCATTCCTTTAAAATCCTTTCCAATCAACAACCTGGAAGGATCACTCGGCGCCTGCGGCCTTCTGTTCAGGGGCCGCCGGGGTCTGGTAGATCAGGTACGGCTCGGACTTGTGCTCGATCACCGATTCGTCCACGACCACCTTGCTGACGTTCTCCTGCGACGGCAGGTCATACATGGTGTCCAGCAGGACCGATTCGACGATCGTGCGCAGGCCGCGGGCGCCGGTCTTGCGCTTGAGCGCCTTCCTGGCGATGGCCGACAGTGCGTCCGGACGGAACTCCAGCTCCACGTTCTCCATCTCGAACAGCTTCTTGAACTGCTTGGTGATGGCGTTCTTCGGCTCGGTCAGGATCTTGATCAGGGCCGGCTCGTCCAGCTCCTCGAGGGTCGCGACCACCGGCAGGCGGCCGACGAACTCGGGAATCAGGCCGAACTTGATCAGGTCTTCCGGCTCGACTTCGGCCAGCACCTTGCCCACTTCCTGCTTGCGCTCGCTGCTCTTCACCTTGGCGCCGAAGCCAATGCTGCCGACGTCGGTGGAACGCGCCTGGATCACCTTGTCCAGCCCGGCGAACGCGCCGCCGCAGATGAACAGGATGTTCTTGGTGTCCACCTGCAGGAATTCCTGCTGCGGATGCTTGCGGCCGCCCTGCGGCGGGACGCTGGCCACGGTGCCTTCGATCAGCTTCAGCAGGGCCTGCTGCACGCCTTCGCCGGATACATCGCGGGTGATCGACGGGTTCTCGCTCTTGCGCGAGATCTTGTCGATTTCATCGATGTAGACGATGCCCTGCTGCGCCTTCTCGACATCGTAGTCGCACTTCTGCAGCAGCTTCTGGATGATGTTCTCCACATCCTCGCCCACGTAACCGGCTTCGGTCAGCGTGGTGGCGTCGGCCATGGTGAACGGCACGTTGAGCAGGCGGGCCAGGGTTTCGGCCAGCAGCGTCTTGCCCGAACCGGTCGGGCCGACCAGCAGGATGTTCGACTTCGCCAGTTCGACGTCGTCGTTCTTCTGCCGGCTCTCGATGCGCTTGTAGTGGTTGTAGACGGCCACGGCCAGGGTGCGCTTGGCGCGGTTCTGGCCGATCACGTACTGGTCGAGGACCTCGAGGATCTCGCGCGGCTTGGGCAGCGAACTGCGTGCCGACTGCGCCTTCTCCTCAAGCTCCTCACGGATGATGTCGTTGCACAGCTCCACGCACTCATCGCAGATGAATACGCTCGGACCCGCAATCAGCTTGCGCACTTCATGCTGGCTCTTGCCGCAGAAAGAGCAGTAGAGGATCTTGCCGGTGTCCGTGGAACGACCTTGGCGGTCTTCGCTCATGCTTCGCTTACCCAGTTACCCCACCCGCTGAACGGGGGTTCGATTCGAGAATAGCACAGGGCCGAGGGGACACCAGTCCCGCCCGACCCTGCAGGAACGGGGCCTCCATGGCCCCGTGAAGGCCGGTCAACCGGCCTGGATCGACTCATCCGGACGACGCTCCAGGACCTGGTCGACCAGACCGTAGGCCTGCGCCTCGAAGGCGCTCTTGAAGTTGTCGCGCTCGGTGTCGCGGGCGATCGTCTCCAGCGACTGGCCGGTGTGCTTGGCCAGGATCTCGTTCAGGCGCGAACGCAGGGTCAGGATCTCTCGCGCATGGATGTCGATGTCGGTGGCCTGCCCCTGGTAGCCACCCAGCGGCTGGTGGATCATCACGCGCGAGTTCGGCAGCGCGTAGCGCTTGCCGGCTTCGCCCGCGGCCAGCAGCAGGGCGCCCATGGAGGCGGCTTGGCCGATGCAGGTGGTGCTCACATTCGGCTTGATGTACTGCATGGTGTCGTAGATCGCCATGCCGGCGGTGACCACGCCACCCGGCGAGTTGATGTAGATGTTGATGTCCTTTTCCGGGTTTTCCGATTCCAGGAACAGCAACTGCGCCACCACCACGTTGGCCATGTGATCGTCGATCGGGCCCACGAGGAAGATCAGACGCTCCTTCAACAGGCGCGAATAGATGTCGTAGGCACGCTCGCCGCGGCTGGTCTGCTCGACCACCATCGGAACCAGGTTCAGGGCTTTGGTTCGGTTGTCCATTACGTGAGGTACCTATCTTGGGGGGCAACAACCCCGCGCCGGCAAAGGCGCGGGGCATCCGGTGATCCGCCGGCTTACTGGCGGATCGCGTCCTGGAACGAGAGCTTCTCTTCGGTGTGCTGGGCACGCTCGGCGATCCAGTCGATCACCTGCTCTTCCATCACTCGGTTCTGCAGGCCAGACATCAGCTGGGGGTCGTTGCGGTACATCTCAATGACCTGCTCCGGCTCTTCGTAGGTCGAAGCGATCAGACGCATCGTTTCGTTCAGGCGCTTGGCTTCCAGGCGCAGGTCGTTGATGCGGGCCACTTCACCGACCAGCAGGCCGACCAGCACGCGCTTGGCGGCAGCGTCCTTGAAGCCTTCGTGGGCATCGGCCGGGATCTCGCCGACGTTCTGGCCGTTGCGGCGCAGCTGCTCGACCTGCTGGGCCAGCATGGCGCGGGCTTCGTTCTCGACCAGGCGCGGCGGCATTTCGACCGACGAGTAGGCCGCGATCAGCTGCTCGCCGACTTCACGGCGCAGGCGGTTCATCAGCGCGCCCTTCAGCTCACGCTCCAGGTTGGCGCGGATGTCGCTGCGGAACTGCGCGACGTCGCCACCCTTCACGCCGAAGCTCTTGATGAAGGCTTCGTCGACCGCCGGCACGACCGGCTCGGACACTTCGGCAACCTTGACGGTGACCTGCACGGTCTTGCCGGCCAGCACCGGCACGCGCCAATCAGCCGGGAACTCGACGTCCAGGGTCTTCTCTTCGCCCTTGGCCAGGCCGACCAGGCCCTTTTCGATGGTGTCGAACATCATGCCCTGGCCGAGAACGATCGAGCCCTTCTCGGTGCCCTCGGCCGGCAGGCGCTCTTCGCCGGCCTGCGACCAGGTTTCCACCGCGACCAGGTCGCCTTCCTGTGCACCACGGCTGACCGGGGCCCAGGTACGACGCTGGTTCTGCAGGTTCTCGATCATCTGGTCGATGTCGGCTTCGGTGATCTCGGCGGTGTGACGCACGACGGTCAGCTTGCTGACGTCGATGTCGCCGAAGTCCGGCACCACTTCCACGGTGGCCACGAAGGAGAATTCACCCTCGTCGCCCTTGTCGATGCGCGGGCTGCCGACGACGCGCAGGTCGTGCTCGCGCACGGCCGCGTCGAAGGTTTCGCGCAGCAGGCCGTCCAGCGCCTCGCCACGGACCTGCGCGCCGAAGCGCTGCTCGATCACCTTGGCCGGCACCTTGCCCGGACGGAACCCCTTGATGCGGGTGGTACGGGCGATTTCGCCCAAGCGGCCGGCGATGTGGCTCTGCAGACGCTCTTCCGGCAGCGAGAAGCTCAGGCGGCGTTCCAGGTTGCCGGTGGATTCGATCGAAGCTTGCATGTTGACTCCTGCCACCGGTGGCCCACGCCCCCGGCTCGATGATTGGGATGAAACGGTTGTAAGGACGCGACGTCTGGGACGCGCCTGCTTGCCGCAGCCCTTTAGTTTCGCCCAATTCGGCCTGCACTGCCAGCGCGTGCCGGTCAAGGGGCGCAGATGGCCCGATCAGGGCGGGGACAGGCCGGCACTGGTGCGAAAGGGGGGACTCGAACCCCCACGCCTTGCGGCACTGGAACCTAAATCCAGGGCGTCTACCAATTCCGCCACTTTCGCGTGGCCGGCTCAGGCGTTCATTGTCGCAGGCGATGGCAGGAATCGGAAGGCCTGCACAAAACTGAACATGGCGATCGCGCGGCGCGCGCGTTGGACCACCCCGGGGAGCGCAAGCTGATCCGGGGTGGCAGGGTTCACTGCTGCGGCCTGGCCTTGGCCGGCGCCGTATCGGACCCCGACTCGGCCGCAGGATCCACCTTGCGGATCTCCACGCCCCCGTCTTCGGTGCGCCGCAGTGCCGCCGACTCCGGCGTGGCCTTGCGCACGTCCACCGAACCATCCGCATTGCGCTGCACGTCCACCGCGTCGGGCAGGGCCTCCCCTTCCGCGGGCTGAGCCGGCTGCATCTGCATGGCCTCACCCACCGGACGCGCCGGAGCGCTCTCGGTGCCAGCATCGCGTTCGACGGTCTGCGCGGGATCGTTGGCCGGCGTGCAGGCCGCCAGTGCCAGCAACGCGAAGGGAACCCACAGCGTGCGGTGCAATCGATTGATATCAGCCATCAACATCTTCCTTCGTGCATGCGCCACTGGCGCGGAAGATCCATTGGGTGCGATACAGGACGCGACGCGGTGAGAAGCAGCGCACAGCATTGAAAACACTGATGACGCGTATGCCCCTGATTTCAGCATCGCTTCAGTAGATCCACGCCATTCATGGATGACGTGCGACCGGGCGTGCAGGCATCCGCACGCTCAACCCGGCGCGCAGACAAGAAAAAAGCCACTTGGCGAACCAAGTGGCTTTCGTCTGGTGGGCTGTCAAGGATTCGAACCTTGGACCTATTGATTAAGAGTCAACTGCTCTACCAACTGAGCTAACAGCCCGAAATCGGGGCGCGAATTATGACCCGATCCGCTCGGTGGGTGCAAGCACTTTTTTCAACGCCGTTGAAACCAGCACTGCGATCCCGCTGCCGTTGCAGATCCGCGCCGAGCGGGGCCTGCAACGCGTGATCCATCCAAATGAAGGAGTCACACTTATAAGAAAAAAGCCACCTGGCGTACCAGGTGGCTTCTGTCTTGGTGGGCCGTCAAGGATTCGAACCTTGGACCTATTGATTAAGAGTCAACTGCTCTACCAACTGAGCTAACGGCCCGTGAAACTCAGACGCACATTGTAGCGTGCATTCTTCTTATTGCAATACCGTTTCGGCTGCGCCGGCACGGTTGAAACAGTGGGGTGGCTGAGGGGATTCGAACCCCCGACCACCGGAATCACAATCCGGTACTCTAACCAACTGAGCTACAGCCACCACTGAAACGCTTGTTCCTGCCGATGCGGCTGGCGACGGAACTTGAAACCTTTGCCTGGAGACTGTCACCGAAGTTCCGGTCCGCCGAAGCGAGTCCGATATTCTGGTGGAGTCTTTACGCTTTTGCAAGCACTTCTTCACATCGGCCGATGCGATCCCGTTACTCGCCGATGGCGCGCCCGACAGGAATCGAACCTGTAACCGCCGGCTTAGAAGGCCGGTGCTCTATCCAGTTGAGCTACGGGCGCCCGAACCGGAACGGTGTCCAATCCGACGTGACGTGGGATTGGTCGGGGTAGAGGGATTCGAACCCCCGACATCCTGCTCCCAAAGCAGGCGCGCTACCAGACTGCGCTATACCCCGGTCTTGCAATCCCCTCGGGCCAGGCCCGGGGAGTCGTTCATTGTGGCCAAGCACATCGTGAGCTGTCAACGCAGGCGAGACCAGCCATGAAACCGCCACGGCGCCATGCGTGGTCATCGGCTATGCTCGCAGACATCGGCCGGACGGCCGTCCCGACCTTTCATTCGCACGGAGAACACGCATGCGCAGCGGCAATCCGGCTCTTTCCGAGTCGACCTTCCTCGACCTCGCCAGCGGCTCGGTGGTGACCAGCCCCGACCAGGCAATGACCCTCAACGGCACCGTCAACAAGACCGGCTTCCTGTTGCTGTTGACCGTGCTGACGGCCGCTTTCGCCTGGAACCAGACCATCGATGACTACGGCCAGGTCATGGCCGGAGCCAAGCTGTATGCCATGGGCGGCGCCATCGGCGGCCTCGTGCTGGCGCTGATCACCGTCTTCAAGAAGGAATGGTCGCCGGTCACCGCGCCGATGTACGCGCTGGTGGAAGGCCTGTTCCTCGGCGCCATCTCGGCCGTGTTCAACGCCAAGTTCCCCGGCATCGTGTTCCAGGCCGTGCTGCTGACCTTCGGCACCCTGTTCGCGCTGCTGTTCGCGTACCGCAGCGGGCTGATCAAGGCCACCGAGAACTTCAAGCTGGGCGTGATCGCGGCCACTGGCGGCATCGCCCTGCTCTACCTAGCCTCGTTCGTGCTGGGCTTCTTCAACATCAACGTGCCGGTGATCCATGACTCCGGCTGGCTGGGCATCGCCTTCAGCCTGTTCGTGGTGGTCGTGGCCGCGCTGAATCTGGTGCTGGACTTCGACTTCATCGAGACCGGTGTCGCCCAGCGCGCGCCGAAGTACATGGAGTGGTATGGCGCATTCGGCCTGATGGTGACCCTGGTCTGGCTATATGTGGAGTTCCTGCGCCTGCTGTCGAAGATCCAGCAGCGCTGAGCCGGATAGAGCCATAAACGACAAAGGGCGCCTTCTGGGCGCCCTTTTCTCTTTGTTACGCATCGCTGCATTTCCCGGCTAGCCAGTCGCGCCCACCTGTGCAGCGTAGTGCGCCGCAAGGTGCTCGACCAGCGCGCGCACTTTCGGCGCCAGCGCCCGCGCATGCGGATACAGCGCGAAGTAGCGCCGCTGCCCGGCGTGCCAGGCGGGCAGCACACGGATCAAACGACCGGCGCGCAGGTCTTCCTGCACGGTCAGTGCGGTGAACAGGCTGATGCCCATGCCCGCCAGCGCGGCGGCATACAGCGCAGGCGTTGCATCCACCCGCAGGCGTTGCCCGGCCTCGATGCTCGCGCTGGCGCCGCGCGGCCCCTGCAGCTGCCAGGGCGACATCGCCGCTGCAGGACTGAACCCCAGCAGCGCGTGCTGCGCAA
Source organism: Stenotrophomonas maltophilia group sp. LNF247 (assembly GCF_054083135.1). Classification (NCBI taxonomy): domain Bacteria; kingdom Pseudomonadati; phylum Pseudomonadota; class Gammaproteobacteria; order Lysobacterales; family Lysobacteraceae; genus Stenotrophomonas; species Stenotrophomonas maltophilia group sp. LNF247. Next base: position 140,061 of record NZ_JBSRQL010000008.1, read on the forward strand.
GGTCCGACGGCTGACGCGGCAGGCCATGACGCGCCAGGTAGGCCGGTGCGGCGACCAGGATGCGCGGGCAGCTGGCCAGCTCGCGCGCGACCAGCTGGCTGTCCGGTAGCGAGGCTGCAATACGCAGCGCCAGGTCAAAGCCACCACCGACGACATCGACGAGCTGATCATCGGCCGACAGATCCAGCGCGACCTGCGGGTAGCGCTGCAGGAAGGACGGCAACCAATGCGGCAGCTCCTGGCTGGCCACCACCTGCGGCACGCTGATCCGCACCCTGCCACGGGGTTGCGCCTGCCCGGCGCGGGCACGATCGTCCGCCTCCTGCAGGCGGTCCAGCAGCGTTGCCGCCTCGCGATAGTAGTCGCGCCCGGCCTCGGTCAATGACAGCCGGCGGCTGTTGCGATCGAGCAAGCGAACCTGCAGATGTTCTTCCAGCTGGCGCAACTGCCGTGACATCGCCGAGTGGGTGGTTCCCAGGCGTTCAGCGGCCGCGGTGAAACTGCCCGCGTCAACGATGGCGCGCAGCGCACGCAGGGCGGCGAAGTGATCCATCGGCTAGTGGCTCCACGTTGCGGTGCCCACGGCATGCGGGCCCCGCCAGCTTATCAAGCGCCGTCGCCAGCCTTGCGCACCGGCAACGCCAGGATCGCGTCGGTACTCATGACATTCCCGAACGCGTCTTCGATCTGCGCCAGCGAGGCGTCATGCAGCGCGCGATGGCCAATGCGCTGGCCACCGGCCAGGGCCAGGTCGCGGCTGGCGCTGGCGTCGGACGAGACGATCACCCGGTAGCCACGTGGTGCGGCCGCTGCGTCGCGCGCAGCACCGGCGACGCAGGCATGGGTCTGCAGGCCGGTGACGATAAGGGTGTCGATACCGGCATGCTTCAGCACCGTGTCGAGCACCGAGGCCGAGCTGCCAGCGAACACGCTGACGTTGTCCTTCTGCACCACGGTCTCGCCCTTGCGCGGCTGCAGGTCGCGATGGAAGTCGGCATTGACGCTGCCCAGCGCGAACAGCGGTGCGCCGGCCGGCAACACATGCTGCACGTGGATCACGCGGATGCCGTGGGCATTGGCGAACGCGACCACCCGCTTGGCCTGGCGCAGTGCGGCCACGCCATCGGGAATGACCATGCGGCCACCGGCGAAGCCCGGCGCGGCGCTGGCGTCGAAGTACTCGTTCTGGAAGTCGATCACCAACACCGCAGTCTTCGCCGCATCCAGCGAGGCCGCGACCGGCGCGCCCGCCATATGGCGGATGGTGGGATGGGCCGGCTCGGCGGCAGCAACCGGGATGGTGGCTGTCATGCCGATCAGGCTGGCCAGGCCGAAGGCGGTGAGGTTCATGGGAGGGTTCCTGTGCGGTGGGTGTGGGGCACAGGATGCGGAGCGATTGGCGCACGAACCAGCCGTGCGGGGGCACATGACCTGTGCGAAAACCGCACAACCGATCATTCCGTCATCCACGCATGGCGTGGATCTACCGGAAAACGCAACGGGGCACCCGAAGGCGCCCCGCTGTGGATCCGACCGAGGTCGGCCGGCCGCTTACAGGCGGCTGGCAATTGCCTTGGCAAAGCTCATGGTGGTACCGGTACCGCCCAGGTCGCCGGTCAGCGAATCCTTGGCTTCCATGGTCGCCACGATGGCCTTGCGCAGGCGTTCGGCGTTTTCCGGCTGGCCAATGTGGTCCAGCATCTGCGCGGCTGCCAGCAGCAGCGCGCACGGATTGGCCTTGCCCTGGCCGGCGATGTCCGGCGCGGTGCCGTGCACGGCTTCGAAGATCGCCGCGTCCTTGCCGATGTTGGCACCCGGGGCCAGGCCCAGGCCGCCGACCAGGCCGGCGCACAGGTCGGAGATGATGTCGCCGAACAGGTTGGTGGTGACGATCACGTCGAACTGTTCCGGACGCATCACCAGCTGCATGCAGCAGTTGTCGACGATCATTTCCTGGAATTCGATGTCCGGGTACTGCGCGGCCACTTCACGGGCGACGTTCAGGAACAGGCCCGAGGTCGACTTGATGATGTTGGCCTTGTGCACGGCGGTGACCTTCTTGCGGCCGGTGCTCTTGGCCAGCTCGAAGGCGTAGCGCACGATGCGCTCGGAGCCCTTGCGGGTGATGCGGGTGCCGGAGAACGCGGTCTCGCCGTCGGCAGACACTTCCTGGCCTTCGGCCAGGTAGGCACCTTCGGTGTTCTCACGAACGGTGATCAGGTCGACGTTGTCGAAACGCGACTTGGTGTTCGGGAAGGTGTGGGCCGGACGCACGTTGGCGTACAGGTCGAAGTGACGGCGCAGGCTGACGTTGATCGAGGTGAAGCCACCGCCGACCGGGGTGGTCAGCGGGCTCTTCAGCGCGACCTTGTTGCGCGCGATCGATTCCAGGGTCACCGCCGGCATCAGGTCGCCGTGCTTTTCCAGGGCCACCAGGCCGGCGTCGGCGTCTTCGTACTCCAGGCCAGTCTTGAGCTGGTCGAGCACGAACAGGGTGGCGTCCATGATTTCCGGGCCAATGCCGTCGCCGCGGATGACCGTAATTTTCTGCGTCATTGATCGATGTTCCGAACAGGGGGAAAAACGCCGTCCGGACGTGCCCGGAAACGCCGGCGCAAAGGAAGTTTCACCGGCAATTATGCCTTACCCGGCTCGGAGACCCCAAATAGGCAATTAGTCCGAGCCGGGTAAGGCAGAATTGCCCGCGCATTTCTCCTCTACCCCCGCCTGTCGGCGCGCCCCTTCAACAAGAAGGGGCTCCTGGGCGGTTGGATCGCGGGAAATGCCCCGGCGCTACCTCAGTGCTCGTGCGCGGCTGGCGCGGCGGCGCCGCCTTCGAGCTGGTCGAGGAAGTCGACCGCGCGGCGCAGGTGCGGGATCACGATGGAACCGCCGACCACCAGGCCGACCGAGAAGGTCTCGAAGAACTCTTCGCGGGTCACCCCGGCGTCCTTGCACTGGGCCACGTGGTAGCTGATGCAGTCGTCGCAGCGCAGCACCATCGAAGCCACCAGGCCCAGCAGTTCCTTGGTCTTCACGTCCAGCGCGCCGGCCTGGTAGGTCTGCGTGTCCAGCGCGAAGAAGCGCCGCACCACCTGGTTCGGTTCGCCCAGGATGCGTTCGTTCATGCGCTTGCGGAAGTCGGTGAACTCGGCGATGCGGTCCTTGCTGCCGTCGTCGGCCGCGCTCATGCCTGACCCTGCCCGGCCAGCAGCGGCTCGAGCTTGCCTTCACGGTGCAGGGCCATCATGTCGTCGTAGCCGCCGACATGGACGTCGCCGACGAAGATCTGCGGCACGCTGGTACGGCGGGTCTTGGCCACCATCTTCTCCCGCTCGGCCGGGTCCAGGTCGATGCGGACCTCGGTCCACTGCTGGCCCTTGCTCTTCAGGAAGTTCTTGGCGGCCACGCAGTACGGGCAGACGGCGGTGGAATAGATGGTGATGGCGGGGGCACCGCCGGCGGTCTGGGCTGTCACGGGAAACTCCACGATGGATCGACGGTCTACATATGGTACCGGTGCGCTGGAATTTCCACGCCACGGCCGCAACACTGTGGATTAACGAATGGTTGCCCCCTGCCCTGCCACGCTTGGCGCGCCCCGCCCGAGGACCCCCTGCTTGCGAGCCCTGCTGCTGACTACCGCCGTCACCCTGGCCCTGGCCGTGCCGCTGGCCCAGGCCCAGGAGAAGCTGCCCGACATCGGCTCCTCGGCCGGTGAGCTGCTGACCCCGGCCCGCCAGGCCGAGTACGGCGCGATGATGCTGCGCGAGCTGCGCAACTATGGCTACCTGCTGGACGACCCGCTGGTGAACGACTGGCTGCAGACCATGGGTACCCGGCTCGGCTCCAACAGTGACCAGCCACGGCAGCCCTATACCTTCTTCGTGATGAAGGACCGGCAGATCAACGCCTTCGCCACCCTCGGCGGCTACATCGGGGTCAATGCCGGCCTGGTGCTGACCGCCGAGCGCGAGGACGAGGTGGCCGCGGTGCTGTCCCACGAAATCGCCCACGTTACCCAGCAGCACGTGCTGCGCGGGGTAGAGCGCGCCCAGCGCGACCAGATCCCGATCCTGCTGGGCATGCTGGCGGCGGTGGTGGCCGCGCAGGCCAGCAACAGCACGTCCTCCGGCAACGCGACCATGGCCGCGATCAGTTCCGGCATGGGCCTGATGCAGCAGCGGCAGATCAACTACACCCGTTCCAACGAGTCCGAGGCCGACCGCCTCGGCATCCGCACGCTGTCGCGCAGCGGCTACGACGTGGATGCCATGGCCGGCTTCTTCGAACGGATGGCATCGGCGATGCGCGGCAACGAAGGCGGCTACAGCGTGCCCGAGTTCCTGCGCACCCACCCGGTCAACATCACCCGCATCAGCGAGGCCAAGGCCCGCGCCGAGCAGATGAAGAAGGACACGGTGCTGCTGACCACCACCACCCCCAGCGGCGAGCGCAGGGAGCGCGTGGACCCGGCCGACCCCAGCCTGGCCGAGCCCCTGCTGCGCGGAAACAACCCGCTGCTGCCCAGCAACGTGCTGCGCATCCCGATGGGCCAGCTCAGCCGCGGCGCCAGTGGCGACTTCGACTGGGCGCGCGAGCGCCTGCGCGTGCTCAGCGCGGACTCCGCGCCCGAGCTGGAACGCGAGTATGCCGACCTGGCCAAGCGCCAGAAGGACGGCCTCAACGATGCCCAGCGCTATGGCCAGGCGCTGGCTGTGATGCGCGGCGGTCGCGCCGGCGCCACCCAGGCCCGGCAGACCCTGGCCGGCCTGCTGCAGGGCCGGCCGGACAACCTGTGGCTGGCGCTGGCGCTGGGCGAAGCGGAGTCACGGGCCGGCCAGGCCGCCCAGGCCAACAGCCGCTTCGAGCAGTTGCTGCGCCAGCACCCCAACAGCCGCCCGGTGGCACTGACCTATGCCGAGATCCTGAACGAACAGGGTACCCGCGAGGCCGGCCAGCGCGCGCAGGCCATGCTGCGGCCCCTGCTGTCGCAAAGCGGTAACGATCCGGTCTTCCAGCAGCGATATGCCCGCGCCAGCGAGCTGGCCGGCGACAGCGTGCGTGCCAGCGAGGCCTATGCCGAGGCGGCCTTCCTCAGCGGACGGCCGGAGCAGGCGCTGCTGCAGTTGCAGGCGCTCAAGCGCAACCCGGCACTGGATTACATCGGCCGTGCGCGGGTTGACGCGCGCATCGAATCGATCACCCCGACCGTGCTGGAGCTGCGCCGCCAGGGTGTGCAGGATCCGGACCTGGACCGGCGCTGAGCGCTGCATGACCGGCCGATGGCAGTCCCAGCCGGTTCCAGGCCGGGTAGTCACAAACATGTCATCAAACCGTAGTCTACTGGCACCACTCCAGTAACCGAGCCCTACGGTGTCCTCGTGCAGAAACGCATCCTGATCGTCGATGACGAGCCCGCGATCCGTGAAATGGTCGCCTTCGCCCTTCGCAAGGGCGATTACGAACCGGTCCACGCCGGCGATGCCCGGGAGGCCCAGACTGCGATCGCCGACCGCGTCCCCGACCTGATCCTGCTGGACTGGATGCTGCCCGGTACGAGTGGCCTGGACCTGGCCCGTCGCTGGCGCAAGGAAACGCTGACCCGCGAAGTGCCGATCATCATGCTGACCGCGCGCGGCGAAGAGAACGACCGCGTTGGCGGCCTTGAAGCCGGCGTCGACGACTATGTGGTCAAGCCGTTCTCGGCGCGCGAACTGCTGGCCCGCATCCGCGCGGTGATGCGCCGCGCCCGCGAGGACGACGAGGACGGCAGCGTGGCGGTCGGCCCGATCCGCATCGATGGCGCGGCGCATCGCGTATTCGCCAATGACCAGCCGGTGCCGATCGGCCCGACCGAATACCGCCTGCTGCACTTCTTCATGACCCACCCGGAGCGCGTCTATACCCGCGCCCAGCTGCTGGACCATGTGTGGGGCGGCAGCGTGTACGTGGAGGAGCGCACCATCGACGTGCACATCCGCCGCCTGCGCAAGACGCTGGAACCGTTCAACGCCGAGAACATGGTGCAGACCGTGCGCGGCGCCGGCTACCGTTTCTCCACTGCCACCTGAGTCTCGTCGTGCCGGCGCCAAGCACCTGCGGGTGCCGGCGCCGGCAACTCTGCTATAACCCTCGGTTCACCCCAGTGAACCGCCGCACCTCAACGACGAGATCGCAATGCCCCGCCACATCCGCTCTGCCTGGTTGAAGACCCTGGCCACCGTTGCCGCGGTGCTGCTGTTCGCCGGACTGGTGGGGTGGCTCTCGGGGCATCTGTGGCTGTGCATCGCACTGGGCGCGCTGGCCACCCTGGCCTGGCACTACTGGCGGCTGCGCAGCGTGCTGCGGCGGCTGACCGCGCGCCAGCGCTGGGACACCGCCGAGGAAGGCAGCGGCGTCTGGAACGAGCTGGACCGCCTGCTGTACCGCAACCAGGTGGAAATGCGCGTACGCAAGCGCCGCCTGCTGGACATGCTGCGCAGCTACCGCGCCGCTGCCGCCGCGCTTCCCGATGCGGTGGTGGTGCTGGACCGCAACAGCCAGCGCGTGCAGTGGTTCAACGAAGCGGCTACCGCCCTGCTCGGCCTGCACCATCCCGGCGACCTTGGCGAGGCCCTGGTCGAACGCCTGCAGCCAATGCCGCTGGCGCACTGGCTGGCCGGTGGCCGCAACGCCGAGCCGATCCTGGACGTGCCCTCGCCGGTCGACCCGGCGATCCGCCTGAACCTGCGCCTGATTCCCTATTCGTCGGATTACTGGCTGCTGATCGCGCGTGACGTCAGCAAGCTGCTTCGCCTGGAACAGGTGCGCCGCGACTTCGTGGCCAATGTTTCACACGAACTGCGCACGCCGCTCACCGTGGTCCACGGCTACCTGGACATGATGGACCCGGAGGATTTCCCGGGAACCGGACCGATGCTGGAGGAAATGCGCAAGCAGAGCCAGCGCATGGCCCAGCTGGTGGAAGACCTGCTGACGCTGTCGCGCCTGGAATCGCAGGAACACAGCGAGGAAGAGACCGTGGCCATGCAGCCGATGCTGGCAACCCTGCGCCGCGAGGCCGAAGCGCACAGCCAGGGCCGCCACCAGATCAGCATCGACGATCTGGCCGGCGTCGACCTGCAGGGCTCGACCAAGGAGCTGCACAGCGCCTTCTCCAACCTGGTCACCAACGCGGTGCGCTACACCCCGGCCGGTGGCCGCATCGCGGTGGAGTTCCGCCGCGAGGGCGACGGCGCCGTGCTGGCCGTGCGCGATTCCGGCTACGGCATTCCCGCCACGCACCTGCCGCGCCTGACCGAACGCTTCTACCGGGTTTCCAGCAGCCGCTCACGCGAGAGTGGCGGTACCGGACTGGGCCTGTCGATCGTCAAGCACATCCTCGGCCTGCACCACGCACGGCTGGAGATCGAAAGCGAAGTCGGCAAGGGCTCGGTGTTCTCCTGCCATTTCGATGCCGACCACGTGCGCCCGCGCGAGTCCGCCCCCCTGACCTCCATCGAAGAATGACGCCATGAGCAGCCTCGGATCCCTCCCCCTCCCCGTGAGCCCGGACAACGATCCGTTGCGCGACCCGGCGCTGTACATCAACCGTGAGCTGTCGCAGCTGGATTTCAACTTCCGCGTGCTGGCCCAGGCGATGGACCCGCAGGTGCCGCTGCTGGAGCGCCTGCGCTTCATGTGCATCTCCTGCACCAACCTCGACGAGTTCTTCGAGATCCGCGCCGCCGCCGTGCGCCACGCGCAGGAATTCGGCCTGCCGCCGGCACCGGACGGGATGAGCCCGCAGGCCATCCTCAGCGCCATTCATGACCGCGCCGCCGAACTGGTGGACCAGCAGTACCGCTGCTGGAACGAGACGCTCCGCCCGGCGCTGATGGACGCCGGCATCGGCGTGCTCGGCCGCCATTCCTGGACCGATCGACAGAGGCGCTGGCTGCGCGCCTATTTCCGCAACGAGATCATGCCGGTGCTGTCGCCGCTGGGCCTGGACCCGGTGCATCCGTTCCCGAAGATCCTCAACAAGTCGCTGAATATCGTGGTGGTGCTCAAAGGCACCGACGCGTTCGGCCGCGCCGGCCACCTGGCCATCGTGCGTGCGCCGCGCTCACTGCCGCGCATCATCCAGCTGCCGGAAAAGCTGGGCGGATCACAGAATTTCGTGTTCCTGTCGTCGGTGCTGTCCACCTTCGTCGATGAGCTGTTCCCGGGCATGGAAGTCCAGGGCGCCTACCAGTTCCGCGTTACCCGCAACTCCGAGCTGGTGGTGGATGAGGAGGAAGTGGAAAACCTGGCGCTGGCGCTGCGCGACGAGCTGGTGGACCGCGGCTACCGGCCGGCGGTGCGCCTGGAGATCGCCCACGACATGCCGCGTGAGATCGTGCGCACCCTGCTGCAGAATTTCGGCCTGACCGAGAACGCGGTCTACCGCATTGATGGCCCGGTCAACCTCAACCGCATCATCCAGCTGTACGACCTGATCGCGCAGCCGGACCTGAAGTACCCGCCGATGACCCCGCGCACCCTGCGCGACAGCGACGGCATCTTCGAGACAGTGACACGCCAGGACCTGCTGCTGCACCATCCGTTCGATGCCTTCACCGCGGTGCTGGACCTGATCCGGCAGGCGGCGATCGATCCGAACGTGCTGGCGATCAAGCAGACCCTGTACCGCACCGGCAAGGATTCGCTGATCGTCGATGCACTGATCCAGGCCGCGCGCAACGGCAAGGACGTGACCGTGGTGGTTGAACTGCGCGCGCGCTTCGACGAGGAAGCCAACCTGGGCCTGGCCGATCGCCTGCAGGAGGCCGGCGTGCAGGTGGTGTACGGCGTGGTCGGCTACAAGACCCACGCCAAGATGCTGCTGATCGTGCGCCGCGAAGGCCGCAAACTGCGCCGCTATGTACACCTGGGCACCGGCAACTACCACAGCGGTACCGCCCGCGCGTACACCGACATCAGCCTGATCACGGCTGACCCGGACATCGGCAACGACGTGCACCTGCTGTTCCAGCAGCTGTCCGGCCTCGCCTCGAAGATGAAGCTCAAGCGCCTGCTGCAGTCGCCCTTCACTCTGCATACCGGCATCCTCGGCCGCATCGAGCGCGAGACGCGCATCGCCGCCGCCGGCCGCCCGGCGCGGATCATCGCCAAGATGAACGCGTTGAACGAACCGCAGGTGGTGCGCGCCCTGTACGCGGCCTCGCAGGCCGGCGTGCAGATCGACCTGATCATCCGCGGCGCCTGCACCCTGCGCCCGGGTGTGCCGGGCATCTCGGACAACATCCGCGTGCGCTCGATCGTCGGCCGCTTCCTGGAACACAGCCGCGTCTACTGGTTCGGCAACGACGGCGCTCCGGAAATGTACTGCGCCAGCGCCGACTGGCTGGAGCGCAACCTGCTGCGCCGGGTCGAGACCTGCTTCCCGATCCTCGACCCGGAGCTGGCCAAGCGGGTCTATCGCGAAGTGCTGCAGAACTACCTGGACGACAATCTCAACGCCTGGGAACTGGATGCCGACGGCATCTACCACAAGCGCGCGCCGGCGCACGACGAAGCGCCGCATTCCGCGCAGATGGCATTGATGCAGGGGCTGTAGTCCTGCCCCGGTGGATCCCGACCGCTGGTCGGGATTCGATCCCCGGTGGATCCCGACCGCTGGTCGGGATTCGATCAGTGCCGACCAACGGTCGGCACCCACCCACAGCGGGATCTGACCCCTTGCCATCGTGCTGCACGCCTCCTTCCAAAATGTGAAGGCCGCGCGGTGACGAGCACACCGCCCCTTCGGCTAACATTCGTCCATGCCGCATACCACCACGACTCCGCCCGCATTGCAGGATGGCGACCTGCTGGCCGCCATCGACCTTGGCTCCAACAGTTTCCACATGGTCATCGCGCGCTACACGCTCGGTCAGCTGCGGGTGATCGACCGCCTGCGCGAGACGGTGCGCATGGCCGATGGCCTGGATGGCAAGGGTGGTCTCTCTTCCGCTGCACGCCAACGTGCCCTGGAATGCCTGGCCCGCTTCGGCCAGCGCATCCGCAATGTGCCGCCGCACCGGGTGCGTGCGCTGGCCACCAACACCGTGCGCCAGCTGCGCTCGCCGCAGTCGTTCCTGGTTCCCGCCGAAACCGCGCTCGGGCATGCCATCGAAGTGGTCAGCGGTCGCGAAGAAGCGCGCCTGATCTACCTGGGCGTGGCCCATGCGCAACCACCCAAGCCCGGCCAGCGCCGGCTGGTGATCGATATCGGCGGCGGCTCCACGGAATTCATCATCGGCATGGGCATGCAGACCCTGGAGCGCGAAAGCCTGCAGGCCGGCTGCATCGCCAGCACACGGCGTTTCTTCCCTGGCGGCAAGCTGAGCAAGAAGCGCTGGAAGGATGCGCTGGCCGAGATCGGCCGTGAGTTCCAGCCCTTCGCCAGCAAGTACCGTGCGCTGGGCTGGCAGGAAGCCCTGGGTTCTTCAGGCACGCACAAGGCGATCAGCGAGATCTGCGCGACGATGAAGCTGAGCAAGGGCGCGATCACCGCCGAGGCCCTGCCGCAGCTGCGCGATGAACTGCTGAAGGCGAAGAAGATCGACGACATCCAGCTGCCCGGGTTGTCCAGCGACCGCCGCCCGATCATCGCCGGCGGGATCCTGGTACTGGAAGCCGCGTTCCAGGCGCTGGGCCTGCAGAAACTGCTGGTGAGCAAGGCCGCGATGCGCGAAGGCATCCTGTATGACATCGTCGGCCGCGCCGGCGAGAACGACCTGCGTGATGAATCGGTGGCCGCACTCAGCCAGCGCTACGGCATCGATACCGTGCAGGCCGAGCGGGTGCAGGAGACCGCGCTGTCGCTGCTGGAACAGGTGCAGGATCGCTGGAGGCTCGATGCCGACGATGCGCGCATGCTCGGCTGGGCCGCGCGCCTGCACGAGCTGGGCCTGATGATCGCGCACAGCGGCTACCACGTGCACGGCAGCTATGTGCTGGAGCACTCGGATATCGCCGGCTTCTCGCGCCAGGAGCAGCAGATGCTGGCCGCGCTGGTGCGCAGCCACCGCCGCAGCGTAACCAAGACCGCCTTCGACGCCCTGCCCGAGCGCCTGCTGCTGACCGCACGCCGGCTGGCCGCCCTGCTGCGCCTGGCGGTGCTGCTCAACCGTGCCCATGAGGACGATCCGCTGCCGGCACTGGAACTGACCGCCGACGACAACCGCCTGTCGCTGATCGTGCCGCAGGCCTTCATCGATGCCCGGCCGCTGCTGCGCGCGGACCTGATCGGCGAGACCGATGGCATCGCCGGACTGGGCATCCAGTTCCGGCCGTTCGTGGCCTGAGCGCCGCGCCCCCACGAGGGGAGTACGTCACACACCGTTACAGTTCGCGCACGTGCCCCGCATAGATCTGCTGCGATGCAGCAGATCATGTCGAGCAAGCGCATTCAGCGTGACCGCTAAGCGACTGCTTTTGTTGAGCTTTCGTGAAATCTGATGAAGAAAGCTGGTACAAACCGACATATCCTCTTTACATAGACTTAACCAACGAGACTACTATCGGGTCATCGGTCCGCTTGTCGGCGGCCGATTTCTTCGACGCCCCTTTTGGCGTCCCTGCACGACCTTAGAGAGAGAGAGCTCGTCATGACTTCACGTACTACCCCCCTGGGGCAGGCCATCCGCTACGCCCTGGCAACCACTGCGACGCTGGCCGCGCTGCCTGCGTTCGCCCAGAGTGGCAGCACTGCCGCGCCGACCACCCTGGATCGCATCGAGATCACTGGCTCGCGCATCCGCCAGGTGGACGTGGAGACCGCACAGCCGGTCCTGGCACTGAGCCGGCTGGACATCGAGCGCCAGGGCTTCAGCTCGGTGGCCGACATCCTGCAGAACGTCACCGCGATGGGCAGCCCGGCGATCAGCCGCGCAAACGCGCTGAGCGCTGGCGAGAACACCGGCGGCACCTACATCGACATGCGCAACCTGGGCGCGCAGCGCACCCTGGTGCTGGTCAATGGCAAGCGTCTGGGCATCAGCACCTCCGGCTACCAGGACGTGTCCTCGCTGCCGGTGTCTGCGGTGGAGCGCATTGAAGTGCTGAAGGACGGCGCCTCGGCCATCTACGGTTCCGACGCGATGGCGGGCGTGATCAACATCATCACCCGCTCCAACGTCAACGGCGTGACCGCCAATGTCTACCACGGCCAGTACAGCGAAGGCGACGGTGCCCGTGACCGCTTCGATGTGGTCGGCGGCTGGAGCAACGATCGCGTGTCGCTGACCCTGGCACTGGAGCACTCCGAAGAAAAGAGCGTCTGGGCAAAGGACCGCTGGTTCAGCAAGTACGGCGTGAGCGACCGCCACCCGAACGACGCCTCCAACTGGACCACGCTGAGCCAGTGGGGCCAGGTTACCGGCCTGAAGGGCGGCCCGGGCTGCACCAACGCCACCCAGGGGTGTGGCTACTCGCTCAACCGCGGCGCTGACCCGACCAACCCGGCCAACTACCACCTGACCGACGCAACCCCGTTCACCGGCGACGTCAGCAACGCCAACGAACAGATGCACGTCATGTATCCGCTCAAGCGTGATTCGGTGTACTTCGACGGTCGCTTCAAGATCACCGACCAGGTCAACCTGCGCACCGAATTCGGCTACAACAAGCGTTCGGCCGAGCGCCAGATTGCAGGCTACCCGCTGCAGTCCAGCTCGGTGTCCATCTCCGGTGACCCGACCGCCACCGGCCTGATGTCCAAGGACAGCTACTTCAACCCGTTCGGCACCCAGCACGGCTATGCCAGGCCAACCGACGTGGCCTGGAACCGCCGCACCTGGGAAATCCCGCGCGTGAGCACCAGCGAACTGAAGACCTACCGTGCGGTAGTGTCGCTGGATGGCAGCTTCGAGATCGGCCAGCGCTACTTCGACTGGGACGTGGGCTACCAGTACAACCGCAACGAGCTGACCGCCACCGCCACCGGCAACCTGCACAAGAAGCGCGTGCGCGACGCCGTGGGCCCGTCGTTCCTGGATCCGGCCACCGGCAAGGTGATGTGTGGCCGTCCGGGCGCGGTGATCAGCGGCTGCACGCCGTGGAACCCGCTGGTGCCCTACGGCAGAAACGATCCGAACGGACTGACCGGCAATGAAGAGCTGATGGCCTGGCTGTTCCCGGCGGAGCACACCACCGGCCGGACCACCACCAAGAACGCGTTCGCCAATCTGTCCGGCAGCATCCTGACCCTGCCGGCCGGCGACCTGGGCTTCGCCTTCGGTGTGGAAAGCCGAAAGGAAGATGGCCGCTACACCCCCGATGCCCTGGCCCAGACCGGTGCCACCACCAACCTGGCCGCTGGCCCGACCGGTGGCAGCTACAACGTGAAGGAAGCCTACCTGGAACTCAACGTGCCGGTGCTGGCCGACCTGCCCGGCGCACGCGAGCTGAGCTTCAATGCCGCTACCCGCTATTCCAAGTACAACACCTTCGGCAACACGCTCAACAGCAAGTTCGGCTTCAAGTGGAAGCCGATCGACCAGCTGCTGGTCCGTGGTACCTGGGCCGAGGGCTTCCGCGCACCGACCATCAACGATCTGTACGGTGGTGGTTCGGAAACCTTCGCGCAGTTCAGCGACCCGTGCGACACCGTGTTCGGCTCGGCCAAAGGCAGTGCCGAAGTCCGCGCACGGTGCGCACGTGACATCGCCGATGCAGCCAACTTCCGCCAGCTGAAGCAGGGCAACACGCCGGTAACCACGGCGCAGGATGCCACCCCGACGCCGTTCGTGTCCGGCTCCAACCCGCTACTGGTTCCGGAGACCTCGACCAGCAAAACGCTGGGCCTGGTGTGGAGCCCGACCTTCCTCAGCAACTTCAACGTGGCGCTGGACTGGTGGAAGATCCGCATCGACAACACCATCGTCGGTGACAGCCCGAACCAGATCCTGAAGGACTGCTATGAGCAGGGCATCGAATCGCGCTGCAGCCGCTTCACCCGCGACCCGTCCAACGGCATCGTCACCGGCCTGAAGTTCGGCAACCGCAACGCCGGCTTCGCCGAGACCGAAGGTTACGACCTGGATGTCAGCTACCGCGTCGACACCGGCTACGGCAAGCTGAGCGCAGGCTGGACCAGCACCTATGTGAGCAAGAACGTCTACCGCTCCACCAATGATGTCCGTGATGCGATCACGCCGATCAACGGCGTGGCCAACACCATCGGCACCGCCACCAGCCTTGCGTTCCGCGTGCGCTCGAACCTGGTGCTGGGCTGGGATGTGGGTGACTTCGGCGTCAGCTGGACGGCACGCTACTACTCCGGTGTGAAGGAGCGCTGCCTCAACGCCTCGCGGTATGCGGACGAATGCTCCGATCCGACCTTCCTGGCTCCGTGGCTGAAGTCGCCGACCGCTTACAACGAGCGCGGCGCGGTGACCTTCCACGACGTGCAGTTCCGCTACAACCTGCCGTGGGATGCAACCGTGTCGGTGGGCGCGAACAATGTGTTCGGCAAGGAAGCGCCGGTGATGTACAGCAAGCCGAACTCGTCGTTCTCCTACTACGGTGGCTACGACATCGGTCGTTTCATGTACATGAAGTACCAGCAGCGCTTCTGATCCACCCGCGTTGCTGACGCTTGTCGACCACGGCCCTTCGGGGCCGTGGTTCTTTCTGATTCTGCGCAGACTGTCGCTTTCCACATTGCCCGTGCTGCGTTCCATCAGGGACCCGGTCCGCTGCCTCGCCTCCGCCGTAACGCCGCAGGCCGGAGCAATCGATTGATCTGCTTCCGCTTTGTGCAGAAACGTCACACCTGTCTGCACGACTTTCGTCGCTTGCCCATACGTCTCCACGCCCGTCTTCACTAGGTTCGAACGTCCACCACCGCGGTGGCATTGACGCAGCCCCGCTTGGCTGTGTTCCGAAGACTTCGAAGACCGAGAGAGAGACCCATGACCATCCGTATTCCCGAACTGGGGTTGGCGATCCGTCGTGCACTGACGATGACGGCCACCACCGCACTGGCCGCCCCCGCATTCGCCCAGCATGCACCGGAAGCCACCACGCTGGACCGTATCGAGATCACCGGTTCGCGCATCCGCCAGGTCGACCTGGAAACCGCACAGCCGGTGCTGACCATCAGCCGCGCCGACATCGAGCGGCAGGGCTTCAATTCCGTCGCGGACATCCTGCAGAACCTGACCGCGACCGGCAGCCCCGCGCTCAGCCGCGCCAGCCCGCTCAGCAGTGGCGAAGCCTCCGGCGGCAGCTACGTGGACATGCGCGGGCTGGGGGCGCAGCGCACGCTGGTGCTGGTCAACGGCAAGCGCCTGGGCATGACCACTTCGGGTTACCAGGACATTTCCAGCATTCCCGCCGCTGCCGTGGAGCGCATGGAAGTGCTGAAGGACGGCGCTTCGGCCATCTACGGTTCCGACGCGATGGCCGGCGTGGTCAACATCATCACCCGGCGCAACGTCCAGGGCGTGGCGGCCAACGTCTACCACGGGCAGTTCAGCGAAGGTGACGGTGCGCGCACCCAGTACGACGTGGTTGCCGGCTGGTCGAACGACCGCGCCTCGATCAGCGTCGCCGCCGAGCATGTCGAAGAGAAGGGCGTATGGGCCAAGGACCGCGGCTTCAGCGCCTACAGCTACACCGATCGTCATCCGGACGATGGCTGGACCACGGTCGGCCAGTGGGGGCGCATCGTCGGCTTCAAGGGCCCGGGCTGCAGCAGCAGCCGTGGCTGCAGCTATTCCCTCGACCGCGGCAGCCAGCCGGGCGGGCCGGACAGTTTCCACCTCAGTGACAACACACCGTTCACCGGTGATGTCAGCAACAGCAACGAGCAGATGCACGTGCAGACACCGATCAAGCGCGATTCGCTCTTTGTCGACGCACGCATGGATATGAACGACCAGGTCCGCTTCAATACGCAGCTGGCCTACAACCGGCGTACCACCACGCGCCAGGTCGCCGGCTATCCGTTCCAGTCCGCTGCGGCCGGCATCACGCCGATGTCCGCCGACAGCTGGTTCAACCCGTTCGGCAGCCACCACGGCTATGAACACCCAAGCGACGTGCACTGGAACCGCCGCACCTGGGAGATTCCGCGGGTCAGCATCAGCGAACTGACCACCTGGCAGGGTGTGGCCGCGTTTGAAGGCAGCTTCCAGTTCGTCGGTCGCGAGTTCGATTGGGAAGCCGGCTACCAGTACAACCGCAGCGAACTGGAGCAGCGTGCCACCGGCAACCTGCACAAGCAGCGCGTCGCCGATTCCACCGGCCCTTCGTTCTACAACCCGGCCACCGGCAAGGTGGAATGCGGTACACCGGAGGCACCGATTGCCGGCTGCAAGCCCTGGAATCCGCTGGTGCCGTATGGCCAGGATGACCCTTACGGCCTGACCGGCAACGGCGAACTGCAGGACTGGCTGTTCCCCGAGGAAATCACCCGTGGCAGAAACACCACCCGCAACCTGTTCGCCAGCCTCAGTGGAGGCCTTGCCACGCTGCCTGCGGGGGAACTGGGCTTCGCCCTGGGCGTGGAGAGCCGCCGCGAGGAGGGGCGCTTCATTCCCGACGCGCTGGCCCAGACCGGTGCCACCACCAACCTGGCGGCGGGCCCCACTGGAGGGGGTTACCGCGTCGACGAGGCCTACCTGGAGCTGAGCGTGCCGTTGCTGCACGACCTCCCCGGTGCACGCCAGCTGACCCTCGACGCGGCAACGCGCTACTCGGACTACACCACCTTCGGCGGAACCCTCAACAGCAAGTTCGGCGTGTCGTGGAAGCCGATCGACCAGCTGCTGGTCCGTGGCACCTGGGCGCAGGGCTTCCGTGCACCGACCATCGCGAATCTGTACGGTGGGGGTTCGCAGACCTTCACCACCGGCTTCCGTGACCCCTGCGATACGGTGTATGGCGCGGCCGCCAGCAGCCCGGAGGTGCGTGCACGCTGCGCCGCCGACATCGCCAATGCAGACAGCTACCGCCAGCTCGGCCAGGGCAATGAGCCGATCACCGGCAGCAGCGGGCAGACACCGCTGCCCTTCACCAACGGTTCCAATCCCGACCTGAAGCCGGAAACCTCTACCAGCCGCACCCTGGGCCTGGTGTGGAGCCCGACGTTTGCCGAAGGGCTGAACATCGCGCTGGACTGGTGGAAGATCCGCATCGACAACACCATTGTCGCCGACCACCCCAACGACATCCTCCGCGACTGCTACGAACTGGGCATCGCCGAGCGCTGCGGCAGCTTTACCCGCGACCCGGAGCTGGGCATCGTCAACACGCTCAGCTATGGCAGCCGCAACAGCGGTTTCCGCCAGGCCGAAGGCTATGACCTGGAGATCGGCCACAAGATCGAAACCTCCTGGGGCACGTTGAGCGCCGACTGGAAGACCACCTATGTGGTCGCTGCGGAGCAACGGACCACCAACGAGGCGGATGTACCGCCGATTCCCAGCAATGGCATCGCCACCGACGGTGGCATCGGCTTCCGCGTGCGCTCCAACGCATCGCTGGGCTGGGAACGCGGCAACCTCGGCCTGACTTGGGGCCTGCGCTACTTCTCTGCGGTCAAGGAGCGCTGCCTGGGCGTTGATGAGTATCCGAACGAGTGTTCGCACCCCGACCAGCGCGCACCATGGTTCAGCGGCAGCCGTGACTACAACCGTCGCGGATCGGTCACCTTCCACGACGTGCAGGCACGCTACAACCTGCCATGGGATGCGACCGTCTCGATCGGTGCCAACAATGTGTTCGGCCGCCAGGGTCCGGTCATGTACAGCCAGCCGAGCGCCAATTTCTCCTACTACGGTGGCTTCGACATTGGTCGTTTCATCTACATGAAATACCAGCAGCGCTTCTGATCCACCGCGCTTGCTGCAGCACCGCCACGGCCCTTCGGGGCCGTGGCTCCACGGCAACCGGACGGCCGTCATCCCGTGGTCGCAAAGCGGTCATATCAGCTACATCGCCAGGCCCGAGCATGCCGGAAACCCGGAGGCCCGCCATGCGCTATGCCATCGTCACCGAGACCTACCCGCCGGAAGTGAACGGCGTTGCCCTCACCGTGCAGGGCCTGGAGCAGGGACTGCGCAATTCCGGCCATGAAATCGACCTGATCCGGCCACGCCAGGCCAGCGAAGCACCGGACTCGGCGCCAGGTGCGCTGCTGGTTCCGGGCGCCGCACTGCCGCGCTACCCCGGCCTGCGCTTCGGCCTGCCTGCGCCGATCCGGCTCAACCGCCACTGGCAGCAGCGGCGTCCCGATGCGGTCTACATTGCCACCGAGGGCCCGCTGGGCTGGTCGGCGCTGCGCACCGCGCGCCGCCTTGGCATTCCGGTCGCCAGTGGTTTCCACACCCGCTTCGACGAGTACCTGCCCGACTACGGCGTGGCCTGGCTGCAGGCCGCGGCGATGCGCTGGATGCGCCGGTTCCACAATCAGGCCGATGCAACCCTGGTGCCCACCCGCGAACTGCAGCAGTTCCTTGTTGAACAGGGCTTCGACCGCGTGTGCCTGCTGGCGCGCGCGGTCGACAGCCAGCAGTTCGATCCCGGCCGGCGCGACCCGGCGCTGCGCGAGGAATGGGGCGTGGACGGCAATGGCCTGGTCGCGATCTACGTCGGCCGCATCGCCGCGGAAAAGAACCTTGGCCTGGCGGTGAGAGCCTTCCGACGCCTGCAGCAGATCCGGCCCAAAGCCCGCTTCGTATGGGTGGGCGATGGCCCAGCCCGCGAAAAACTGGCACATGAAAACCCGGATTTCATCTTCTGCGGCATCCAGCGCGGCGATGCGCTGGCCCGGCATTTCGCCAGCGGTGACCTGTTCCTGTTCCCCAGCCGCAGCGAGACCTTTGGCAACGTGACCCTGGAAAGCATGGCCAGCGGCCTGGCCACCGTCGCTTTCGACTATGGCGCGGCTCGCGAATACCTGCGTGACGGCGAGAACGGCGCGGCCGTGGAAAACGATGAGCAGTTCATCGAGGCAGCCGTGCAGCTGGCCGCCGATGATGCACGGCGCCGCGAGTTGGGCAGCAGCGCCGCGCGTGCGATGAAGCGCCTGCATCCACAACAGGTGGTTGCCGAATTCGATGCGCTGCTGGCCGAGCTGGCCCAGTCGCGGAGGAGCGGCCATGCGCACTACGCCGCTTGAGCTGCTGGCCGGCCGCGAAGCACGGCTGTGCCGCCGGGCCAACCACTACTGCCGGCGTCGCCGTGTGCGCCGGCTGTTCTCGGTCATCAGCCGGCTCGGCGATGGCGTGTTCTGGTACGTGCTGATGGGCGCACTGGTGCTGCTGGACGGCTTCGACGGACTGCGTGCATCGGTGCACATGGCCGCCACCGGGCTGGCCGCACTGCTGCTCTACAAGGGCCTCAAGCGCTGGACCCGACGCCCTCGCCCGTATGCGGCCGATCTGCGCATCCGCGCCTGGGTGGCGCCGCTGGACGAGTTCAGCTTCCCTTCCGGGCACACCCTGCACGCGGTGTCGTTCACCATCGTCGCGCTGGCCTACTACCCGTGGCTGGCACCGCTGCTGGTTCCCTTCACCTTCGGCGTCGCGCTGTCGCGGGTGGTACTGGGCCTGCACTACCCGTCCGATGTACTGGCCGCCACCGGCATCGCCATCCTGTTGGCCTCGGCCAGCCTGGCCTGGCTGCCGCTGCCGGTGTGATGGCCGCTGCACCGGCCGCGCGTGGCCCGGCGCTACCGTCATCGTTGATGGCCTAGAATGCAGGCATGACCACGCTGTTCATTTCCGACCTGCATCTGGACCCCAGCCGTCCGGAGATCACCGACCTGTTCCTGCGCTTCCTGCGCGACCAGGCGCCCGGCGCCGATGCGCTGTACATCCTGGGCGACCTGTTCGAGGCCTGGATCGGCGACGACACGCCCTCACCCGCCGCCGATGCGGTGGCCGACGCACTGAAGGCACTCTTCGACAGCGGCGTGCCGGTGTACTTCATCCGCGGCAACCGCGATTTCCTGCTCGGCGAGGACTATGCCCGCCGCGCCGGCCTGCGCATCCTGCCCGACCCCTGCGTGATCGAACTGTACGGCCGCCCGGTGCTGCTGCAGCACGGCGACCTGTTGTGCACCGACGACATTCCCTACCAGCAGTTCCGCGCGCAGACGCGCGACCCGGCATTCCAGGCGCAGTTCCTGTCGCAGCCGCTGGCCGCGCGCATCGCCTTCGCGCAGAAGGCGCGTGATGCCAGCCAGGCACGCCAGGCGGAAATGAAGCAGGGTGACCGCGCACAGTTCGAGACCGTCACCGACGTGGCCCCGGCCGAAGTCGATGCCACCTTCGTGCGCCACGGCGTGGATACGATGATCCATGGCCACACCCATCGCCCGGCGGTGCACACGCTGCAGGCCGGTGGACGCACCTGCACCCGCATCGTACTGGGCGACTGGTACGAACAGGGGTCGGTGCTGCGCGTGGATGCCGGCGGCTGGTCGCTGGATACGCTCGCGCGCGAATGATGGATCGCAGGGTGCCAACCAGGGTTGGCATCTACCCGGGCAGGTGCACGCACCCGGGCAGACACCGCCCCTGGCCGGCGCCTGGCCTCAGCGGAAGCCCGCGATGGTGGCCTTGGTATTGACCAGCACGCGCTGGTTGTCGGCGGTACTGGCGTTGCCCATCGGGATGCCGTTGTAGCTGATGTTCGGGTTGGACCAGTAGTTCAGGCGCGGGCAGCTGCGGGTGCAGTTGTAGGCCATGATCGTGCGCCAGCCGGTGCTGCTGGACGGCTCATAGCGATAACCATGGCCATAGGCGTACGGCGAGGTGCTCGGGTCGGTGGCGATATCATGCCGTGCACTCTGCAGGTGGCCGATCTCGTGCGCGAACGAGTAATAGCCTGTCGCGCAATCCCAGTACACCGCCGCGAAGGCGGTGGAAGCCGTCGAGCCTATGCCCGAGGCCAGGCCACAGTACGCACTGTTGTTGATCAGCAGCACGCCCACGTCCGCCGTGTAGGTGTTCCGGCTGGTGTGGATGCTGTCCATGTAGCCGTCGCTGGTGCCACGGAAGCGGGCCAGATCAGTATCGAAGCTGCCCGATTCGGTGTAGTTGGTGGTCTCGTAGCGGGCCAGCTGCATGGTGATGCCCACGTTGCTGTTGACATACCCCTGGTTGGACTCGGCCACGGCCAGCTGCACCAGCGACTGCATGTTGCCGCCATAGGCCGCCACGGCCGCATTGGTCGCCACCACCAGCACGCGGATGGTGGCCGGGGTGCCGGACGACGCCTGTGCGGTACCGATGCGATCGTTGGCGCCCATCGGGATTTTCGGCAGCTGGTTGTAGTCGGCCGGATGGTCGGCCGGCATCCGCGATTCGTCCACTTCCACCAGCACGTGGCGGTTGCCCAGCGGGCGCAGGCGATAGAGCTTGCCGTCCTTGCGGATCGACCCAGTGATGGTGTCGCCCGAGCGCACCAGGATCAGCGAATTGCCCGGATCGTCCTGGCCATTGGACGTGGCAGCGGTCAGCTTGTCCGAAGGGGAGCGGAACTGGCCGTACCAGATGCTGCCGCCATCGGGCAGCGCCTCCACCTTGCTGCGCACCGCCTGCACGCGCCGGCCGAGCAGTTCGAACTCGAGCTGCGGCTGCGCGGTGGCAGCTGCATCGACACGCACTTCCTGTACCGTCGCGGTGGACGGGGTGGCCAGCAGCTTGCCCAGCGCGGGCTCACTGTTTGCCGATGCACGGCTGATGACCGTCACTGGCTCGAACAACGGTGCCGCCTGCGCGGCCGCTGCCACCGACAAACCCAACACCAGGCCACCTGCCGCTTTGCCAATCGATCTGGACAACATTGCGTCGCTCCTTGAATGATGTGAACAGCGTTGATGCAGCACGCCCGGGTTTGCCGGGTTTGGCCATATGGCCTGCGTGGGCCGTGTGAATTCAATAGAAGACGGAGATGAAAATCAGGAACTGTGATCCACCGCATCTACGTTAATTAAGGTCAAAAGCGTCACTACACTTCGCCAATACACCGCTTTCGCGCTACCGTGACGTAGCCACGACGGGACATGCACATGGCTCCATCGCAGGACACGGACGAAGATGTCGGCTTGCTGCGGATAGGCCTGTTCTTCGATGGCACCCGCAACAACGCACACAACCTGGCACGCGGTCGCCCCCGGGTTCCGCAGCCACGTCCGGCGCAGCTGCGTGCGGATGACGATTCGACCTACCAGAGCCGGCTGACCAGCAGCTACGACAACGGCCTGACCAACATCGCACGCCTGCAGCAGCTGTATCCGGACAGCCGCCGCGATGCGATGGCCACACCTTCGCTGTCGATCTACGTGGAAGGCGTGGGCACCCGCGACGATGCCGACGACGACCTGATCGGACTGGCGTTCGGCATCGGCGCCAGTGGTGTGCGCGCGAAAGTGCAGCGCGCGCTGCAGGTGCTGCTTCCGGCCGCACTGTCGGGACTATCCGCACGCTGGCAGCGACCGCTGCATGGCGTGCAGCTGGACCTGTTCGGTTATTCACGCGGCGCTGCTGCCGCACGTGACATCGCCAACCAACTTCAGGGCTGGGACGGCGTGCGCTGGCGCCAGCTGCTACAGGCCGCCGGCCTGTCCTGCACTGCGAACTTCGCCCCGTCCACGCCGGTGCTGCGCTTCATCGGGCTGTTCGACACCGTTGTCGCGGTCAATGGCGGCCGCGCCGAGGAACAGCCGCAACTGGCGCTGCGCAGTGGCATCGCACGCCACGTCGTGCAGCTCACCGCGCGTGATGAACATCGCCAGCACTATGCACTGACCAGCGTGGCGCCGCCGTTCACCGAGATTGCCCTGCCCGGCGTGCACGCCAACATCGGTGGCGGCTACAACCAGCTCGACGAAGGACCCAAGCTGCTCAGTCGCCCGCGCCGGCAGTTGCTGCGCCGCCCCGCGGTTGCCGACTACCAGATTCCTCCACTGGCGATGCTGCAGGCCACCACGGCCTATGCTGAAACACAGGCCGATGCCGAACGCTGGCGACAGCAGCTGGGCGTGGACGAGAAGGAAATCTGGGTGGATGTCTGGCACCAGTGGCAGCAGCAGCGACGCGCCGGCAGCCGCAGCGTGCTGTTGTCACCGGTGCTGTATGTGACCGCCGCTGTGGTACTGCGCCGGCCCATCGACTGGCGTTACCAGCTGATCGCACTGCAGGTGATGCAGCAGCAGGCCATCGATGCCGGCGTGCAATGGACTGCAAATGCCGCCGAGGTTCCCGGCTGGGAACTGCCGTCCGCCCTGCGGCCTATCGCACGGCGCCTGGTGGCCGGACAGCCACTGACGGCGACACAGGAGGCGCTGCTGCGTCGGCGTTACCTGATGCAGTCGGCGCACTGGAACTTCGATGCACTGGGCGACACCGCACTGACCTACGCCGCCGATGCCGGCGTCAGCGAACTGCCGTATCGACCAGGCCCTGGCTTGTTCTATATCAACCGGCCAACCGTGGATGGCAAGCGCGTGGTGTTGCCGAACGCATAAGAAAAGGGGACCTCCCCTGTTCTCAGCCGGCCTGCTCGACAAGGTTGGCCAGCTCATCCGCATCGAACCCGGCCAGCAGGCGCGCTTCCATGTTGAACGGCCCGTGCAGGTAGCCGCCGGCATACTCCACAAGCAGTTCCTTGAAACGTGCGCGCGGCTCGACACCGGCGCGGTCGCAGTACCAGCGGTACCAGCGCGAACCGGCGGCAACATGCGCCACTTCCTCACGCAGGATCACCTCCAGCACATCGGCGGTTTCGCCATCACCGACATTGCGCAGTTTCTCGATCATGCCGGGCGTCACGTCCAGGCCGCGCGCTTCCAGCACGCGCGGCACCAGCGCCATGCGTGCCAGGCCATCGTGCGCGGTCTTTTCGCACATTTCCCACAGGCCGTTGTGCGCGGGGAAGTCGGCGTAGTCGTGGCCATGCACCTGCAGGCGCTCGCGCAGCAGCATGAAATGCCGCGATTCGTCGTCGGCACAGCTGACCCAGTCGGCATGAAACGCCGACGGCAGGCCACGGAAGCGGTACACCGCGTCCCAGGCCAGGTCGATCGCGTTGAGTTCGATATGGGCGATGGCGTGGATGAAGGCAGCCCGACCTTCCACGCCACCCAGTCCGCGCCGCGGAACTTCGCGCGGATGCACCAGCATCAGCTGCGCTGGCCGGCCCGGCATGCGGATCGGTTCCGGCGGTGGCGCATCGGCCGCCACCTTCAGGCGACCGGCACGGAACGCGGCCGCATACGCCTGGGTCAGCGCAACCTTGCGCAGCGGGTCGGCTTCGGCCAGGCACTGCTGCGCTGCGCGCAGCAGGTCGCCACCAACGTCGGGTACATCGACCACGCCTGGTCCTCAGGCGCGGCGCTTGTGCTTGGCGTCGTCCGACCGCAGCTGCTGGATGCGCTCGAAGTAGCCCGGTTCAATGCCGGTCGGGTAGTGGCCGTTGAAGCAGGACGAATCGAAGCTGCGCAGCGCCGGGTTGCCTTCGCTCACTGCCGCTTCCATGTCTTCCAGGTCCTGGTAGATCAGCCAGTCGCAGCCCAGGTGGGCTTCGATCTCTTCCACGGTGCGGTTGTGCGCGACCAGTTCCTCGGCCGCCGGCATGTCGATGCCGTAGATGTTCGGGTAGCGCACCGGCGGCGCGGCGCTGGCCAGGTAGACCTTGCGCGCGCCCGCGTCACGGGCCATCTGCACGATCTGCTGGCTGGTGGTGCCACGCACGATCGAATCGTCCACCAGCAGCACCACGCGGTTGCGGAACTCAAGGTGGATCGGGTTGAGCTTGCGACGCACCGACTTCACGCGTTCGCCCTGCCCCGGCATGATGAAGGTACGGCCGATGTAGCGGTTCTTGATGAAGCCTTCGCGGTACTTCACCCCAAGTACGTTGGAGATTTCCAGCGCCGCGTCGCGCGAGGTGTCCGGGATCGGGATGATGGTGTCGATGTCATGGTCCGGGCGCAGGCGCAGGATCTTCTCGCCCAGCTTGATGCCCATGCGCATGCGCGCCTTGTGCACCGAGACGTTGTCGATCATCGAGTCCGGGCGCGCGAAGTACACGTATTCGAAGATGCACGGGGTGTGCTCGGCCGGCTCGGCGCAGATCTCCGAGAACAGCTCGCCACGCGCGGTGATCACCAGCGCTTCGCCCGGCTGCACATCGCGCACGCGCTGGAAGCCCAGCACGTCCAGCGCGGCCGACTCGGACGCCACGATGTACTCGTCGCCCTCGGCATGGCTGCGCTTGCCCAGCACCAGCGGACGGATGCCATGCGGGTCGCGGAAGGCGACCAGGCCCAGGCCCAGCACCACGCTGACCACCGCATAGCCGCCCTTGCAACGGCGGTGCACGCCGGCCACCGCGCGGATGGCCGCTTCCGGGCTGAGCTGGCGCTGCTGTTCCAGTTCGTAGGCGAACACGTTCAGCAGCACTTCGCTGTCCGAATCGGTGTTGACGTTGCGGCGGTCCTGTTCGAACACCTGCTGGCGCAGCACCTCGGTGTTGATCAGGTTGCCGTTGTGGGCCAGCGCGATGCCGTACGGCGAATTGACGTAGAACGGCTGCGCCTCGTCCATGCCTTCCGAACCGGCGGTCGGGTAGCGCACGTGGGCAATGCCCACGCTGCCTTCCAGGGTGGACATGGTGCGGGCATCGAACACATCGCGGACCAGGCCGGTGGCCTTCTGCACGCGCAGGCGGCTGCCGCTGGCGGTGGCGATGCCCGCCGCATCCTGGCCACGGTGCTGGAGGACGGTCAAGCCGTCATACAACTGCCCGGCGACGTTCTGGTTGCCGACGATTCCGACGATGCCACACATGATGCGAGGTCTCCGCTGGGCTGTGCCCAGTTACAAGGAAGGTGGCCGTACCTGGCCGCGGTGGTCGCCGCGCACGCGGTCGACGTTGGCCGGATCGCCCGGCTCGATACTGTCCGGCAGTGCAGGAGCATCCGGGCGCACTTCCGCCGGATCGTAGGAATCGCCCTGTTCCGCTTTCGCAGGCCGCAGCCATCCGCTGCCTGCCACTACCTGGTTGAGGATGCCATTATCGCCTGCCGCGCCCGGCTTTCCCAACCCGGCGCCTGCGTTCTTGCCCAACTCCATCAATGCAGATGGGGACAGCGCGTCGGTCGGCAAGGCCTTGGGCAGCAGATCGGCCCCGGGAACCTCCCAGTGCGGCAGCTTGCTGTTCATCCAGGCAACGGTGGGATTCAGCAGTGGGCGCACCGCCGAGCGCTGCCAGGAGGGTTCGGCAGTCAACGGGGTGAAACTGCCCAGCAGCAGCAGGATCGCTGCGATCAGGCCGCCCCGCACGGCGCCCAGCACCCCGCCCAGCAGGCGGTCCAGGCTGGTCAGCATGCTGCGGTGGACCAGGGCCTTGATGACCATGCCGATCACCGCGACCACGATCATCACGCCGATGCCGACGCCCAGGTAGCCGCCGACGAAGTGTTCGCCACCGGGGGCCGCCGGGGCAGCCCACCAATGGGCGGCATCATTGCCGAAGGCGAAGGCCGCCCACGCGGCCAGCAGCCACGACAGGGTGCCAATGACGATGCCGACGAAGCCGCGCAGCATCCCCAGCAGGGTGGAGGCGGCGATCACGATCAGCAGCACCACGTCGATCATGGCGCCCCGCTCCTTCGGCGGCGCTGGCAACGCGGCTGCGCGTGGGTCATGGGTGCGGCCGGACCATGCCGGCGACGCCGACCTTGGCCGCGACCTGCGCCTTCAGCTGCTCGGCATCGCCACGGTTGGCCACCGGCCCGACGCGGACGCGATGCAGGGTGCCCTTTTCGGTGCGCACCTGCTCGACAAAAGCACTGAAGCCGGCGGCGCGGACCTTGTCGCGCAGGGCGTTGGCATCGTTGGCCTGGCCGAACGCGCCCAGCTGCACGGCAAAGCCGACGCCGCTGGCGGCCGGTGCTGCCGGCGTGGCCGGGGCCGTTGCCGGCTTGCTCGCGGTGGCCTCCGGCTTCGGCTCGGGCTTCGGGGTTTCGGGCTTCGGCGCCGGCTTCGGCGGCTCGGGCTTGGCCGCCGGAGTGGTCGTTGCAGTCGGCGTACTCGGCGGCAGGCTTTCACTGCGCACCGGGTTGCTGCTGGCCGACGGCGCGGTGGCGGCGGATGGGGTACTGGCGCTCGGCGTAGCCGGTGCCGGGGTGGCTGCCACCGGGGCGCTGCTGTCCGCTGCGGCATCCAGGGTGATCACTTCGGCCTTCACATCGGCACGGATCTTCACCGCCTGCAGGCGGGCGGCCTCGGCCTGTGCACGGTCGGCGTACGGCCCCACGCGCACACGCCATGCCTGACGGCCGTTGATGGTGGTCGCTTCTGCGAAGCCCGGCAGCTGCGAGCGCTGCAGGTAGGCAATCACGGCATCGGCGTCGGCCTTGCTGCCGTAGGCGCCGAAGGTGACGGCGTAGTTGCCGGCAGCAACCGCCGGGGAGGTGTCCACGGTCGGCGGAGTGGCCGGCGTGGCGGCGTCCTGCAGCGGCTTGGCCTGCCCGGTCTGCAGGCCGGTGGCACCACCGGCCGGAGCCACCAGCGGTAGTTCACGGGTTTCGAACTGGCCATCGGCCGGCGCGTCCGGCGCGGCGATCGGCACCGAGGCCACACCGCTGTCCGGTGCAGGTCCCTTGACCAGCATCGGCAGGAAAATCACGGCCAGTGCGACCAGCACGATGGCACCAATCAGACGCTGTTTCAGAGGCGTATCCACGTGAGGCGGCAACTGTCCGGAGGTTGCGGTCGATTATACGGGTGCCGGACCGGACGGCGTCGGGATTGGCTGAACGTGGCTCAGGCGTTGCGCTGCAGCCACTGCAACGCGGCGGCGGCGGTATGGAAGGAGCCAAACACCAGTACGCGGTCACCGCGCTCGGCCCGGTCCAGTACCTGCGCCAGCGCCTGCCCGACCGAAGCGGCCAGCTGCGCGCTGCCAGCATCGGTCTCGGCCAGGCGCGCCTGCAACTGGGCGGCACTCTGGCCGCGCGGGCCGTCCAGGCCGGCAAGGGTCCACTCGCCAACCACGCCCTGCAATGCCTGCACCACACCCACCGCGTCCTTGTCCTGCAATGCGGCATACACCGCCAAGGTGCGCCCGGCCGACGCTTCGGCCTTCAGCGCACGGGCCAGCTGGCCCGCCGCCTGCGGGTTGTGCCCGACGTCGACGCGGATCTGCACGCCATCTCGCTCGAACGCCTGCAGCCGACCCGGGATATGCGCCGCCGCGATACCAGCGGCCCACGCCGCGCGCGGCACCGGCTTGTCCAGCGCGCGCAGCGCAGCAATGGCGGCACCCGCATTGGCCAGCTGGATCGGCCCGGCCAGCGCCGGGGTTGGCAGTTCCATGCGCAGGCCAACGTCCCGCCAGCGCCAGCGCTGGGCATCGATCGGCTCGTAGAAATAGTCGCTGCCGCCGCGGATCGCGTTGGCACCCACCAGGTAGGCCCGTGCGAGCACGCTCGACGGCGGGTCGGTCTCACCCAGGATCACCGGCTTCCAGCCACGGATGATGCCGGCCTTCTCGGTGCCGATTGCTTCGCGGTCTTCGCCCAGCCATTCGGCATGGTCGATGTCCACAGTGGTGATCACGGCCACATCGGCGTCGACGATGTTGACCGCATCCAGGCGACCGCCCAGACCCACTTCCAGAACCGCCAGGTCCAGCCCGGCGTCGGCGAACAGCTGCAGCGCGGCCAGCGTGCCGTACTCGAAATAGGTCAGCGTGGTCTCGCCGCGTGCGGCCTCGACGGCGTTGAACGCAGCAACCAGCGCCGCATCGTCCACGTCCTGGCCGTCGATGCGCACGCGCTCGTTGTAGCGCAGCAGATGCGGCGAGGTGTACGCGCCAACCTTCCAGCCGGCGGCACGTGCAATGGCTTCGATGAAGGCGACGGTCGAGCCCTTGCCGTTGGTGCCACCAACCACGATGGTGCGCTTGCCCGGCACCCCCAGGCCCATCGCGGTGGCCACGGCGCGCACGCGCTCCAGGCCCATGTCGATGGTCGCCGGGTGCTGGCGTTCAATGTAGTCCAGCCAGTCGGCCAGGGTGGTCGGGGTGTTCGTCACGGCAGGGGTTCCAGCAGAAGCAGGTGGTTCGGGAATCAGAGGGCGCGGTGCTTGGCTTCGCCGAAGAACGGCGTGTGGTGGGCGCAGTCGTTCAGGCGCACCACTTCCAGGCTGTCCAGGTCGGCGCCTTCGAGCAGGTTGAGCGTGGTCGGTGCCTGGCGGAAGGTCCACAGCCGGGAAAGCGGCAGGCCCAGCACCTTGCACAGGATCACGCGGTTGACCGCATCGTGCGCAACCACCAGCAGGGTGTCGTGCTCGCCGAGGCCTTCGGTGGCGCGGGCCAGGCCACGCCAGCTGCGCTCCAGCACCAGGCGCAGCGATTCGCCGCCGGGCATCAACACCGTATCCGGCTCCTCGCGCCAGGCCTGCAGGCGCGACGGATCCTTCTCGTGGATCTCGCTGGCCAGCAACCCTTCCCATTCACCGTGGGCGATTTCCTGCAGCTCCGGCTCGGTCAGCAGCATGTCGGCGCGGGCGGCGCCAAGCGCCAGCTGCGCGGTCCGCTGCGCGCGCGACAGCGGCGAGGCGACGGCACGGGTGATGTCCACCGAGGCCAGGCGGGCACCCAGGGCCTGGGCCTGGGCTTCGCCGATCGGCGAAAGCGGGATGTCGATCTGGCCCTGGTAGCGGCCTTCGGCGTTCCACGGCGTTTCGCCGTGGCGGGCAAGCAGGATGCGCATGCGTGCAAGGGGTCCTGGGGGGAGGAGGTTTCCGCGTTTCGTTCACATCCTGTGAAGCACGCGGAACAGGGATGATACCTGTTCGGCGCACCCGGCCGGGCAGCTAGGGATGGAGTGCAACCAACGACGTCGAAGCGGACAGCCACGTTCACTTTGCAATATGCAACTAATCTGATGGTATTGCTGGCACCGGACGTCCACGCTTGGAGCCTTTGCGGGCCGATCAATGTCCAATCGATCCTATCTGTGCTGCAGCCCCCTGCCGGGCATCTATCCCAGCTTCTCCGTCGACTACGATTCCGACGTGCAGACACTGGCAAACGATGTCTACTGCATACCGCTGCTGTGGCCGGCGCTTTTCACACCCGAGGATTTCCAGCGGGCTGATTTCGAAGTCGATGGCGAAGTTGTGATCGGACAGGCACCTTCGGCACCCAAACAGAAAGTGCTCGAAACCCTTCGGCGCCGCCGCACAGGCGTCGTCCAGGCATTCAAGGGTATCGGTGATCTTGCTCCGTACGTGAACATGCTCGAACGGGTGATTGAAGACGCACCGTATGAGTTCATTTCAATCGAAATGGACGAAATTGCCGCCCTGAACGATCCCGAGGAAGATTTCTATGAAGCGTTCGAGCGCTTGTTGTCCGGATTGGATGCACCGGACGAAGACGTTTGCGAACAGCTGATCGCGCTGGCTGCAATGGAACACAGCTGGCCTATCCCATCCGTCCGCCTGCATCTCGACGGCCTTGAGGGCTCGGAAGATGACTACTGGAATCACTGTCGGGTGCTCGGAGCGGGCAGCGATGTGTCGGGAATGGGGCGCCCGGTTCCCTGGGAAACCGCTTAGGGCTGCTGACAAAAAACCCCGCGACAGACGTCGCGGGGTTTGAGGATTTGCAGTAGATCCACGCCATGCGTGGATGCACCGCCCGGCAGTGTCTGCAGGCGTTGCCGGCCAGCGGCCGGCACTACCGCAACCGGTTTACTTCACCAGGTTCAGTTCCTTCAGCAGCTGCGGCGCCGGCGCCACTTCCTGCATGATCCACTGCATGTAGCGGCTGTCGACGGCGATCATGCGGGTCATCACCGGGTCGAACACCCAGTTGGAGCTGACCGATTCCCAGTTGCCATCGAAGGCCAGGCCGACCAGCTTGCCGTTGGCGTCCAGCACCGGCGAACCCGAGTTGCCGCCGGTGATGTCCAGGTTGGACAGGAAGTTCACCGGCACCGAACCGATGCGCTTGTCTTCCAGGCCGCCGTAACGCTTGGCCTTGACCGCATCGAGCAGCGCCTTCGGCGAATCGAACGGATCTTCACCGGTCTCCTTCGCCGCCACGCCTTCCAGGGTGGTGAACGGGGTGTACGTCACGCCGTCCTTGCCATAGCCCATGACGTTGCCGAAGGTGATGCGCAGCGACAGGTTGGCGTCCGGGTAGACAAACTCACCCTGGCTCTTCTTGTAGTCGGCCACGGCCTGCAGGTACAGCGGGCGCGCGGTCAGCGATTCGCCTTCGCGGATCTTCTTCTGCTCTTCCTGCTTCAGCAGTGCCGGCATGACAGCCACGGCGTACTGGATGGCCGGATCGCTGCTGGCTTCAAACGCGGCACGGTCGGCCTTGAACCACTTCAGGCGTGCATCCAGGCTGCCCAGCTCGGTGCCCGACAGCTTGGCCACCACCGACTTCACCGCAGCGGCATCGCTGCCGGCCAGCCACTTGTTCAGCACGTCATTGTCGCGCTGCGCGGCCGGCAGGGCCACGTACTGCTCCAGCCAGTAGGCCTGCAGCTGCTGGTCCATCTTCGCCACGTAGCGACGATCCATCTGCTTCAGGCCACCTTCGATGGTGGTCAGGTCGCGTTCCTGGTAACCGGCTTCGCGTTCGGCATCCGGCTTGCTGCGCTCGATCGACAGGCGGTACAGGGTGATCGCCGCGCCAACGGCCGAGGTGTTGTTGAACTGGCCGACGAACAGGTCGCGTTCGCGGGTGGCCTTGCTGGTATCCAGATGCTTGAGCAGCTGCGCGTGTGCGGCCAGGGCCGGCTTGCCGGCAGCGCCCTGCTTCTTCAGCCATGCCAGCACGGCGGCTTCTTCAGCCTGCTTCTGGCCAGCGGCGTCGATGCGCTTGAAGCCTTCCAGCTGGCCCAGGTAGTTCTTGGCCACGTTGTTCATGCTGGCGGCGGTGGCGGCGTACTTCACCTTGACGTCGGCGTCGGCCTTGCCGGCGTCGGCGATCAGCTTCAGCACCGCGTTGTAGTGCTTGGCGATGGTCGGGTAGGTGAAGCTGGCGGTTTCGTTGAACTCACCGGCCAGCGCGTAGCGGTTGGTGCGGCCCG
This sequence comes from Stenotrophomonas maltophilia group sp. LNF247, assembly GCF_054083135.1. NCBI lineage: Bacteria > Pseudomonadati > Pseudomonadota > Gammaproteobacteria > Lysobacterales > Lysobacteraceae > Stenotrophomonas > Stenotrophomonas maltophilia group sp. LNF247. The sequence goes on from NZ_JBSRQL010000008.1 coordinate 172,168, forward strand.
GGTAGCCGGCCACCATCACGAAGTCGTCGGCGCCCAGCGGCTGGTCGGCGAACTTCAGGAAGTGCTTGGGCTGGTACGGCACGTTGTCGGCGGCGAAGGCGGCCGGCTTGCCGTCCTTGCCGACGTAGGCGCGGTAGAACGAGAAATCGCCGGTGTGGCGTGGCCACATCCAGTTGTCGACGTCGCCGCCGAACTTGCCGACGCTGCCCGGGGGCGCGTAGACCAGGCGCACATCCTTGATTTCCATGTTGCGGAACAGGCGGTAGGTGTTGCCGCCGGAGAAGCTGTACAGGCGGCAGCGGAAACCGGCATCGGCCTCACAGGCGGCAACCTGGGCCTTGTCGAAGGCGTCCAGCGCGCGGCTGCGGGCCAACGGGTCATTGCCGGCGGCGGCGATGGCGGCCTTGGCCTGGGCGGTGACGTCGGTGATCTGGTCGAGCACGAACACGCGGGCGTTCGGGCCGGCGCTCAGTTCGTCCTTCAGGGTCGGCGCGTTGAAGCCGTCCTTGATCAGGTTCTTCTGCGCGGTCGAATTCAGCTGGATGGCGCCATACGCGCAATGGTGGTTGGTGACCACCAGACCCTGCGGCGAGACGAAGCTGGCGGTGCAGCCGCCGAGGGCGACGACCGCGCCCATCGGGTCGCCGGTCAGGTTGGACAGCTGCTGCGGGGACAGCTTCAGGCCGGCCTTCTGCAGCGGGCCGGCGATTTCCGGCAGCTGCTGCGGCACCCACATGCCTTCAGCGGCATGGGCGACCTGGGCCAGCCCGAGGCTGGCGACGATGGAAAATGCAAGCAGGTTCGAGCGCATGGAGCGGCCCCTGGTAGTGGAACCCTCGATTGTAGCCCGCCGCCCTGCCCCGGCCCGAACCCCGGAAGTCATGGGCCTGCTTCTTGCTCTGCCACGCGCACGTCGGCCGCGCACACGGAAATCGTCCAGAGGGGGCGTGGTCACCCTGGACGGGACCGTTGGTGCCATGGGCCGGGCGCATGCGACTGGCAGGTTGGGCAGGACGCCCAACCCCGGTCTTGCCGTGTGCGCAGGATAGCGCGCACGAGCAAGGCGCCATCGAGCACCATGGATGGGCTTTTGCGTGTCCCGGCCAGGGTGACCACGCCCCCTTTCCCGGATCAGGGAGGCGCCGCTGTTCGCAGTACGTTCGAAACGCCCGCCGGCGCACGCCTTTCGTTCCACCACTGCACCCGCAGCGCAACATGGGAATTCCGTCCGGCACCCTATAATCCGCGCTTTCCCCCTGATGAGTTCCACCCCGATGGCGCAGCAAACGATGAAGGCCCTGGTCAAGCGCGAAGCAGCCAAGGGCATCTGGCTGGAAGAAGTTCCGGTGCCGACCCCCGGCCCGAACGAGGTCCTGATCAAGCTGGAGAAGACCGCGATCTGCGGTACCGACCTGCACATCTACCTGTGGGACGAGTGGAGCCAGCGCACCATCAAGCCGGGCCTGACCATCGGCCACGAATTCGTCGGCCGCGTCGCCGCGCTGGGCTCGGCAGTGACCGGCTATGAGATCGGCCAGCGCGTCTCGGCCGAAGGCCACATCGTCTGCGGTCATTGCCGCAACTGCCGGGGCGGCCGCCCGCACCTGTGTCCGAACACCGTCGGCATCGGCGTCAACGTCAACGGCGCGTTCGCCGAATACATGGTGATGCCGGCCAGCAACCTGTGGCCGATCCCGGACCAGATTCCGTCGGAGCTGGCCGCGTTCTTCGATCCTTACGGCAACGCCGCGCACTGTGCGCTGGAATTCGATGTGATCGGGGAGGACGTGCTGATCACCGGTGCCGGCCCGATCGGCATCATCGCCGCCGGCATCTGCAAGCACATCGGCGCGCGTAACGTAGTGGTGACCGACGTCAACGACTTCCGCCTGAAGCTGGCCGCCGACATGGGCGCTACCCGCGTGGTCAACGTGGCCAACCAGTCGCTGAAGGACGTGATGAAGGAACTGCACATGGAAGGCTTCGACGTGGGCCTGGAAATGAGCGGCAACCCGCGCGCTTTCAATGACATGCTCGACTGCATGTACCACGGCGGCAAGATCGCCATGCTCGGCATCATGCCCAAGGGCGCCGGCTGCGACTGGGACAAGATCATCTTCAAGGGCCTGACCGTGCAGGGCATCTACGGCCGCAAGATGTACGAGACCTGGTACAAGATGACCCAGCTGGTGCTGTCCGGCTTCCCGCTCGGCAAGGTGATGACCCACCAGCTGCCGATTGACGATTTCCAGAAGGGCTTCGACCTGATGGAAGAAGGCAAGGCCGGCAAGGTCGTGCTCAGCTGGAATTGACCCGAAGGGTCAATTCCCCCGCATGTTTCCTTATCCCCGCGCCTTTGGCGCGCCCCCTTGAACAACAAGGGGGCTCTTCCCCAGATGGGATCAAGAACACCGCGGAACTGAAAAAGGCGCCCGATGGGCGCCTTTTTCGCAATGCGTGCCAGGCAAGCCTGGCACCTGCCGTAACGCCTGCGGCGTTACTTGCCGACGGCCACGCTCAGCATCACCCGGCTGTGGGCCAGCTTGCCGGAGTTGTCACGGCCGTTGCCATCGGTGCCGTAGTAGCCCAGGCCGACGTTGAACAGGCCGAACTGGCGCGCGACGCCGACGTTCCAGTCGGTGTAGTCCTTGGCGATGCCGTCCTCGAAGGTGCTGCGACCGACGTTGGCATTCAGCGTGAAGTCTTTCGGCAGGCCCCAGCTGCCGCCCAGGCCGAAGTACCAGCCATCGGTGCTGCTGTTCCAGACATCGTTGGTGTAGGCCACCGTCAGCTTGTAGGTCTCATCCAGCGTGGTGGTGGTGATCAGCTCGTTGTAGTTCAGCTCGCTGGCACCGAGGTAGGTGTAGCGGTTCAGCAGGGCGTCGAAATTGACGCGGGGCGTGACGTCAACGCCATAGCCGATCTGGTAGTCGACCTCGGTGCTCGGGTCGCCCGGACCGAAGTCGACGCCCGAACCCCAGACACCGGCATACAGGCCGACCGGCGAGGTGTAGGTGAACCCCGCCTGCAGGGTCGGCTTTTCGTCGGTCTGTGAGACACCACGGAACAGGTAATCGGAAACGGCGGTGACGTTCCAGCTGTACGGCGATTCGTCTTCCTGGGCACTGGCGGTGAACGGGGCGGCCATGGACAGGGCAGCGGCAATGGCGAGGCAGGCACGGGCGTGCTTCATGAGCGTCTCCGGTGGGGGCGGTGGCGTGGCGCGGAAGGCGGGGCGGCCGGAGCGGGACAGCGCCGGTTCACGAATTTTTAACCCGTTTGCTATTGCGATGCAACATGTGTCCGCTCTGGTGGCGCCGCAACTGCGCCGGTTGGCAAGCGGCGATGCCCGGTAGAATCAGCGGTTTCCCCGCTCAGAACCGTGCCCACGCCATGACCGACCCCTCCTCCGCCCTGACCCGCCACTACGCCGAGGAACTGGACGCCATCCGCGCCCAGGGCCTGTTCAAGTCCGAGCGGATCATCACCAGCCCGCAGTCGGCCGAGATCACCCTCGACGACGGCCGCACGGTGCTGAATTTCTGTGCCAACAACTATCTGGGCCTGGCCGACCACCCGGACCTGATCCAGGCCGCCAAGGACGCGCTGGACAGCCACGGCTTCGGCATGGCGTCGGTGCGCTTCATCTGCGGCACCCAGGACCTGCACAAGCAGCTGGAGAAGCAGATCGCCGATTTCTTCGGCAAGCAGGACACCATCCTGTACGCGGCCTGCTTCGATGCCAATGGCGGCCTGTTCGAGCCACTGCTTGGCGAGAATGACGCGATCATTTCCGACGCACTGAACCATGCGTCGATCATCGACGGCGTGCGCCTGTGCAAGGCCAAGCGTTTCCGCTACGCCAACTGCGACATGGCCGACCTGGAAGCCCAGCTGCAGGCCGCCGATGCCGCCGGCTGCAAGACCAAGCTGATCACCACCGACGGCGTGTTCTCGATGGACGGCTTCATCGCGCCGCTGGACGAGATCACTGCGCTGGCGAAGAAGTACAACGCGCTGGTGCACATCGACGAATGCCACGCCACCGGTTTCCTTGGCGCCACCGGCCGCGGTTCGGCCGAGGTCAAGGGCGTGCTGGAGAAGATCGACATCATCACCGGCACCCTGGGCAAGGCCATGGGTGGCGCACTTGGCGGCTTCACCTGCGCCAGCGCCGAAGTGATCGAACTGCTGCGCCAGCGCTCGCGCCCGTACCTGTTCTCCAACTCGCTGCCGCCGCACGTGGTGGCCGCAGGCATCAAGGCATTCGAAATGCTGGCCGCCGCCGACGACCTGCGCAGCACGCTGGCCGAGAACACCGCCTACTTCCGCGAAAAAATGACCGCGGCCGGTTTCGACGTGAAGCCGGGCGTACATCCGATCAGCCCGGTGATGCTGTACGACGCGCCGCTGGCACAGAAGTTCGCCGAGCGCCTGCTCGAAGAAGGCATCTACGCGATCGGTTTCTTCTTCCCGGTGGTACCCAAGGGCCAGGCGCGCATCCGCACCCAGATCAGCGCCGCGCACAGCCGCGAGCATCTGGACCGCGCGATCGATGCATTCACGCGCATCGGCGTCGAACTGGGCGTGGTCAAGGGCTGACCGCACCGGGGTCGGATCCCCAGGGGTAGCGCCGGGCCATGCCCGGCGATTTCCCGAAAGCCGCGCCATGCGCTCGCCGGGCACGGCCCGGCGCTACCGAAATGACGCGCGACGCGCGTCACTTCTTTTTCTTCTTGCCCTTCGGCTCGTCCTTGCTGGCCACCACCACCGGCTTGGCGGCGGCATCCTGGCCATTGCCCTTGGCTACGCGGATACCGTTGGCCTTCATCCAGGCATCGAACTCATCGGCGGTCATCTTCTTGTCGCCGTTGCTCATCAGGAAGCGGTAACTGCCGCGACCATCCAGCTCCGGGGTCTTCACTTCCACCACCGGGGTCTCGGCCGGCGTTTCCGCCTTGGCCACCTTCTTGTGGCCACCACAGGCGCTCAGCAGCACCATCGGCAGCAGCAGGCCTGCGCAGCGCAGGGTTTGATTGAGGGTCAGGTGGTACATGGCAGGCTCCGTTCGGGATATTCGACAGCCAGGCGCCCCCTACGCCTGGAACGGCGGCCGGCAAACGCCGGCCACGGGCGATGATCAGCCCGGTGCAGCGGCCCCCAGCCGCTGCTGGTCGCTGACCTGCAGGACCCGCCACTGGCCCTTGCCGAGATCGCCGAGCTGCAGCCCGCCGATCGCGACCCGGACCAGGCGCAGCACCTGCAGGTCGAAGGCCGCCAACAGGCGGCGGATATGGCGATTGCGGCCCTCGTCGAGGACCACCTCCAGCCATGCGGTCTTGTCGCCACTGCGCAGTACGCGCACGGCACGGGCGGCGAGGAACTCGCCCTCGTCCTCCACGCCGGCCCGCAGTGCCGCCAGCGTCGCGTCATCGGGCAGGCCATCAACCTGCACGTGGTAGGTCTTGTCCGGCCCGGTCTGCGGGTCGGTCAGGCGCGCCGCCCACTGCGGATCGTTGCTGAACAGCAACAGCCCTTCACTGGCCTTGTCCAGGCGCCCGACCGGCGCGATCCACGGCAGCCCCGCGCCATCGAAACAGCGGTAGACGGTGTCGCGGCCGCGCTCGTCCTGCGCGGTGGTCACTACCCCGCGCGGTTTGTTGAGCATCAGGTACAGGCGCTGTGGCGCGCCCATGGGCTGGCCATCGACCTCGATCGGCGGCACCGGCTGGCCAATCGGAAATTCCGGGTCGCGCACGATCCGGCCGGACACGCGTACGCGGCCTTCGGCAATCCAGCGCGCGGCCTCGCTGCGCGAGCACACGCCGGCCTTGGACAGTACGCGCGCCAGGCCATGGCGGACACCGGCGGAAGCGGCAGCGGAAGTCGCACGCCCACGCGGTGCGTGGGAGCGGGCAGCGGGGGCAGCAGGTGGGCGGCGCGTGCGCAAGCCTCTGCTCCCCGCGGTGCTTATTTCTTGTCGACCGGCTTGGTCTCAGCCGGTGCTTCAGCCGCCGCCGGCGTGGCGGCCGGGGCCGGACGCGCCTTGACCACGCGCACACCGCGCGCCTTCATCCAGGCGTCGAACTCTTCGGCGGTCATGCGCTTGCCGTTCTGGCTCATGTCGAAGCGCCAGGGCGTGTTGTCGAATTCGGTCTGCGGCTTGTAGGCCGCCGGATCGTTCGGCTTCACCGCCGGTGCGCTAGGGATGGCCTTGGCGATGTTCTGGCAGCCGTCGATGCGCAGGCGCTGCAGCACCTGGTCCAGCGACTGCGACGGATCGTAGTTGCTGCTCAGCACACCGGCCGGCATGCCCAGCTGGTTGCCACGGATGTACAGCTCGTCGGCCACCGGCGCGATGGTCGTGGCCGGCAACGGCAGCGGCGAGGCGCTGGTGTTGACCGAGCAATCGACCGCAGCGTGGGCGGCGGGAACCAGGGCCAGCGCCAGGAAGGCGGCCGATGCAGAGCGCAGCATGAGGGGCATCCAGGAAAGGAAGGGACGCGGCGAGTTTAGCAATGCCGCGACAGCTTTCAAGCGCCACTTTCAATGAATACGGCAACTCATTGGTTTTAAGGATAAAAACCCGACGAACGGTTACTTGCAGACCACCAGATGCCTGGATTGAGTGCCGCAGAAACAACAAGACCCGGCCGAAGCCGGGTCCTGCTGTGTCCTACTGGCAGAGCGTCAGAACTTAGTTCTGGACGTTCAGCTCGGTACGACGGTTCTTGGCGCGACCTTCCGGGTTGTCCGAACCATCCGGGTTGGTGTTCGGAGCAATCGGACGGCTCTCGCCGTAGCCGATCGGGCCGACCAGGCGACCGGCGTCAACGCCGTTCTTGGTCAGGTAGTTGTACACGGCGGTGGCGCGACGCTCCGACAGCTTCTGGTTGTAAGCGTCGGTACCCTTCGAGTCGGTGTGACCGGCAACTTCAACGCGCAGATCCGGGTAACGCTTCAGGATCTCGGTGGCTTCGCTCAGGATCGCCACGGCGTCCGGACGCAGGTTCGACTTGTCGAAGTCGAAGTTGACGCCCTTCAGGTCGATGGAGACCGGCACCGGGCAACCGTCCGGACCGATGGTCTGACCCGGCTGCGAGTTCGGGCACTTGTCGTCGCAGTTGTTGACGCCGTCACCGTCGTCGTCCAGATCGGCGCAGCTCGGGGCAACCGGAGCCGGAGCCGGAGCAGCCGCGACCGGAGCCGGGCCCAGCGGGATCACGACGCCGACCGAAGCCAGCACGTCACCGAACCAGTCTTCGTTCGGAGCAGCAACGCTCTGGTCGTCGAAGTCAGCGCGGTAAGCCACTTCGGCGCGGACAGCAACGCGCTTTTCGAAGGTGGTCTGCAGGCCGACGCCCAGCTTGGCGGCAACGTTGCCGTCCTTACGCTGGCGCGGACCGTTGGCATTCAGCGCCGGGTACTCTTCTTCCGACTTCTGGTAGCCCAGGCCACCGACGATGTACGGGTTCCAGCCGCGGCCTTCCTTGATGAAGTGGCGACGCAGGTCCAGCGAGACGCCGTACTGCGACCAGTTCAGGTCCTTGTTCGAATCAAAGTTCGGGTTCTGATAGTTCAGCTCACCGTCCAGCGACCAGTTCGGGCTGATGAACTTGCCCAGGCCCAGGGTCACGAACGGAGCATCATTGGTCAGACGGTCGCTGTCCTGGAAGTTGAAGCCGGCCGAACCGGTCAGGTACCAGCGGTCATCGAACTCCTGCGCCGAAGCTGCCTGGGCGAAAGCCAGGCCGCCCAGCAGCGCGGCAGTAAGGATCTTCTTGTTCATTGAGTACAGCTCCTATTTCGGGGGTATGAAACCGGTAGAGGCATGGGCCAGCACAAGTGCGTCGATGTACGACAGCCGATTCAGCACGCCACCGCCGCGAACATTATGCTCAGGCGGGTGAAGGCCATGTTAACAGTCCCGTAACATGTGAAGTGTCGCGCCCGACCGTCCATCGGTCCGACGTTGAAACCCTATACAGGATGATGAAAATCCGCAAGACCCTCACGCTGCAAGGGTTTGACGGGGTTTAGGCGTTGGAAACGACACATTGCGCAGCGCGCTGCGATGAGCAGTTCAGCGTCTCTGCGAAAAGGTGAGGAACCTTATGATGGAAACCACGAACCCAGCCGGAGCCGTGATGAAAGCCGTCGCCCTGAGTCGTGAGTCCGCCCCCGCGCTGTGCGATATCCGCCTTCCTCCGCCGCTGCCTCCACGGGGGCGCGACCTGCTGGTGCGGGTCGAGGCGATTTCGGTCAACCCGGTCGACGGCAAGCAGCGTGCCAGCACGGATCCAGCCACGCTCCAGGCACCTCGCATCCTTGGCTGGGACGCGGCCGGCGTAGTGGAGGCGATCGGCGACGAGGCCAGCCTGTTCGCGTCCGGTGATGAGGTCTATTACGCCGGTGATGTCACCCGCCCGGGGTGCAACGCGCAGTACCAATGGGTGGACGAACGTCTGGTCGCGCGCAAACCCACCACGCTGGATTTCGCCGAGGCCGCGGCACTGCCGCTGACCACGCTCACTGCCTGGGAACTGCTGTTCGAGCGCATGCCCCTGCGGCTGGATGATTGCCGCCACGCCGGCCAGAACCTGCTGGTGATCGGCGGTGCGGGCGGCGTCGGCTCGATGGCGATCCAGCTGGCCCGCCATGCGGGTTTCGAGGTGATCGCCACTGCGTCGCGCGAAGCCTCGGCCGACTGGTGCCGGCAGATGGGTGCCCGGCACGTGATTGATCACCGGCAGCCGCTCCAGGCCCAGCTGCATGCGCTCGGCATCGACGCGGTGCAGGTCGCACTCAACCTGGCCGACACCGACCGGTACTGGGATGAGCTGGGCCAGCTGCTGGCGCCGCAGGGACATGTCGGGCTGATTGTCGAGCCACGTGGCCCGCTGCGCATCGGCGATCCCTACAAGGCCAAGTGCATCGGCATCCACTGGGAATTCATGTTCGCGCGCTCGCGCTTTGCCACCGCCGACCGCATCGAACAGCACCGCATCCTCAGCCGCGCCGCCAGCATGATCGATGCTGGCCAGCTGCGCGGCACGCTCAGTGAGTCACTGGGCACGATCAATGCGGCAAATCTGGACATTGCGCATCAGCGCCTGGCCAGCGGACGCACGGTGGGCAAGCTGGCACTGGTGGGCTGGGACGACTGAAGCGTCA
>NZ_JBSRQL010000009.1:0-171110 GCF_054083135.1 Stenotrophomonas maltophilia group sp. LNF247
AGCGTCCCCCGCAACCGGACCCACCCCGCCATCCCTCAGGAAACCAGCCTTTGCTGTTGCTGTTGAAGTTGCCGGCCAGCGGCCGGCACTACCGCGGGTGCAGGGCGCAGCCCTGCAGAACACCCCCCTACTCCTGCGGGTCGCGGGTGATGTGGATGTCGGTCGGGGTCGACAGCGGGATGTTCCGCTCCGCCAGGATCTGCAGCAGGCTGAAGTACAGATCGCTGCGGGTGGCGTAGACCTGCCGCGGGCTGGCCACGTACGCGAAACTGTTGATGGTGATCTGGCCACCGCCAATGCTGTCGATGTAAACCGTCGGTGCCGGCTGCTGCAACACGTTGACGTGCGCGGTATACGCATCCAGCAGCGCCTGGCGCAGGGAGCCGACGTCGGTACTGGGCGGCACCGCGAACTGGATCTGGATGCGGCCCTGGTTGTTGCCCATCGTCATGTTGCGCACGGTCTTGGTGACCAGCTCGGAGTTGGGCACGATCAGCGTCGACTTGTCGCCCACCTGGATCTCGGTCGATCGCAGGCTGATGCGGCGGATGTCGCCCTCCTGGTCACCCAGCTTCACCCAGTCACCGATCTTCACCGGGCGCTCGGCCAGCAGGATCAGGCCGGAGACGAAGTTCTGGGTGATCACCTGCAGGCCGAAACCGATACCCACCGACAGCGCGCTGACCAGCAATGCCAGCTTGCTCAGCTGCAGGCCCATCGCCGACAGCGCCCAGATCACCGCGATGATGATGCCCACATAGCGGGCAACGGTACTCACCGAATTGCGCGCGCCCAGGTCCAGCTCGGTCTTGGGCAGGTAGGTGTCGGTCAGCCAGCGCTGTACCAGCTGGGTAACGGCCAGGCCAGCCAGCAGCACCAGCACCGCCAGCACGATGCGCACCGGCTCCAGCTTGGTTCCGCCAATGTCGAATCCAGAGGTGAACAGCGAGGAGAAGCGCTCCACCACCGCGCCGATGTTGCCGAACGGTGCCACCAGCGCCAGCAGCGCGATCAGTACGACGATGGTGCGCAACGCCGCGGACAGCAGCACGCCCGCCTGTTCCAGCCGCGATACGCTCAGGCCGGTGCTGAGCAGGATGGTCTGGCCGACCTTGCTGTCGGCGTTTAGCATCCAGGTGCTCAGGTCATCGACGAACTTGAACAGCAGGGTCGCCGCCAGCACCACGATGCTGCCGCCAATCAGCTGCTGGTTCACGAACTTGGCGAAATTCAGGTAGCCCATCAACGTCGCGGCGATGGCGGCCACCACCGCGACGTTGCCCGCTACGCGTGCCAGTACCAGCCAGCTGCTGCGACGCACCGGCGTTGCCGCACCCACGCCATCGGCCTGTGCCTCCAGCTTGGCCTCGGCTTCGGCGGTCTGCCGCCGATGCAGGCGCGCCAGGGTCACCAGCATGGCCATGATCAGGCCGAGGTAGGTCAGGGCAATCAGGCCGTCCAACGCCACCGTGGTGACGTCGCTGGTGCGCGTAGCCTGGTCGAGGGCCACCAGCACCGTGCTCAGCCAGGCCAGCGCCGCCGCGCCCCAGGCGTATTTGCGCAGCTTCAGCGCGGCGGTGTCGTCCAGGTTCAACAGCCGCCATGACGGGCGCTTGGGCACCAGCATGCAGGCGCTGAGTGCAGCGATGAAGGCGGCGCGGAAGGTGGCCGTCTCCAGGCCGTCGGCCACCATCTGCAGGCGCGGCGCGATGGCATCGATGGCGTCCAGCGCCGCCATCAGCACCACCACGGCATAGCCGGGCAGCAACGTGCCGACCAGCAGCAACCACATGGCCAGGCCAGAACGGCGCAGGCGTCCATCAGGCGCACGATCGGACGCGGCGAACTGCCGCCCCAAGCGGCGCAGCCACAGCCGCAGCGGGAACATCATCACCAGCGCGGCGATCAGGCCCAGCAACGGCGTGCCCCAGCCATTGGCCCGGACGCCGGCAACGAACGTATCGCGCCCCTGCTCGGCCAACGGCGCGACGCGTGCGATATCGATGGGCAGGCGCTCGGCCACCTTGCTCCACAGTGCCGGAGACAACGGCGAGGCGACCTTCTTCCCCATGTCTTCGGCGCGCTGCGCAGTGCGCTGCTGGTCGATGTCGGCTGCCAGCTGCTGGGCACGCACGGCACTGGTCTTGGCCTGCGCCACCGATGCGGCCAGGCCGTCGCGCTGCTTGTTGAGGTTGCGCCGTTGCGCCGCCAGTTCGGGCGGCTCGGTGGTGCCCTCGGCAGGCGCGCCCAGCTGCGCCAGTTGTTCGTCGAGGCGAACCAGCTGGGGCTGCAGCGCCTTTTCCAGCGCCTCGGCGTCACGCCGTACCTGCGAGGCATTCTCCGACAGCATCGCCAGCGTCTCGATGGCTTCAGCATCGCCACGCTTGCGATCGATCTCCTTCAGGCTGGACTCGATCTGCGCCAGCTGCTGCTTTGGCGTAGGGTCTTCATCCTGTGCCAGCACCGGCGCGGACAGCAGGAGGGCGGTGCACAGCATCAGGACCCACCAGGGCCCCCGTGCACGGATCGATCGCAGGAAAGAAGACACGCCAGACATACCAGTTCGCGCGGACCACCGCGCCTGCGCGCGACTATACGGCACAGGCGGTCAACAGCGGATGGGCGGCCCCGTCAGCGTCGCGCGTCAGTACTTCAGGCGCAACTCTTCCACCGTCGGCTGTTGCAGGGCATACCAGTCCTGGAACTCTTCCTCGGTAATCTCATCGGGCGCATACACCGCCACCGGGTACCAGTCGTGGTCGGTCGGCAGCGGCTGGCGCGGGCCGGCACGCAGGCTGTAGCTCACGCCCTCGTAGTCGACCAGGTCATCGACCTGCGGCCACTGTTCGCGCGCGAACGCGGATTCACTCTTCAACAGGATCACCTGGTACATCGGCACCTCCACCTCGGTTGGATCAGGAAAACACGGCGCTGGCGGCAGGATACCGCCAGGCCGGTGGCAACAGGCACGTCGCAGCGGCGACGGAACGTTCTGGACACAGCCATCGCCCCGGCTTCACCCGCCCATGGCGAGCCCATCGGCATCGTGGAGACCCACCCCTGCCACCACTGCCGATGACCGACCACCCACCGCTGAAGACCGTCGCCGACCTCAAGCTGCCCCGTTACCTGGGCACCTGGTACGAGATCGCCCGTCTGCCGATGCGCCACGAGCCGGAAGGCTGCACCGACGTGTCGGCGCACTACACCCTGCTCGACAACGGCAACGTCGGCGTCACCAACCGCTGCCGCATGGACGGCGAGATCGAAGAGGCAACCGGCGAGGCCTGCGCCGTCGACAACGACAGCGCGCGCCTGGAAGTCAGCTTCCTGCCCAAGGGCCTGCGCTGGCTGCCGTTTGCCAAGGGCGACTACTGGGTGATCCAGATCGCCCCGGACTACAGCGTTTCGCTGGTGGGCAGCCCGGATCGCAAGTACCTGTGGCTGCTGGCACGCGAGCCGCAGCTGGACGCCACCGTGCAGGAACATTATCTGGCCGCAGCGCGCCTGCAGGGCTTCGATCTGTCCGAACTGATCCAGACCCCGCATACCGGCCACCCGACCGCCTGAGCAGCACACTTCATGGACCTGAAAAGTGGCTACCCGTGGTGGGCCATACGCAACGGACTGATCCAGGCGTTCCCGCCGCTGGAAAAGGACCTGCGCTGCGACGTGCTGGTGGTCGGTGGCGGCATCACCGGTTCACTCATCGCCGACGAGCTGTCCCGGCATGGCCATGACGTGGCCTTGATCGAGCAGCGCGACATCGGCTGGGGCAGCACGGCCGCGAGCACCGCGCTGCTGCAGTACGAGATCGACACCCACCTGCTGGAGCTGGCCCAGCGCTATGGCAACGATGCGGCCGCCCTGGCCTACCGTGCCTGTGCCGATGCGATCCCGGCATTGGGCGAAGTGGCACGTGGGCTGAAGGACGTGGATTTCCGGCAGATGGACAGCCTGTATCTGGCCAGCCGGCGGCGCGACGTGCCGCGCTTGATGGCCGAAGGTGCTGCGCGCCGCGGCATTGGACTGGACGCCCGCTGGCTGGACCGCGAAGCCCTTCGCGAACGCTTCGACGTGGACGCCGGTGGCGCCCTGCTGACCCGCCAGGCGGCCCGGGTTGACCCCTACTGCCTTACCTACGGCCTGCTCAAACGGGTGCGCCGGCGCGGTGGCCATGTGCACGACCGCACGGTGCTGCACACGCTCAAGCCCGGCGCGCAGGGCGTAACCGCAATGACCGAGGCCGGCGCCACGGTCCGCGCCCGCCATGTGGTCCTGGCGATGGGCTACGCCAGCCAGCGCTGGCTCGAGCAGCGGGTCGCACGCAACCGCAGCAGCTATGCCTTCATCACTGATCCCATTGATGCGGGCGCGCTCGGCCGGCTGCGTAACACCATGGTGTGGGAGAGCGCACGCCCGTACCTGTACCTGCGCGCCACCGGCGACCGCCGCCTGCTGGTGGGCGGGCTGGATGACGCCATGGACATTCCGGCTCGCCGCGACCGGCGCGTGCAGCACAAGGCCGACAAGCTGATGGATCAGCTGCTGCACTGGTTCCCGCGTCTGGATCCGGTACCAGCGTTCTCCTGGGCCGGCACCTTCGCTGAAACCGCCGACGGCCTGCCATTCTTTGGCCCGCACGACCAGTGGGGGGCGCGGGTGCATTTCGCCATGGCCTACGGCGGCAACGGCATCACCTATTCGATGATCGGCGCGCAGCTGCTGCGGGCCCGGATCGAGCGGCGCAGGCATGCGCTGGAGGGATTGTTCGGATTCGGGCGGTTGTGACCTGCGGCCAGGCACGGCCTGGCTCTACCCCAATCCGGTGCCGACAGGCATCATTCAAGCAACCCCTGCTAGCGTCGGCCTGTACCGCCGCGTGTTGCGTGGCCACCTGTCCGCTGGAGCGCCGTCATGATCCGCCCCCTGACCCTGCTGCTGTGCCTGGCCCTGCCGGGAACCGTGCTGGCCCAGTCCGCCGCTGGCGCCACTGCGCCGCAGGCCGCTGGCCTGGACCTGACGCTGCCGCAGGCGCCAATGCGCTACCTCAACGACCCGGCCCTGCAGCAGGACCCGCCCGGCACTTATTACGGTGACAAGAGCGGCCCGCGCGTGCACGACGACGCGAAGATCGCCGACGTCACCGACGACAAGGTCAAGGTGTCCGGCAGCTTCACCACCGGTATCGGCTATTCGAAGAACGGTGGCAACAGCCACTACAACGCGGCCACGCTGAACCTGAGCAAGAACTACACCACCGATGAGGGCAAGACCCACGGGGTCAACGTCAACATCCACGTGAGCGAAGGCAAGGGACCGGGGTTCTTCGGTCCGTATGGCGGCTACTACGGCCGCGGCCCGGGCTATTGGGACTACCCGCCGCCGTACGGCTGGTAAGCCAGCTCCTGTAGAGCCGAGCCCATGCTCGGCTACGGTTGGCCGCAAAGCCGAGCATGGGCTCGGCTCTACATGGGCAAACGTCAATCCAGCCAGCCATCGCGCTCGCTGTGCAGGATGCGGCCGTCATAACCGCTCAGGCGCACATCCACCTTCTGGTTGCGTGCATTGCGGGCCTCCAGCGACCAGGTCGCACCATCGCGTTCCAGCGAATGGATCTCGCGCAGGCCATGCGCCTGTGCCCGTGCCAGCACCTGCTCGGTGGTCAGCAGCGCGCGGCCGCTGTGCTCGTCGAAGATCTCGCCGGTCTTCGGGTCCACATAGACCTCGCTGAAGCGGCCATCAGCGCGGCTCACGTCGGCCTCCCACAGGCCGTCATCGCGCTCGATCTCGTGGATCTGGGTGTAGCCGGCCTTGCGCAGGGTCTGTTCAACCTGGGCCATGCCCAGCGGCGCGGCCTGTACGGCCGGCGCGACGGTCAGCAGGGCAACAGTGGCGAGGGTGAGCGACTTCAACATGGGGGTTCTCCTGTTCGTGTTCGTGACCGGACCATCCCGGCAACGCCACAATGCACCCCGTGGTTAACAGCGCCTTAGCCGGCACTGTTAGCCAGCTGTTAGTCACCCCCGGCACACTCACGCCTGTTCCTACAGCCCTCCCTGCGCCCCGATGCTCTCCACCCTGCCCCTGCTGCTGGCCCTGGCCAACGCCCCGACCGCCGCCGCGCCCGTCCAGGACCCGGCGCAGCAGGTCGCGCGCCGTGCCGTGCAGCAGGGCCGCTACGTGCCATTGGAAAGCGTGGTGCGCGATGCACTCAAGCGCTACCCGGGCCAGCTGCTGGAAGTGGAGCTGGACGATGGTGTCTACGAAGTGGAGATCCTGCGCGGCGACGGCGTGGTGGTGGAGCTGGACTATGATGCGCGCAGCGGAAAGCTGCTGAAGACGGAGCTCGACGACTGATGCGCATCCTGTTGGCCGAAGACGATGCCGCACTGGCACAGCGCCTGGTGCCCCTGCTGGAACAGGCCGGCTATGTGGTGGAGTTGGTTGCCGATGGTCGCCAGGCCGAGGAGATCGGCCAGATCGAAGACCTGCAGGCCGCCATCGTCGACCTCGGCCTGCCCGGGCTGGACGGACTGAGCGTGATCGAGCGCTGGCGCGGCAATGGCCGCAGCTTTCCGGTGCTGGTACTGACAGCGCGCGGGCGCTGGCACGACAAACTGGCCGGCTTCGACGCCGGTGCCGACGACTACCTGACCA
Source organism: Stenotrophomonas maltophilia group sp. LNF247 (assembly GCF_054083135.1). Lineage (NCBI taxonomy): Bacteria > Pseudomonadati > Pseudomonadota > Gammaproteobacteria > Lysobacterales > Lysobacteraceae > Stenotrophomonas > Stenotrophomonas maltophilia group sp. LNF247. The sequence goes on from NZ_JBSRQL010000009.1 coordinate 6,661, forward strand.
AACCGTTCCAGGCCGACGAACTGGTGCTGCGCATGCGCGCCCTGATCCGCCGCAGCCATGGCCATGCCAGCCCGCGCCTGCACTGCGGGCCGCTGCAGCTGGACGTCAACGCCGGCCGCTTCGAACTGGACGGACAGCCGCTGGCGCTGAGCCCGCAGGAGTTCCGCCTGCTCAGTTACTTCATCCACCACAGCGGCCAGGTGATCGGCCGTGATCGTCTGGGCGAGCAGGTGTTCGAAGGCGGCCACGACCCGGACTCCAACGCGCTGGACATGCTGCTGGGTCGGGTCCGCCGCAAGCTCGGCATCGAACTGATCCAGACCGTGCGCGGCCAGGGCTGGCGGCTGGCCGCGCCGTGAGCCGGCAATCCTCGCTGCGGCGGCGCCTGCTGCTGGCCGGCGGCGTCGGCCTGCTGCTGGTCTCGCTGCTGGCCAGCGCGCTGCTGGGCGAACTGTTCAAGCGCAGCGCGCGCGACCGCCTCGATCACGAACTGCAGCAGGACATGCTGACGCTGGTCGCGCAGATGGAAGTTGCTTCCGACGGCCAGCTGCAGCTGCGCCAGGAACCCAACGACGCGCGTTTCCAGCGCGTGTTCTCCGGTGCCTACTGGCAGATAGCCGGTGCCGATGGCCGCGTTCTGCTGCAGTCGCGCTCGCTGTGGGATGAAACGCTGGCGGCCGCGGCCGCCGGCCCGGCCACCCGCAACCTGGCCGGGCCGCTGCAGCAATCCTTGCGCGCACGTGTGCAGCAGGTGCGCCTGCCACGTGCCGGTGAACCGTTCGTGGCCGTGGTCGCCACCGACCGCAGCGCGCTGGATGCCGATGTTGCCGCGTTTCGGCAGCGCACCGCCATCGCGTTGGGTGTGCTGGTCGCAGCGTGGCTGGCGGTGCTGGCCAGCCAGGTGCACTTCGGCCTGCGTCCGCTGCACCGCCTCGGTACACAGCTGGAACGGGTGCGGCGCGGCGACGCGCAACGCATCGACACGCAGGGACTGGGGGCAGAGGTCGCGCCACTGGGCGAAGAACTCAACGCGCTGCTGGAGCACCAGCAACGCATGGTCGCGCGCGCGCGCACCAGTGCACAGGACCTGGCGCATGCATTGAAAACCCCATTGAGCGTGCTGGCCACCGAGGCTGACGGCGACGGCGCGGACTGGCGGACCACCGTGCGCGAGCAGAGCGCCCGCATGCAGGCCAGTGTTGACCGTTACCTGGCGGCAGGGTTGGCCGCAGACCATCGCCAGCGCAGCGACGTTGCGACTGTCGCGCAGGCGCTATGCCGGTTGATGGCACGCGTGCATGGCGAACGCGGCATTGCGTTCACGGCCGCAGGTATCGATCCAGCGTTGCAGTTCGCCGGTGCCAGTGCGGATCTGGAGGAGATGCTGGGTAATCTGTTGGACAACGCCGGGCGATGGGCATGGCAGCAGGTCAGCGTCGGCGCTGACATCCATGAAGGGCGGCTGCGCATCGACGTGCGCGATGACGGCCCCGGTCTTGCGGCAGAGGCGCTGGCGCGGGTGGTACAGCGTGGCGTGCGGCTGGATGAGCGCGAAGGCAGCAGCGGGTTGGGCCTGGCAATCGTGGGCGATATCGCCGCCAGCTACGGCGGGCGGTTGGCGTTGGAGAATTCGCAGCCCGGCCTGCGCGCAACGTTGTGGTTGCCGGTGGGGTGACTCGTCAACGCTGGAACGCCAGGCCGGTAGAGTCGACTGTTAGTCGACTTTCGCGCGCAGCGCGGGATTTCCAGGCACCGCAGCCAAGAGCAGTCGACTAACAGTCGACTCTACCGCCTTCGCCGGGCATTTCAGTTCCCCATCAACGGTGATGCATCCACCAGCAATCAATCGCGTCCAGCACGATGTGGATGATCAAACCGATGCCGAACAACCTGGTCTTCTTCGGCACGCACAGCCCCGCGTAGACGGCGATGGCCGGGGCCGTATGCAGCGGGTGGAAACCGATGCTGCAGCGGTTCGGTGCGTAGATCGGGTCGGCCAGCAGGTGGTCCAGGTCGATGATCCAACCCAGCAGCATCAGCAGCCACGCCGAAGCAAAGCGCTTCCGCCAGAACAGCCATGCCAGCAAAGCTGGCACGGCGGCATGCAGGAACAGGTGGAAGATCGCGCGCGCGCTCATCGGGACCGGTAGCGCCGGGCCTATGCCCGGTGTTCGCGTTTACCTCAGACCAGCGGTTCGTCGGACAGGTAGGTATAACCGGTCAGGCCGGCTTCCAGCGCGTCCGACAGTTCCTGCGCGCGTTCCGGCGACAGCTGGGCCTCAGCCACGCGCTGCGCATAGGTCGCACGCAGCTCATCCAGGCGGTAGCCCACGTAGTCCAGCATCACGTCGGTGGTGTCGCCGCGGCGCTGCTGGGTAATGGCGTAGCCATCGGCATCGGCCAGCACTTCCACCGCGTCGGTATCGCCGAACAGGTTGTGGATGTCGCCCAGGATTTCCTGGTAGGCGCCGACCATGAAGAAACCGATGCGGTAGCTCTCGCCCGGCTTCATCTTGTGCAGCGGCAGCGAGCTGTCCAGGCTCTCGTTCTCGACATAGGTTTCCACCATGCCGTCCGAGTCGCAGGTCATGTCGGCGATGATGCCGCGGCGGTCCGGGGTCTCGTCCAGGCGCTCGATCGGCACGATCGGGAACACCTGGTCGATCGCCCACACGTCGGGGATCGATTCGAACACGCTGAAGTTGACGAAGTACTTGTCGACCAGGCGCTCGTTCAGTTCGTCCAGCACCGGGCGATGGCTCTTCTCGTCATAGCTCAGGCGCGCACGCACGCCGTGGGCGATGGCGTAGAACAGATCGTCGATGCGCGCACGCTGCGGCAGGTCGATCTGGCCCAGTGCGTAGCTGGCCAGGCCTTCGGCATGGAAATGCTGGGCTTCCTGGAACAGTTCCACCGCCGGGCGCACGTCCAGCTCGTCGTGGATTTCGCGCAGGTGGCGGATCGCCGCCGGTTCGTCGTCGTGCTGGTCCGGCACGCGGCCTTCCTGCGCTTCTTCCACTTCCGAGACGTTGGCGATCAGCACCGCGTGGTGCGCGGTCATCGCACGGCCGCACTCGGTGACGATGCGCGGTGGGGTCAGGCCGAACTCTTCGCAGGCATTGGCCAGCGGCTGCACGATGTTGCTGGCGTAGGAATGCAGGCCGTAGTTGATCGAGCAGAAGCTGCGCGAACGGGTGCCTTCATAGTCCACACCCAGGCCACCGCCCACGTCGACGTGGGTGATCTTCGCACCCAGGCGCGACAGCTCCACGAAGTAGCGGGTGGCTTCACGCATGCCGTTGGCGATGTCGCGCACGTTGGAGATCTGCGAGCCCATGTGGAAGTGCAGCAGGTTCAGGCAATCGGCGTACTCGGTGTCACGCAGCGACTTCCACAGGTCCAGCAGCTGGCGCGGCGACAGGCCGAACTTGGCCTTGTCGCCACCGCTGTTCTGCCACTTGCCGGCGCCCAGCGAGGCCAGGCGCATGCGCACGCCCAGGCCCGGCTTCACGTCCAGCGCCTTGGACTCTTCCAGCACCAGCTTCAGCTCGGACGGCTTCTCGATGACGATGAAGGTCTGCAGGCCCAGCTTGCGGCCGATCAGGGCCAGGCGGATGTACTCGCGGTCCTTGTAGCCGTTGCAGACGATCAGCCCGCCCGGGCGCGACAGCGCCAGCACGGCCATCAGCTCGGGCTTGCTGCCCGCTTCCAGGCCGAAGCCTTCGCCGTGGTGGCTGGCCAGGGTGCCGGCCACGCCGCGGGTCTGGTTGACCTTGATCGGGTACACGGCGGTGTAGCCGCCGCTGTACTCCCAGTCCTGCTGGGCCTGGGCGAAGGCCGCCTGCAGCTTGCCCAGCCGCTGGCCGAGGATGTCCGGGAAGCGCACCAGCAGCGGCAGCTTGGCGCCGGCCGCGCGCGCCGCATCGACCACCTTGGGCAGCGACACCACCGGGCCGTCCGCCCCGGTCGGTCTCACCACCATGTGCCCGGCCTGATCCACGTCGAAGTAACCGTCCGCCCAATGCGGGATCGAGTAGGTCTTGCGGGCTTGGTCGAGGGACCAATCGGTCATTTCAGTCGGCCTTGTTGGCAATAAAAGGGGGGGCATGATAACGCCTATGTGCCCACAGGTTCGTTATCATGCGCGCCCGCGCCCGTGACAGGTTCCAACCTGAACGGGCCGATCCGTCCGGATGTGGCATCTGTGCCACGCGGCCCCGCCCGCCAGCCCGGCTCCACCCCTCCGAACAGGACTGTTTTCCAATGACTGACAGCAACAACTGGTACATCGAACACTTCGAGCGCACCGGCTCGGCCATCGGCTACCGCATCACCGGCAAGCTGGACGAGGTGCAGTCGCCGTTCCAGAAGATCGAGATCTTCCAGACCACCGACTGGGGCAACCTGATGACCATCGACGGGGCCATCATGCTGACCAGCAAGGACAACTTCTTCTACCACGAGATGATCAGCCACCCGGTGCTGTTCACCCACGCCGCGCCCAAGCGCGTGGTGATCATCGGTGGCGGCGACTGCGGCACCCTGCGCGAAGTGCTCAAGCACACCGGCGTGGAGAGCGTGACCCAGTGCGATATCGACGAGCAGGTCACGGTGATGGCGCGCAAGCACTTCCCGGAACTGTGCGACTCCAACGACGACCCGCGCGCCGAGCTGCTGTTCGACGACGGCGTGGCCTACATGGCCAACTGCCCGGCGGGCAGCGTGGACGTGGTGATCGTCGATTCGACCGACCCGGTCGGCCCGGGCGAAGGCCTGTTCAACAAAGCCTTCTACGAGAGCTGCTTCAAGGCCCTGAAGGACGATGGCATCCTGGTGCAGCAGTCCGAGTCGCCGCTGATGCAGCTGGAGCTGATCAACGAAATGCGCACCGAGATGGGCAAGGCTGGCTTCGGTTCGTTCAAGACCCTGCCGTTCCCGCAGCCGTGCTACCCCACCGGCTGGTGGAGCGTGACCATGGCGCGCAAGGGCGACAGCAGCTTCGACTTCCGCCAGGCCGACTCGGCCGCCAAGACCTTCAACACGCTGTACTACACCGCCGCGCTGCACACCGGCGTGCTGGTGACCCCGCCGTTCGTACAGGCTGCATTGAAGGGTTGATCCAAACAAAAACCCGCGCTGGCGACAGCGCGGGTTTTTGCTTTCTGTAGAGCCGAGCCATGCTCGGCTGCTCTTCGGACAGGTTGCGATAAATCAAGCCGAGCATAGGCTCGGCTCTACAGTCACAGCGCCCAGATACCCGCGATCACCGCCACCACCAGGCCCCACTTGATCAGCTGGTAGGCCACCACGCTGCGCTCGCGCAGCGCCTTGGCCTTCAGGCGCACCTTGTAGACGCTGCCAAAGGCCTTGTTGACGCCGCCGGTCGGGTCACCCGGCAGGTTCGGCGAGGCGCCACCGGCCAGCAGCGTGGCCGCCACCGCGCGGTTGAACAGCCCCGGCAGGCCGAAGCGCAGCGGGCGGGCGATATCGCAGAACAGGATCACGCGGTCCTGCTGCGTCTCGTTGTGCGCATGGTGGATGTAGGTCTCGTCGAACATCATCCACTCGCCGTCGCGCCAGCTCTTCTTGATGCCGTCCACCTCGATGTAGCAGGCATCGTCGTTGGGCGTGCTCAGGCCCAGGTGCAGGCGCAGCGAGCCGGCGAACGGGTCGCGGTGCGGGCGCAGCTCGCTGCCCGGCGGCAGCTGCGCGAACATCGCCGCACGCACATCCGGGATTGACTCGATCAGCGCCGTGGTCTTCGGGCACAGCGTCTTCGCCGACGGGTGCGACGGGCCGTACCACTTCAGGTAGAAGCGCTTCCAGCCTCGGCGGAAGAACGAATTGAAGCCGGCATCGTTGAACGTGCTGGAGGCGGCGATCTTCTGCGCGTCGCGCAGCGCCAGCGCCTCGTCGCGGATCATCTGCCAGTTCTGGCGCAGCGGCTCCAGCTGCGGGAACTCCTTGCCCGGGTCCAGGAACGGCGTGGTCGGTACCTTCGAGAACATGTACATGACCACGTTGATCGGGGCCATGAAACTGGAGTGGTCCAGCAGCTGGCGCGACCAGCGCGCGCGGACCTTGCCACGGAAGTGGATGTACAGCACGCAGGCCACGAACAGCGCTGCAATGACGATTTTGATGATCAAAGCACTTTCCTCCAGCCGCGGCCGGAACGGGAAACGGGGCGATGCACGGCCAGGCAGCCAGCACCGGTGGGGAACGCGGCAGGGGACGGGGACGTGCCGGAGGGGGCGGCCGCCGATGTCGCGGATTAACAGCTTATGGTCGGCAGGCCGTGCGCCGGGGTCAAGTTGCCCGTGCGCCGTGTTCATCCGGTTGCGAAGGAGGCGCAGGGCTGGGCGCGCAAGCTGTTGATGCTAAAGGCCAACTGGAATAAATGAGACAGAATTGTCCGACTCTGCGCGACGAACTGTTCCAGCCACGACCCCGACATTTCTCCGACAAATCGTGGAATAGCGAACTGGCGAGTACTAAAATTAACGAAAACTTAGTAACTCCCTGTAACACCGGTTCGCTTGACGCTTTGCGCCACCCACCGGGTCGTCCGAGACCCCGACATGCATCTTCCTGCCCTGCCATCCTCCTCCTGCGGCGATGACGCCGCCTCCCCGCTGCTGCTCAAGCGCGGCGAGCGTTTCCTGGCCCCGGATGTCTACCGCACCTGCCTGGACGGGCGCGAGGCGGTCATCAAGGACTATTCCCGCTACCGCGGCACTCCCGTTTCGCTGATCGCGCGACTGATGGTGCGCCGTGAAGCACGCATGCTGCAGCGCCTCGGCGGCTGGAAGCATGCCCCCGCACTGCTCGGCACCCTGGGCGGCCTGGCGCTGGGCATGGAGTTCATCCCCGGCCAGACGCTCAGCACCGCGCAGGCGGTGGGCAATGAAGTGTTCGAGCAGCTGCAGCACGCGCTCAGCCGTTTGCACGCAGCCGGCATCACCCACAACGACCTGCATGGCACCAACGTGGTGGTCAGCGGCGGCGTGCCGGTGCTGCTGGACTTCACCTCGGCCTGGCGCGCCCCGCGCTGGCTGCGCCGCAATCCACTGAGCCGGCAGATGCGCCGCAGCGACATGAAGAACCTGCTGAAGATGCGCCAGCGCGTGACCGGCCAGGCCCCGAGTGCCGCGCAGGCCGCGCTGGTGGCCGACCCGGGCTGGGTGGCCGCGGTGCGGCAGGGCTGGAAGCGGTTCTACAAGTGGGCCAAGCGGCGGTAAGCGCTGTTCGCCCTGCATTGCTTGCGCGACTGCGGTTTGCCCCTGCATTTGCCCCGGGCCACACGCCCGATGTGCTCTGCGATACTCGTCGGCACGCCACTCGCAAGGACGCTGGGGATGCCGACACCTGAACACACCCACCTGCTGACTGCAGCCGCAAGATCCATACTGCGCCCCTTGGGCTGCGTGCAGAAAGGCCGTTCGCGCACCTGGCTTGACGACCAGGGCTGGTGGGTCGGGGTGGTCGAGTTCCAGCCTTCGGCATGGGACAGGGGCAGCTATCTCAATGTCGGCGCCTGCTGGCTCTGGGAAGAAAAGGACTACCTGTCCTTCGACGTGGGCGGCCGCGTTGCCGGATTCCAACCCTTCACCGAGACCGCCGAGTTTGCCTCGGCCGCACAGACACTGGCCGAGCAGGCCGCAGCCGAGGTAATGGCCCTGCGTGACCGCTTTCCCACCCCGGGGCACGTGCGTACATTGATGAGTCATCACCCCAAACCGGGCATCCGCGAACACATCCATGCGGGCATCACTGCCGGGCTGGCGGGCGCTTACGACGAGGGTCGCAGGCACTTGGCACTGGCCGCTACGGAGACCCACCCAGCGCCATGGGTCGATGTGCTGAAGCAACGCTGTGCCGAACTCACGCCGCTGCTGCAACCTGATGGCGGCTTCGAGGCAGAGATCGGCGCCATCGTGACGCGCACCCGCCGCGCGCTCGGTCTGCCGGAGTGGCGGTCGTCACCCCTCATTCCGCCCGGTTGATCACACCGGGAGGGCACTTCGTCGCACACGGGTATTCGCGCCTCCCGATCCCGGCTAGGGTCATCGCCTTCCACGCACAGGACTGCACCGAACCATGCGCCGCTGGCTCCTTCTCGCCTGGGCTACCCTGCCCTTCTCCGCCGACGCCATTGTCATCCGCAGCGATGTGGATGACAGCGCCTACCGCGTACCGGCATCCGCGTTCCCGGCCTTGGCCGACCTGCCCGGGGAGGGCCACGGCGTCCTGATCGCGCCGCGCTGGGTGGTGACCGCCGCACACGCCGCGCCCATGGAAGGCATGGACACCGAGGTGCAGATTAGCGGTCGCCCGTACCGTGTCGAGCGCGTGTTCGTGCATCCCGGTTACCGGCGCATGCCCGAAGCGCTTGGCCAGGCAGCGCTGGCGTCAGGGAACCCAGGCCCCATCCACGCCTTCCTCGCCGCCTCCGATGACATCGCCCTGATTCAGCTGGCCGCACCGGTCAGCGACGTTGCGCCGGTTCGCCTCTATCGCGGGCAGGCCGAAGCGGGAAAGATCGCTACTCTGGTCGGCAAGGGGGCCACGGGCACCGGCATGACCGGGCTGGCGCCGGGTGGGCCGCACCGCGGCGAACTGCGCCGCGCCGAAAACGCAGTGACAGGTGGCAATAGTCGTTACCTCTGGTATCGATTCGACGGGCCCGACGGCGGCCTGCCACTGGAGGGCGTGCTCGGCAGCGGTGACAGCGGCGGCCCATTGATGATCCACGGCGCTCATGGTTGGGAGCTGATCGGCCTGGGCTCGTGGATTACCGCAGTGCCGGAGCATGCGCTTGAAGCCGGCTACTACGGGCAGGTGGTGCACAACGTGCGCATCTCGCGCTATGCCGACTGGATCGACACCATGATACGCACCGCGCCGTAGAGTCGAGCCTGCTCGACTCAAGCAACCCGCCGGCCAAGCGACAGAGCCGTATAGCCTGGTGGCATTGAATGCCTGACGGGGTACAGCCGACTGCTAGTCGACTGCTCTTCCCGTCCGTGACCGAAATGCCCGCGCTGTGCGCGATAGTCGACTAACAGTCGACTCTACCCAGAAGTGTTCCCGGGACCAGTCGCGTTCGCGCATCCTGCGTTGCACTTACAACGCGTCCGCGTCCAGTTCACCGGTACGGATACGCACCACGCTGCCCAGGTCGTACACGAACACCTTGCCGTCACCGATCTTGCCGGTGCCGGCGGCCTTCACGATGGCCTCAACCACCGCCTCCACCTGGTCATCGGTCACCGCCACTTCCAGCTTCACCTTCGGCAGGAAATCGACCACATACTCCGCGCCGCGGTACAGCTCGGTATGGCCCTTCTGGCGACCAAAGCCCTTCACTTCCGTCACCGTGATCCCGGTAACCCCACGCTCGGCCAGCGCTTCGCGCACGTCGTCGAGCTTGAACGGCTTGATCACCGCCATGACCATCTTCATCGTCTATCTCCTGTCTTCCGGCGTGGAGGATAGCGCCTGAACGTGGTCCGTGCGAAGCCGCTGCGGCCTGTCCGGGCAGTGGGTGCCAGCAGTATCCTTGTGCCCGAATGGCCTGCCCGCGCCGGATGCACGGGCCCACCCCCACGGAGCACCCCATGATCGACCTGAACCAAATCGATGACCTCGCCCGTCGCCTCAGCGACCTGGTGCCGCCGGGCCTGCGCGAATCGCGCGAGGAACTGCAGGCCACCTTCAAGAGCGCGCTGCAGGCCGGCCTGGCCAAGCTGGACCTGGTCACCCGCGAGGAGTTCGAAGTGCAGCGCGCCGTGCTGCTGAAGACCCGCCAGAAGCTGGATGCGCTGGAAACGGCCGTGCGCGAGCTGGAAGGGCGCGGCGCCGCAGAATGAAAAAAGGAGGCGCACTGCGCCTCCCGTTTACAGATTATTTCCCGGATGGGGCCTTGCAGCAAGGCCCACCGGACGCCCTAGACTCGCCGGCCTGTCGATCCGGCAGGGCAGAGAGGGGCAGCAGCGATGGCGCAGGACACCGATTGGACACCCGTTTCGCATGACACCTGCGACCAGGTCGCCGGGCCGTTCTATCACGGCACCCGCGCTGATCTGGCGATGGGCGAGCTGCTGAGCGCGGGCTTCCGCTCCAACTATCGCGACAGCGTGGTGATGAACCACATCTACTTCACCACGATTGCCAAGGGCGCCGGGCTGGCTGCGGAGATGGCCAAGGGTGAGGGGCGGCCGCGCGTGTATGTGGTGGAGCCGACCGGGCCGTTCGAGGACGACCCGAACGTGACCAACAAGAAGTTTCCCGGGAACCCGACGCGGTCGTATCGGAGTGCGCAGCCGTTGCGGGTGGTGGGGGAGATTGTGGAGTGGGAGCTCTACGGCGCGGAGTTCGTTCGGCAGTTGAAGGCGTTTGTTGCTTCGGGGAGTGGGGAGATCATCAACTGACACTGATAAGGAGGAAGATCAGCGCTTCCCTGCGGCCGCTATTTGCAGGGTGTGCTACCCGGTAGCTCGCCCTTCAGCCGTCGCATCGTGGAGTCGAGCGCTCCAAGGAACGACGCATCGTCGTCTGTCACAAGCGCGCGCGCCCGCACCAGCATCACCTCAGCCCGGCGGCAATTCTCCCTCCCCCCCAACGAAATGAGATGGGAAGCGAGGCGCTGCATCGCCGCAGGATCTCCTCTCGAAACCCCCTCCTCCATCCATTGCCTATAGAGGGCTGCATTGCCTATCTCGCGGTAGTGATTCTCCACCAACGCCTGAGCGTGCCCATCGCCAGAGCGGGCCCTGGCTTCCATCTGTGCTGCGGATTCGGGGCCGTAGCTTTCGCTTCTGCTCCCTGCGATCACATCGCCTGTGGCTTTCTCGGAAGAGGCTCCTCCGGAATTGCCACATGCCGAAAAAAGCAACATCAGCCAAGCTGGCAACGAAGCCTTAAGGCTTGTCATTTTGGTTTTCCGATGGTCTGAGTAAGAGGAAGCCTACTTCCAGTCTGTGATCCAGCAAATGTTATGGTCGTCGAGCCGTTTGCATTGAATCGAATCGTCTTGATGGCTGGGCCTGAACTTCCAGTACCGCCTGGAGTCAATCGATTCCAGACACCTGGCGCGCCCTTGCCGTCCTGCTGCATGTTAACACGCAGGGTAACAGGGCCACCTGAGTAGTTTGTGGGATACATGACAAAACCACTCGGCGCATAGACGGTGGAATCGTTCAGATCGGCCCATAGCTGGCCAATTGACTTGTTCAATCCTGTTGGGGCCACGCCTAAATGACACGCAGCCATGAATACGGTTTGCCCACGTTTCAAGCCGAAGTCACTTCGAGCGCGATCAAGGGACTCCGACGATTTGAAGTCCGTGTAGCGCGTTGAGTTGCGCTGGTCCTGTACCAGATCTGGATTTGCGTGAGCGGTGAGCGTAAACATTGAGCGTGAATCTACCGCGTCTCCAGCCCTCCTTAATCCCGCCGGATCGTGGTCGCCGAACAGATTCATGCTGGAACGGCCATCAGGATCAATATATCTGTACGGATTGTTGTCGGCGTACCAGTAACGATTGAACGATCCCGCTGGAGTTCTATGGGCAGCGATTGGGTCCACTGACAGAAACCGCCCCACCTGCGGATCATAGTAGCGCTGCTGCATGTAGGACAGACCATTAGTGCTGTCGCTCACATGGCCAGCATAGCCGACGCCATCAGCAAGAGGGCGCTCCAGCAATTCCCCATAAGGATCGTAAACGCTTCTCTGGACTACGGCTGCGGCCGTGTCTGTGACCGCAACGGGCGATCCCAGCGCATCGAGATGCTGGTACTTGGGGCGGGTCACGCCATCACTTCCAGTCTCCAATGTCGCGACCAGCAGCTCTCCCAGGTAGAGGTACTCTCTGGATGTCCCATCACGCTCGCTCTGCTGGCGACGGAGCCTTCCCTCCCTGTCGTACATCGAGTGAATGGAACCACTACCCTGCAACCATGCCAGTACGCGCCGACCATGCGCATCGTAGCGGTATGTCTCAGGACCCGGCGCCAGTCTCATTCGATTGCCTATGTCGAAGACAAAGCTCTGCCCGTTTCGCATCGACAGGTTGCCTTGCACGTCGTAGGACAGCCCCATCGTTGTCGCATCAGCACTGGATCTGACGTTGGTCAAACGATTGTGCTGGTCATAGTAGTAGGAATGATCCTTGCCACCCGCAAGCTTTGCGCTCTGCATATTGTCCAGGACGTCATACGTGAAACGAACAACACCATCACCCCCAAAGGCGGCGGAGGTGGCCTGGGTGAGACGATCCAAACCGTCATACATCATCGTGCGGCTACGGCTTCCTTGTCCGATTTCGGCAATCGTGACAACGTTTCCATTCAGATCGTAGTCGTAGTTCAGAATACTGACATTCGGAAGCGCACTGAGGCGCGCCGGGAGCCCTCGGACGTTCAGGTCCTGCTCGAACCTGATGCCATTACCATACGTGAAGCGGCTTGCAACACCTGCCGCGTGATGGGACGCGCCAAGCACGTAGTCTCCAACCCGGGTTGCCCGGCCGAGAGCATCAGGCGCCAAGGCCACATACAGGCCACTGGGATACTGGATCCCGCTACGCGAGCCGTTGGCATCGTAGGAATAGCCAAGTCCCCACGTGTACCATCCCTCCTGTGAACTCGACTCTCCAATCAGCAGCCTGCGCTTGTTGTAGCTGTAGGCATTGATGGTGTGATTTGCTCCTCCGTCATTAGCCGTAGAGATGCGCGCAGGCAACCCATCTGCGGCATAGGTCCAGATTTGATTGCCATTGCCATCCGGGAAGGAGAGCGTAGACACCCGATTGCGAGCGTCATAAGTCAGATCGACACGACGAGGCGAGCCATGGGCGGCAGCTATATCGCAGTTGCCCGGATCCGGAAGGTCCAAGCCGCTCGCTGTCCAGATGGTATTGTCCCCGCCGTCATATCCCATCACTGTGCTGCCAGACTCCGGTTCGATCGACTTGCACAGGCTTCCGCCCTCGCCGTAAACCAGAGTTCTGCGCAACTGGATGCTGCCAGTAGCATCCCTACGCACAATGGCCGTCGGGCGCCCATATCTGTCGCGGGGGATATCAGTAAACTGCCCCTCGGGCGCACTGATTGCGATCACAGCCGACTGGATAGGGGAACCGAAAGCCTGATACTGGAATCTCGTAGTGGCTCCCCGAGGGTCGGTCGTCGCTCTCCGATTCCCGGGCTCGTAGGCCACAACGGTCGTTGCGAGTCCCGCGTCAGTATCCTTTGAAATCGATGTCACCCGCCCCAGTGCATCGTATTCGGTCCAGACACCCTTCAATGGTGGAAGGACGACGCGAGTGTTTGTGTTGGCGGTAGCGTCTCCGAAGCGTCCAACGCCTTCCTGATTCATCCTCCACTGGAGAGGGTACTGACCTGCCGTTGATGGCGCAGTGATGGAGAACAGGAACTCGACGATTCCATTCGGTGGAACATCATGCGGCAGGGGGATTCGCGCTGCACCCCAGACGGTATTGTCCGAAGGGCTTTCCGTTGCAAGGCTGTAGCCTGCACCACTGCTCCAGGTCGTCTCGCCAGTATTTCGAAAGCGAAGACGCATCTGGACAGTGCTCCCTGCCTGCACTTCAACCGGGATGCCTCCTCCCTCCTCCGTACGCGCATTGTTTACCGGTGCCGCCACACTGATCACTACATTCGACGTCGCAGGGCCAAACCATCCTTTGCCATCCGCCCACATCTGCCGCTGGAAGTTGTAGTTTCCTGGCGTCGCTGGCGCCTGCAGCGGGACAGCGATATCCACAACTTCCCCTGGCGCTACGGCTCGTGGGAGCGCGGTACGCGCCGCTCCCCATTGGGTGGAATCGGTCGGGTTTTGCGCCCCCAACCAATGGCTACCCGGTTGCCACACCGTATCGCCCGTGTTCTTCATCCTAACAAACGCCGTCTGGGTGCTACCCGTTTTCATTGCAGGCGCAACGCTCTGACTCTGAAACTCGGCGCTGTTCACCGGCTGCCACACAAAGAAGCCAATCTGGCCCGTGCTCAGACCAAACCAGCTTCCATTCCGCTGCATCTGGAAAGTCACGCCATACCAGCCTCCATTGGCAGCCCCTGTGCTGGGTGTAAGCGTGACGTTGAAAGTGGCGCTTTGACCGGGAGGTATGACCGCAGGAACGGCTGAGCTCGCTGCGTTCCAGTAGACCAGCCCGTTGTCCGGCATGCTCAGCGCATAGCCTCCCTCCGGTGACCAGGTGGTCTCACCCGTGTTCCTCATGGTCACAGTTGCGACGAACGGTTGCCCCGCGACCACCCGATTTGTATTGAGCGACGCAGCAACCTTCTCAGCGGAATCCACGGGTGCAGGCGGTGGATTGACCGTGATGACCACCGGTCCGCTCTGCAACGACCGGACAATTTCCTCACCGTTGAGATTGCGGATGCCCTGGGCAGTCAGCATGTACTGGTACGTACCAGGTGGGAGTCCGTAAACGGTGTAGGTTCCGTTGGCGAAATTGCTGAGCAGAACTCCGTTCTGTGTCAGGCGTACGTTGTCAATGTACTCCGATTTTGATCCGCCGTTGGTGCTGCCATACCCGACCGTCATGCTGACGGTAGCGGGCGCGATATACACCGTCTGTGCGGGCCCGGTGAGCTTCACCCATGCCTGGGCATACGCGGCGGGGCTGGCTGCCAGAACCAGAACCACCACTGCCATGGCACGAATCCAGCCCAGTCGCTCAGTGAGCGCCGAATTCATCAGGATGCTCGTCACGGCTCCCCCAGACGATAGCGGCCCGGATTGGACTGGAAGGTGGTTCTTCCAGCGTGGTCGTACGCGCTAATCACCTGCATCAGCGTGGAGCTTCGACTTGTCGCGTCGTACTCCTCCCTCAGCACTGGACGCAGGAGTGCGTCGCGATAGGTAATCCGACGCGCATTCCCTGTTGCCTCGATTTCTCGCCAATGACCAGCAGCCAAGCCTCGCTCAGTACCGGCAGTACGTTGGTGATTGATGACGGTATCGTTCCAGCCAACGGTGTCATCCGACGGATAGCGGATCAGACTCACGCGTCCCATCGCATCGTAGGCAAATACCGTCGTTGCTGATGTTTCGTCGGTCTTGCTCAGCAACCAGCCATTGTCGTCTACCGTGGCAGAGATGCTGGTGCCATCCGCGTAGATAACACGGCGGGGAGTACCCCGCTTGTAGTCCTGCATCTGCGTAATGTTGCCGTTGCCATCCTTCGCCTGCACCACGTTTCCCAATGCGTCGTACGCAAGCGTCTGTTTCAGCTTGCCAAACAGCCACGTTGCTTGTGGAAGCGATTGGGCATTGTACTCAGTCCGGCTTTGCTCGATCCCCGTGTCGATATCGACGACACGCGCCTTCTGACCCAATGTCCAGGAAGAGAGATCGTCATGGAACGTAGTCCGGTCCTTGGATACACCGACATCGCTGCCACTATAGGTTTCCACCGGCCTTGCGAATGCGTCGAAGCGATCTACCCGTTCGGTGTAGGACGTCCCCTCGCGGAGGGTTACTGCCAGCTTCTGCGGCTGGATGAGGCCCTCCGCGGGCGTCATGATGCTCAGCGACTGCCCCACTAGAGGAATGAACTGCCCTGCGGCGTCTTCCTTGGCCAGGTATTGGTAGGTCACACCCTCCAGCGTGGCTCCTGCAGCGTTGGCGGTGCGCGTTTCCAGAATCTTTCCTTCATCGATGCGCGGCCGCACCCCGAAACGATAGCTCACGACGCTACTGTCCGGCTGGGTAATCGTCGTCCATCGACCGCCGGCGGAGAATCCGTCTTGGAAGGAGTAGGACGTCGCCATCGTAGGCAGGCCGGCACCCGTGATCGTGCGCTGCTGCAGGCTCCAGACGCCGGTATAGGGAATCTGTTCCGGCGACGAGCAGGGGCTTATGTCTGTCGCCCGGTAAAAATAGCGATAGGCAAGCGAGTAGGCTGCGGTGGCACCTGATGGGTGACCTACGGTGTAACTGTAGGGTCCGTATACGGTTCCCATTCGCGGATCACATTCTGACCCTTCCTGTGTAGGACCAAACGTGGGCGGCCTGAGGGTGCCTGTAACCGTGTAGGTCCAGCGAGTGCCGTCAGGCTGCACAACCGCCGCCAAGCCACCGTCGATGCCCGATCCAAGGGCACCTGGTTCGCGGTACTGATAGGTCCACGTGCGACCATTTGCCGAAGCGCTGGAGATTCGTTCGCCGTTGTAGGCAATGCTTATCGATCGCCCATCACTGCTGCTGATCGAGGTGAGCTTGTCGCCTGAGTAGGCATAGTTGACCCAGTTGCCGAAGCGATCTTCAACCCGAGTCGCCAGGAAGAACACATGGCTGCGCGAAAGAACGCGGGTCGGTGCCAGCGGATTGTCCCTGTAGCTGAACAACGGCATTTCCCGGGTGACCACCCAGTTCAGGTAGTACTTGGTCCCATCCGGCGCCAATGCAAGAAAGGCCTCGCCCGGTACTCCATTCTGCGTCTGCGGCAGACAACGGATCCGGACATTACCCGTCGTTACCCATGCATACGTCAGCCCATCGGCAGGCATTGGCACGCCAGCCGAAGCCACCAACAACTGCGATGTTCCATCGCCGGGGAGATTCAATCCATATCCATTCCAGAATGCGGCTTCCGGAAAACTACCCATGCCGTCGCCGATGTAGGGCTTTTTCTGCTGGGAACACCTTTGAAAGCGCGAAGCGTCGTCGTCGGGCCCAACCACCCACCCACGGCTGCTGAACACGCCCTCAAGATGCGGAATATCGATGTCCCAATCGTAGAAGCCGGCAAGATCGCCAGGTTTGCTGTCTTGATAGAGATAGCGCTCGCTTATCGAGCGCTTCCGAACCAGTTCCACTGGAGGTCCGGCATTTCCTGGGATCGCGATGTCGGTTACCGAAAAGCTGAGCTGACCATTGAACAGTGAGATGTTCTCGCCGAAGGTCTTTTCGTCAAGGCGCCCCATCTGTTGTGCCTTGCCCACCTTGTTCGCGTACTCCGATTCTGGTTGCACAAGCTGCTGGGCAGCAACAGACGAAGCAACGAGGCACAGCAATACTGGTGCGAACCGCAACCACCTGGATCCCATAACGTTCCCCTGGCGAAAATGAACAATCCGTTCATGCAGCGACGCCGATTCTGCACTGAGATTTCGATAGGCACAGGTCAGTGAACGCCGCAACTCGTTGTAGGAATTCCCCTACTTCCAGGATCCGTAAACACGGGTCCCCAACGAATCTGCACAACTTCCGCGCTATGCGCCCACGCCAAAAGCGACTAGGACCCTGGCGGTCTCCGCCCAAATCCTTGGCGTTCCACACAACGGCAGATAATCGCCACTTCCACCCTGCAACGGCAGTAGGGACTCGAAAGCGCGCCGTTGTGATGAGGTTCGCGCATGCCAGCCGGCATCAGCTTGGGTACTTAGCCGTAGTCTGAGGGGAGAAAGGTCCTTGACAAGCGCCCGCTATTGCCAAGGGCGTAGCGCTAGCCTCGAGTGGTTCCGTACCCAGCGACGATGCACGCAGCAAAGTTATCCTGATGCACTCGCACGTAGATCAGCCAACGGCGAAGAATCTTCACCACATTCTCAGCTCCACGCGCTCAATGGCCATCCATGTCCGTCCCATGCCTACCCCTCAATTCACCGTATGCGTCGTCAGCTCATTGAAGCTCCGGCGCACCAGGTACCACGCAACCAGGAACGGCCACAGCGAGTTGATCGACGAGAACACGCGCTGGGTCAGCCCCCTGAACCCCTCCGGATCCGCCCCCACCACGTTCAACCAGAGATAGACGATGCCCCCGATGCTCACCACAGCGGTCACGGCGTACGCCCTTCGGTTGGCAGACCACGCGCTCAATTCGATGTGCGACATCGCCGGTGCAATGATGTTTGCGATGCCAATGGTGTAGAAGCCGTGCATCGGATGGCCCATGGGCCAGAGCCCGTTGGTCAGCATGGAGATGCCAAAGATCATCCAGCAGATCGCGCCTACGGCAATCCGGCAGCCGGACTCTCGCCATACCCCGATGGCAAACGCCACGAAGCCCACGCCGCAGCCGATGGGGGCAATCCTAGCGCAGATGCTTGCAAGCGTTGGTGTCTGCAGCAGCTCGCTGGCGTGCTGTGCAAGCGGGTTGTAGCCCGGCGCAAACACGGCGGCAACGCTGGTCCAGAACAGGAACCATGGAAGCGGGACCAGACCCGCGCAGAGAAGCAGTCGGCTGCGGCGTGACACGTGCAGTGGTCCTTGTTTGGCCTGCGCCAGTGGGTGGAATCCAATCGAACGCTGCAAAACCTTCCTGCTGCGGGCAGGACGGCCCTCAGTGACTACAGCAGTAGTCAGATTGCGCGCGGCACTCGATGGGTTCAATAGGCAAGAAGTCATTTAAACCATCCAGCGGGTGTCGCAGCGGTTCGGTTGCATGAGCGATCACGCATGCCCGATGGGCGAGTGCTGTCGCATTTGCCGCGCCTTGCATCTCTGACGGAAGGTTCTGACGACTCTGTTCCAGAAGTGCTGCTGCGCCAAGCACGCCAAGGCTCTCGCCGCTTTCTCCGCTATGCGACAATGCCAAAAGCGTCTCGGGTTTTGGCGGCATTGACCCTACCCGTTGGCATTCCGAACAACAGCAGGTAATCGTTACTGCGCCACCGTGCATCGGTGGTCGGGACTCGAAAGCCCGTTTTGTTGGGAAGTAGTTTGCGCTTGCCAGCCGGCACCACCGCGCGTGGTGCCGGCTGGCAATCCGTCTGCCGGCTATGGCGGGCGGGGCGTGGGGGTCTTGTACCCGCCGGTTCCCAACATCCGGTTTTCGAGCCACGCTCTGCCCGCCACCTTTATCGGTGGCGGCGTCCGCCTGCTTGCACGGAGCCCGCCATGACCACACCGCACTCCCCTCCTCCACGCCCCATCCAGGAAGCACCGTCACCCGCGCCTGCGCTGGACCCCAACAGCCTCATCGCCATCCTGCACGCCATCGGTGCGGGCGCTGCGGCCGACGGCCAGCCCTGGCCCGAGCGGCACCACCTGCGCAGCCGGCAGATGGCGTTGTCCGACGCCGACTGCGCGCTCACCGGCCAGCGCATCGTGCAGGAGATCCTGCTGGCGGCCGAGCGCACGCGCCAGAACGGCGAGCCGGAGCAGTACGTGGGCGACCGGGTGATGGAGGGGCTGGTGATGGCCGATCTGGCGCTGACCGCCTTCATCCACGAGCGGATGCGACCCAAGGACTGAGCGCGCTTATGGCGCGGAGTTTTCTGCCTGTGTGCGGGGTGACGAATGAAGATGCACGGCCTTGCCGCTGCGGTGGTGTGCATCGCGGTGATCGGCGCGATGTTGGTGGAGTGGCCCGAGCCCACTGGCGATCAGGTGTGGGCCTACCAGAAGCTGCAGCCGGCCGATTACCGTCTGCTGCACAGTGATGCGCGCGGGTTTGTGACCGCAAAGGCCCACGAGGGCTTTGAACTGCATGCGCGCCATGCCGGCGCAACGTCCTTCGAGATCCGCTGCAGGGGCGTTGTGGTGATGGACGTGGAGAACGCGCCGTCGCGCGTGCTGATCCGCATGCCTGCCGATGCCCGCTGGCGGGCACCGGATATCGAACGTCTGCGCATCAGCTTCGAGCGCTGGCTGGATCTGCACCAGAGCCAAGGGCGGTTGCTGGTGGAAAGCGCGGGGCCTTCGTGGGTTGAGGCCCGGTTTGGGCGCTTCAATGGGTTGGTGCAGGATGAGCAGCGGTGTCTGCTTGGGGCCCGAGGACACCGCCAAGCCGATCCCACCAACTACTTCAGCGCTGAAGTGCCATCGTAGGCTGACGCTCACAGTGGCGCTGCGTCTGAACAGCAAGGGGCCGCCCGATGCTCGATCGCGAGGGGCCAAGCTCCGCCACAACTACTTCAGGAGGCTGGCGGTCGAAGCCCTTGTAGGCGGTGCACGTCTCTCCCGTCTGGCCAATGGGATACGTTGAACTCTCCACCTCTTCCCCGCACCCCGGCAGGCCCATGGCGAGCGAGAGGGCCATCAGTACTCGCAAGCCCCCAGGGACTTGAAGTGAACGCAGCTTTTCCAGCAGCCAATGTGGAGATTGGCATGCTTTCACTTGAACGCCGGTGAACCTCCCCGCAAAAAGCACAAGCCGCCCATTGGGCGACTTGTTCTCTAGTGCAAACGAGATCACGGAAGGGGGCACGCCTATCGCCTTCGACGCGAATTTTCCCACCACTGCTTCAGCGCAAGAAACAGATGAAGGAATAGGAAGATCACCGCGAAGTAGCCCCAAATACGCAATCCCGTATGCATAGCGTCCGGGTAATTGCGGTACGTGAGAACTGCGAAGTAAGAAACGCCAAAGACCGCAGCGAGAAGCTGAGTGCCTATGAGGCCTTTCAGCAAGGGACTCATTTTTTCTTCTCCAGGTCCTTCTGCACGATAGTCGCCCCTGCTCCCGCCAGGCCCTGACCCGCTTGGGACGCCGCACCCTGGAGTGCCGATTGCCTGGGAATGGCAGTTCCGGTTGACGCAGTGGCACTTGCCATGTTCGGCCCACCTGGGCCGCGGGATTGACTCAGCCGTTGGAGTGATCCGCGCGCAGCTGGGCCTGCGAAATCACCCATGGCAACGCCAACCCCGGAGGCTGCCAATCCACCCGCTGCACTGCCAATCGCATTTGAAGCGACGCCCTCCGCCGTGATGGGTTGCCCTTTGATTGCGCTCTCTGCGGCGGAGCCAGCACCGCCCGCCACCGCATTGACCACGGTCTGTATGGCAACCGCACGCCCTACCGAAATCGTGCCGGAACCCACTGCCGCAACGGCCACTCCACC
Organism: Stenotrophomonas maltophilia group sp. LNF247; assembly: GCF_054083135.1. Classification (NCBI taxonomy): domain Bacteria; kingdom Pseudomonadati; phylum Pseudomonadota; class Gammaproteobacteria; order Lysobacterales; family Lysobacteraceae; genus Stenotrophomonas; species Stenotrophomonas maltophilia group sp. LNF247. The sequence goes on from NZ_JBSRQL010000009.1 coordinate 27,504, forward strand.
AGCGCCTCCGGAGACTGAGCCAACCGCAGCAGCAATGCCAGCCTCCACTTTGTCGATAGGCTTATCCGGATTCATGGCTTTCTGGACCGCGATGTCTGCGAGGCCGCCCAGGACGGCGCCGTAGATGAATGGCATTACCGGAACCCTTCCGTCCGGATCGGTGAAGGAGTACGGATTGCCATAAGCGTAGCTGTATCGATTGAAGTGTTTCGTGCTTGAATGCGTAGAGATCGGATCCACCGAGAGGAAGAGTCCCAACTGGGGATCATAGTAGCGCTGCTGCATGTAGCTCAGCCCAGTGGCAGCGTCGCTCACGTGTCCCGTATATCCAGGTCCATCCGCAACCTGCCCGCCAACAACGGCACCATAGGGTTCGTAGTCATAGCGCTTGACCACGTTGCCATTGGCGTCGGTCTCGGCAACCACCGAACCAAGCGCATCGGTATGAATGTAGGTGACCGTCTCGGCACTTGCCGATGGCGTCAGCGCCAGGCTCATCATTAGTGTGCAACAGAGCCAGGCCCCCCACGGGGCCCCGTTCGGGAATGCGCTTCGCCACCCCCAAAGGACGAGGGAAACACGACGATCAGCCTCCTCAAACGTTTCCATTCCCCCCATCCCCTTGAAAGAGCCTTCCAGCAAGATTCCGTCTTCATATCACAGCCCCCGATGGCTGGGGAAGTCACATTGAAAACCAGTGCGAGTCGACGTGAATCAAGCGGTGGCTGTTGCCACGCTGTTTTTCCAGAAGCATCCATGGTTGCACCACCTGGATGCCCCAAGTGGAATTGGCGTAGCGCTTGGAAATGCGTGGCCATGTGTAACCGACGCCATTCAATTTGAGTAGCACGTCAATTTGAGTAGCACGGCGAATTGGCGTCCATCGTTCACTTGATGGCCGAATCTTGCTTCCGCAGAGGAGGAAGGCATGCCCCAACCGTCTGCCGGAATCCCCCTAGCCGCTTCACCAGCAATTCCCGATATCCCATGCGGAACGCCTGCCGCACCATCAAGCATCCCTCTGCAGGAAACCACACATGAGCCTGGCGCTGGTCCACAGCCGTGCCCGCGCCGGGGTCGATGCCCCGCTGGTGCGGGTGGAAGTGCACCTCTCTGGCGGCCTGCCTGCCACCCAGATTGTCGGACTGGCCGAGACCAGCGTGCGCGAATCGCGCGAGCGCGTGCGCGCCGCCCTGCTCTGCGCGCGCTTCGACTTTCCGCAGCGGCGCATCACGTTGAACCTGGCGCCCGCCGACTTGCCCAAGGAAGGCGGGCGTTACGACCTGGCCATCGCGCTGGGCATTCTGGCGGCCAGTGGCCAGGTCGATCCGCAGTCGCTGCTGCAATACGAGTTCCTGGGTGAGCTTGGCCTGACCGGCGAGCTGAGGCCGGTAGCCGGCGCGCTGCCGGCGGCGATCGCGGCCGCTGAAGCCGGGCGCATCCTGGTGGTGCCGCCAGGGAATGCCGCAGAGGCTGCGTTGGCCGAGCACGCGGATGTGCGTGTGGCGCGCACGCTGCTGGAATGCTGCGCCGGGTTGGGCAACCCGCGCCTGTTGCCGCCCGTGGAGCGCGTGGACACGACGCCGTTGCCGCTGCCGGATCTGGCTGACGTGCGCGGGCAGGCGCATGCACGGCGCGCGTTGGAAGTGGCCGCTGCCGGTGGGCACCATCTGTTGTTGATCGGTAGTCCTGGCTGCGGCAAGACACTGTTGGCCTCGCGCCTGCCCAGCCTGTTGCCGGATACCGAAGAGACTGAGGCGCTGCAGCTTGCCGCGATTGCGTCGGTGAGTGGCGAAGGGCTGGACCCAAGACGTTGGCGGCAGCGGCCCTTTAGAGCGCCCCATCACAGCGCGAGCGCGGCGGCGCTGGTGGGTGGGGGCAACCCGCCCTGCCCCGGTGAAATATCACTGGCCCACCATGGAGTCCTCTTCCTTGATGAGCTCCCAGAATGGAACCGCAGCGCGCTGGAAACCCTGCGCGAGCCACTGGAATCCGGCCACATCCGCATCGCCCGCGCGGCGCGCAGCGTGCAGTACCCCGCGCGGTTCCAACTGGTGGCTGCGATGAATCCCTGCCCGTGCGGCTGGGCCGGCGACCGCAGCAACCGCTGCCTGTGCAGCGACGAACGCATCAACCGCTACCGTGCGCGCGTGTCCGGTCCGTTGCTGGACCGCATCGATCTGCATATCAGCGTGGCGCGTATGGACGCGGTGGAGCTGCGGGAGAGCACGCCACTGGGTGAGCCCAGTGCTGCGGTACGTGCACGGGTGGAAGCCGCCCATGCCCGGCAGCAGGCACGTGGCGGGCTCAATGCACGTCTTCCGCCGGCGGCGCTGCGGGCGTGCACGAAGCTGAGCGAGGCCGATCAGGATCTACTTGAGCAGGCGATTGAACGTCTGCAGCTTTCCGCACGGGCGATGCACCGGATTCTGCGCGTGGCGCGCACGATTGCGGATCTGGCGGGTTGCGAGGGTATCCAGACCGCGCATCTGGCTGAGGCGATTGGCTATCGGCAGTTGGATCGGGGAAATGCATGAGCCTGATTGCCGGGAGCCCTCGTCCGCACGGGAGCAGCAACAATCAAAAAAATACCCCGGCCGCGTGCCCAGAAGGACAGAGACGGTACCGGGGTGTACCTGACCACCGTACCCCACACGGCGGCACACTGCAATCGGCATCAGTGGAGGCGTCCAGGCAGCGATGAGCCATGACAGATTCGAAGAAGCCCTTTCCCTGGAGCGCTTTGGCCGCTACCTGGATTGGGCGGGGGGCGACCGTAGCCGAGCCATCGCCCTGTATGGATGCAATACCCACTTGTCTGAAAGCCTCTACGCACCACTGCGGACGTTGGAAGTGGCACTGCGAAACCGCATCTACACCGTTCTGACCCAGGCCAAGGGCGAGGCGTGGTACGGCCGAGGCGCTGGCGCCCTGAAGGTTGCTCATCAACTCGAGCAGGTCGCCAAAGCCGTCAACGAATTGGTCAGAGCGGGAAAGACGGTAACAGCAGGCGGTGTGGTCGCCAGTCTCACCTTCAGTTTCTGGACAACAATGTTCAACAAGGACTACGAGGCCCTTTGGCAGCAGATCCTTCACCGGATTGCGGACCCCAGTGCGCCCAGGGGACTGAAGAGGAGGAGCTTTTCGGGACCGCTGACTCGCATACGCGTGCTACGCAACCGCATCGCCCATCACGAACCGATCCGCGGCTGGAACCTGCGCGGGCACCACGATGAGATTCTGACGCTGATCGAATGGCTATCGCCGCCCGCCGCGACATGGTGTCGTGAGAACAACCGCTTTCCCCAGGCATACCCGGAAGACGGAATCACCTTGGTATGTTCGCCCGAGTCGAATAGACGCTGACTGCGCGTGTCCTCCTGCAGCCGGGTGCGAAGAGCGGTCGACTAACAGTCGACCCCACCAAGGGCAGGCATCAGGCTGCCGAATGCAACCGTCCCCGCTTCGCCAGCAGCGCCACCCGACGGCTGACCAGCGCGTGCAGCTCCGCCAGCTCCGACGCCCGGTCAGCCGTCATGTTCCCGCCAAACAGCACCCGCGACAACGCCGCCTCGTCGCTGTCGTCCGGGTGCTGCCACCGGTCCCGGTACACCTTCTGGCACACCAGCCAGGCCAGCCGCAGCCCCCCACCGGGTAGCGGGCGGACCATGCGTTCGTAGACCTGCCAGAACTGGTATTCGGCCCGCAGGTCGAATGCGAGCGCCACGGACAGCGCTTGCCGGGGCCGTACTGGGCCTCGGATGCCGAACAACCGGGTTGGCGGGGTCTGCTGTGCCATGCCAACAGAATGACCCAGCAACATTGTGGGAACCTTGCGTCGCCGCCAGAAAATCCCTGTTGATTGCCCAAGGGGGGCCAGGTGGGTTTGGGGGGCCGCCAAGTGCATCCACGCATGGCGTGGATCTACCTAGAAGGTCATCGAGGTACTGAACATCAGCTGCCGTGGCGCGCTGCGCTGCAGGGTCTGGTAATCCCCAGAGAACGACGAGCCGGCAATAGTGGCGGTGCCGATGTTGTGGCGGTTGAACAGGTTGCTCACGTCCAGCCGCAGCTCCAGGCCGGGCACCGCGCTGTCCGCACCGAAGCGGTAGGCGGCATAAGTGTTGACCTGCCAGAAGGTCGGCACGCGGATGTCGTTCTCGTAGGTGAAGGGCTGGCGCAGGTAGGAGGTGCTGGTGGCACCAAAGCGCCAGTCACCGAAGTGGACGGACAGGTCGCTGACCAGCGAGATCTGCGGGTAGCCCGGCTGAGCATTGCCCCTGATCGGGTACACCGTGTCGCCCACCACGAAATCGCTGTCGTAGTACGAACGGGCTACGGCCACGCCCTGATAGAACTGCAGGTGGTCGGTCAGGTCGGCGGTGATGCCGAGGTCGGCACCGATCACATGCATCTTCGGCATCAGCCGAACCGTGTTGATCTGCGTGAACTGGGTACCGATGGCGGCCGACAGCAGGCGGTTGCGGATGTCGTTGTAGAACACGTCGCCGGTGATCGTCAGCCGATCGAAGCGATGCGACGCACCCACGGTGAGGTTCCAGTTCTTCTCCGGGCGCAGCGTGCCGGCCACGCGGTCGAACTCTTCCTGGTCGGTGATGGTCCACGCCGAGGCGGTGTAGCCGATGTTGCCGCGCTGGGCCACGCGGTAGCCGTTCATGGTGTTGGCCAGGTCGATGAAGGCATCGGTGGATTCGGTCGGGCTCCAGAACAGCGAGACGTGCGGCAGGAAGTTGCTCTTCGCGCGCAGCGTGCCATTCACCGGCCGATCCTCGGCATCGCCGAGGCCGCCGCCACTGGTGCGGAAGTCCACAGCCTTGAAGCCGACACCCAGCTTCAGCGTGTCATTCAACACGATGTCGTCCTGCAGGTAGAACTGGCGCGAGCGGGTCACCCAGCTCGATGCGTTGTCGGTCTTGAACGCGGGACCGTACACATCGAACGGACCGGTGGCCTTCAGCGGCGGGCCCTCGCCCAGCAACGGCTGCTGGTACCACTCGGTCTTGGCCGCGGCCTTGCTCTTCTCCTGCCAGAAGCCGGCAGTGAAGGTATGCGCGCCGGTCTCGAACTGCAGGTTGAGCATGCCGCCCAGGCGGTTGAGGCGCGGGGTCTGTACCTGTTCGGAGAACGGTGCGCCGTTGGGCGACGGTACGGTCGGGTCGGTCAGCGTGGCCTGGGTGTGGCTGTTGGCGTTGTACAGCTGCACGTTGCCACTCAGCGCCGGGGTGATCTGGAAGCGATGGTTGATCGATGACACGCGGTCGCGGGTGGTCTGGCCGGTGTCGTACGGAATCAGTTCGGACAGCTCACCGCACGTGTAGGCGCCGCAGGATTTGTCCGCGTTTTCCGGCGAAGCCACGTACCAGGCCCAAGCGTAGTCCGGATAGAAGATGTCGGCCTTCCAGCCCAGCTTGCGGATCATGTCGAAGGAGATGTTGTTGTAGCCCCAGACCTTGGCCTTGCTGTCGGACAGGAACACGGTGACATCGCCCCAGGCGACGTCCTGCTGCAGCTTCAGGTCGCCGCGCAGGAAGTTCTGCGAGCCCTCGCCCTGGTACTTGTCGGCGGACACGCGCTGCAGGTCGACCAGCACTTTCGGGCCATGCTCACCGAGCTGGCCGCTCTGCCCGGACACGGTGGTGACCAGCGTGTTGTTGCTGCCCACGCCCTGCTTCACGCGCAGGCTGGGCGTGTCCTGCAGCTCGCGCAGGCGGTATTCCAGGCTGCCGCCGTTGATGCTGCTGGAGAACACGCTGACCGGTGCGCCGCCAGGGCTGACCGTGATCGCGCCGATACCATCGGGCACGCCCACGTTCACCACGCTGGTGCCGGTGAGCGAGAGGAAGCCGTTGTCGTTCAGCGGCACGCCCTCGAAGGTGATGCCCATTTCATTCATGCGGAAGCCGCGCACGAACAGGCTGGTGGCCGAGATATCCAGACCCAGCCCATCGGTGGCGGTGTAGCTGGCACCGGGCACCTGCTTGAGCGTGGCCAGGCCGTTGTTGCCGGTGACCATCGCGTCGAGATCTTCGGCCTTGATGATGTAGCGGTTGGGACCGACCACCTGGGTCGGTGCCACGGCCGCACCGCGCGGTGTGGCGATGACCTGCAGGGCGTTAAGTGTAGTGGGCGTGTCGAGCGCGGCATCGTGCGTTTCTGCGGCGTACGCAGGGGCTGTGATGGCCGCGATGATCGCCAAGGCAAGGCGCGTCGTGGGTGGGGTGTTCATGGCAGCAGATCCAGGTGCAGGGAGAGAGCGGCGCAGGCGCACGCCCAGCGCGTTGCAGCACCGGTGTCGGCGCCCTGGCTGGCGGTGCGGTTGCGTTGAAGGCGTGACGGCGCGGTGCGTGCCGGTCAGTGGCAGACGAAGACGATCATCTGCCGTGAGATTCGGTGGGGTGATTTCGACGTGCGGAATTCTTGCATCGCACTGCCGCATCCGCCATTGCACCGTGGTACAGCGCCAATGGCGGTGGGGATGGGTGGGCTATACGTGGGTATAGCCCCGGCGTGGTGGGGGCCGACCTTGGTCGGCGCTCGTGTGCCAACCAAGGTTGGCACCCACCGAGGCGGATGAGGTGGGCACCTACCAGGGCATAGAGACGCGCGGTTACTGCAGGACGAAACGCTCAATGGCGCGCGCCACGCCTTCGTCGGCATTGCTGCTGGTCTCAAACCGCGCCACCGCCTTCACCGCGTCGATGGCATTGCCCATCGCCACGCTGGTACCGGCGTATTGCAGCATGGTCAGGTCGTTCTCCTGGTCACCGATGGCCATCACGTTGGCGCGGTCGATGCCCAGGTGCTCGGCCAGCTTCTGCAGGCTCGGGCCCTTGCCGGCGCGGTGGTCGAACACTTCCAGGAAGAACGGCGCGCTCTTCAGTACCGCGAAGCGCTCGGTCAGTTCGCTCGGCAGGCGCGCGATGGCGGCATCCAGGACGTCCGGCGCGTCGATCATCATCAGCTTGATGAAGGACATCGATGGATCCATGTCCTCCACGCGACGATACGACAGCGGCATCCGCGAGAGATGCGAGTCGGCCACGGTGTAGTAGCTGATGTCCTGGTTGGGCGTGTACATGCGCCGGCTGTCCAGCGCCTGGAAGTGCACGCCCAGGTCGCGGGCCACCTGCTCGCAGAACAGGAAGTCGTCGAAGCTGAGCGGATATTCGACCACGGTTTCGCGCGTGCCGATGCGCTGCACCAGGCCGCCATTGCAGGCGATGCAGTAGTCGTCGTTGCCGGTGATGCCCAGCTCGTGCAGGTACGGCGCCAGGCCCGGAACCGGGCGGCCACTGGTCAGCACGATGTGCACGCCCAGCGCCCGCGCCTGCGCGATGGCCTTCCTGGCGCGGGAGGTGAGCTGGTGCGACGGGTCCAGCAGCGTGCCATCCATGTCGATGGCGACCAGTTCGATGGTCGATTGCCGGCGGCCCATGTCCATTGCGTTCAACTCGTGCGGGGCACGCCAGTTTACCCCCTCATGCCCGGTTCACCTCTTTGCCCACGTTGGCCGGGATACTGGGGGAGCCTGTGCGTCCCCCACCGCAGGACGGCCCGTTGACCGCCCTTCCCTGGAGAACCTTGCGACGCATGACCTACCGTGCCCCCGAAACCAATGACAGCGCGCCCCTGGCCCAGCAGATCGAGCAGATGATCGACGAGCTGCCCGGCGACCAGGTGCGCGTCGGCACCCTGCTCAGCGCGCTGGGCGATGAGGGCCTGCTGCTGATCGTGATCCTGCTCTCGGCCATCTTCATCATCCCGGTGTCGATTCCAGGGCTGAGCACCGTCTTTGGCGCCTCGATCCTGCTCATCGGCCTGAGCCGTGTGCGCGACCGCCCGCTGTGGGTGCCGCAGAAGCTGGCGCGTCGCGAGATCGCCACCGACAAGCTGAAGGCCAACCTCGGCCGTGCGCTGAAGTGGGTGCACCGCATGGAGCGGCTGTCGCGGCCGATGCGGCTGGCGGTGATGGTGCGCTCGAAGAAGATGATGCGCCTGAACAACCTGATGCTGGTGTTCGCGACCCTGCTGCTGATGGCGCCGGCCGGGCCGATTCCTTTCAGCAACACGCTGCCGGCACTGGCGCTGATGTCGTTTGCGATTGGCTTCATCCAGCGCGATGGCGCGGCGGTGGCGGCCGGTTATGGTTTCGTGGTGGCAACGGTGGTGTATTTCGGCGTGCTGCTGGGCGGCGTGGGGTTTGCCGCCGAGTCGGTGTTCAGCGGGTTCCGCAGCAGTACTGCGGAACTGTAGAGCCGAGCCCATGCTCGGCTGCTGTTCGCTCGGTGCACGGAAACCCGCGCGCTGCGCGCGTAAGCCGAGCATGGGCTCGGCTCTACAAAGGCCGGATCCACAGCAGTCGAGCGTGGCTCGACGCTACACAGCTATTTCGCCGACACCCGCCACACCACGTCGCCCACGTCGTCGGCCACAAGCAGCGCGCCTTCGGCGTCCATCGCCATGCCCACCGGTGCACCCATCAGGGTCTTCTCGTCCTTCGAGGCGAAGCCGCTGACCACGGTCTGCGGCCGCCCGGTCGGCTTGCCGTCCTTGAACGGTACGTAGACCACTTCGTAGCCACTTAGTGGCGAACGGTCCCAGCTGCCGTGTTCGCCGATGAAGGCACCGCCGTGGTACTGCGCCGGCAGTGCCTGGCCGGTATAGAACAGCAGGCCCAGCGGCGCCACGTGCGAGCCGATCGCGTAGTCCGGCACGATCGCCTTGGCCACCAGGTCCGGCCGCTGCGGCTGCACGCGCTCGTCCACGTGCTGACCGTAGTAACTGTAGGGCCAACCGTAGAAACCATCTTCTTTCACCGAGGTCAGGTAATCCGGCACCAGGTCGGCACCGATCTCATCGCGTTCGTTCGCAACAGCCCACAACTTTCCGGTGCTCGGCTCCCAGTCCAGGCCGGTCGGGTTGCGGATGCCCGAGGCGAAGATGCGGCTGCCACGGGTGGCCACGTCCACTTCCAGCACCACCGCACGGCGGTATTCGACGGCCAGGCCGTTCTCGGTGATGTTGCTGTTGGAGCCCACGCCCACATACAGCTTGCGGCCATCACGGCTGGCCAGCAGTTCCTTGGTCCAGTGGTGGTTGATGGTGCTGGGCAGGTCGGTGAACTCGCGGCCCTTGTCCGACATGCGGGTTTCGCCGGGCACGTAGTGGTACTGCATGATGTTGCCGGTGTTGGCCACGTACAGCGTGTCGCCGATCAGCTGGATGCCGAACGGCGAATGCAGGCCCTCGATGTAGACATGCTGGGTCCACGTGTTCGTTCCCGGCGCGCGGCGCAGCAGGGTGACCCGGTTCCCGCCCTTGCCGGCCTTGCCCGAGCGCGCTTTGACCTTGCCGGCAATCCACTGCTTGGGCGTGGTGACCGGTTCTTCGCCGGGGCCGTTGCCTTCCACCACCAGTACGTCGCCATTGGGCAGGGTCAGCAGGCGCCGCGGATGCTGCAGGTTGGCGGCGATGCGCTCGATCTTCAGGCCCTCGGCCACCGTGGGGGTCTGTCCATCAGCCCAGCCGACGCCCTTGGGCACCTGCATCGGCGGCATCAGGAAGTTGGCCGGCTTGGGCAGCGGCGGCTGCGGGCCCGACTGGTCGGCGGGATGGTATTCAGCCTTGCCTGCGCAGGCCGACAGCATCACGGCCAGCGCCAGGGCGCCCATGGTGGGCAGGATGTGCTTAGCCATGACGACCTCCCTGCAGCACCGGCGGCTGCAGTGACAGCAGGATCAGACCCAGGGCGATCAGGGCCACGGTCAGCGCCGACAGGATCGTGCCCGGCACCGCAACGGCGTACGCATCGCGGCTGTGCACGAAGGCGTTCCAGATGGCCAGCACCACCGCGACCAGGTTGAGCAAGAAGTCGATGCGGTCGATGCGGGTGGCTGTGCCGTTGCGGCGCCAGACCGCGAACAGGTTGATCAGGCGCGGCACGATGGCGATCAGCAGGCCGAAGGTGATCAGCCAGGCGGCTGCCTTGCCCCACATCACCTCGGCGCTGTTGAGGTAGATCGCGTCGAAGATCAGTGCGCCGACGAAGAAACCGAAGGGTATCGGGTTCAACAGGCTGAACAGTGTGGTGCCGAGGCCGCGATGGGCCTGGGCGAGCGGATTGACCATCATCGTGCTCCGTGCGGAAGGGTGCACGGGCTGTAGTAGCACAGCGCGATGTGAGGGCGCGCGATGACACATGGTAGATCCACGCCATGCGTGGATATGCGGGCCAACCAAGGTTGGCGTCCACCAGATGCGGGGCTCGGCAGTCGTCATTACCCCGCGGCATAAGCGTTTGTGACGCAATCGGCACATCTGCAGATTGGGTGTGTGAAGAGGTAGGGGGTTCTTCGTTGTGTCGCGTTTGGCTCGTTGCGATGGGGCAGATCCGCCCCGCCGTCCTGCCATGCCGATTCACAACAGAAGGATTCGTGTATGAAGCGACACACGCAACGCTCCGCGCCACCGCGCTCTGCGCGCCTGGCCCTCGCCACTGCCCTGGTGCTGGGCAGCCTGGCCGTCACCGCCCAGGCCCAACAGGCCGATCCACTGGCGGGGATACAGTGGCACCTGCTCAACACCGGGCAGACTGTCCCGGCTGACACACTGCCGGTGGCCGGCAACGACCTGAACGTGGATGGCCTGTTCCGCAATGGCATCCGTGGCCAGGGCGTCACCATCGCCATCGTCGATGACGGCCTGCAGATCGCGCACCCTGACCTGGCCGCCAACGTGGCGGCGGTGGCCGGCAAGAACTTCACCAATGGCTCGAACAACCCCACCCCGACCAACCCGGATGTCGACAACCACGGCACCATGGTCGGCGGCATTGCGGGCGCGGTGGGCGCCAACAACCTGGGCGTGCGCGGTGTGGCGCCGGCGGCGACGCTGAAGGGCTTCAACCCGATTTCGCGCTCGGCCCTGGGCAACCAGCAGAGCAACATCGAGTACGCCTGGTGGGACGGCGCGGAGTCGGCCGACGTGCAGGTGTTCAACAACAGCTGGGGCGCCGGCCCGGGCAATCCGAACCTGCCGTTGGCGTACAGCGAAAACACGATTCGTTCGTACGAGCAGGCGCTGTCGGGTACGCGCGGTGGCCGCGGCGGCATCTACGTGAAGTCGGCCGGCAACAACTTCAACAATGCCTCGATCAGCCAGACCCAGGATGTCTGCACCACCGACACCAAGAACCGCAACACCGGCTGCGTGCCGGCTGGCCGCGACCCGCGCAACAACCTGTTCAACGTCATCACCGTAGGCGCGGTGCGCGCCGATGGCGTGCGCTCGTCGTATTCGTCCACCGGCTCGGCGCTGTGGGTCTCGGCCTTTGGCGGCGAGTACGGCCTGCAGGCGCAGTACGCGCCCGGCCTGGTGGCACGCGCCTACGACCCGGCCATCGTCACCACCGACGTGACCGGGTGCGCGCAGGGCAGCAACAAGAACACCAACCGCCAGAACACCCTGGACAGCAACCTGTCGGCCATCGACAGCACCTGCAACTACACCGCCAAGATGAACGGCACCTCGGCGTCGGCGCCGATGGTCTCGGGCGTGGCGGCGCTGGTGCTGGAAGCCAATCCGAACCTGTCCTATCGCGATGTGAAGTACATCCTGGCCACCACCGCCACCCGCAACCACCCGAACCAGCCGGCGGTGACTCTGGCCGACGGCCGCACGCTGGTGCCGGGCTGGACGGTGAATGCTGCCGGCCGTGCCTACAGCAACTGGTATGGCTTCGGCGTGGTCAACGCTGCACGCGCGGTGCAGGTGGCCGAGAACTTCCAGTCGCTCGGTGCGCTGGTCGATAGCGGCTGGCGCAACACCACGCGTACCGTGGCCATCGGCAACACCTCGGCCGCCGCCGCACGCCTGACCTTCCAGCTGGCCAACGGCGCGCGCAACATCGAGAGCGTGCAGCTGGGCTTCCGGGTCAACCACCGCAACACGCGCCAGCTGCAGTTCGTGCTGGTGTCGCCCAGCGGCACCCGCAGCGTGGTGCAGCCGGCGTTCACCGCGATCGGCTCGGGCACGGGTGGCGCGCAGAGCAACTTCACCAGCTGGGACCTGCTGTCCAGCAATGCCTTCCTGGATGAGAATGCCACGGGCACCTGGACGCTGGAAGTGACCGACATGGGGCAGGCCGCGACCGCTGCATCGCGTGGCAACCTCGAATTCTTCAAGATCCGCGTTCTGGGGCACTGATGATGAAGACGACCATTCTGTTGAGCACGCTCGCCTTCGCGGCGATGACCTCCCCTGCCTGGGCACAGAGCTCGGGGCAGACCCCTCCGGCCAGGACCCTGTCGACCGTGGATGCGCAGGAACTGAAGGCGTCCGCTACCGGCCGCTCGTTCGACGTGGGCGGCACGCGTTTCCAGCTGTCGCCCTCGGCCACCGTGAAGCAGGCCAGCGGCGGCCAGTTCACGATCACCCCGCAGGCGGCGGCGACCACCAGCGCGCGTACCAAGCGTTCGCTGGATGGCGCCACCGCAGCGCCTGCTGATGCCGGTGCCGGCAAGTTCGCGGCGGCGGTCTCCCGTGACGGCGCGCCGGTGGTGGCGACGTCGCGGGTCAAGGTGTTCTTCACCGATGCGGCATCGGCCCAGCGTGCGGCTACCGCCACCGGCGGCACCGTGGTGAAGGTGTCGAAGGCTTCAGGCCAGGCCATCGTGGAGTACCCGTCGGTGAACGCGGCGCTGGATGCGACCACCAGGCTGCTGTCCATCGCCGGTATCCGCGCCACCGAGCCGGACGTGGTGCAGTGGGAAGAAACCAAGTAAGGCGTTGAGTGGTGCCCCTGGCCGGTTGGCTCTCCTGGCCGGCCGGGGGATGGGTGTGTGGGGAAGTGCCGACCAACGGTCGGCACCCACCGCGGTGGAGGTGACGTCAGCGCGCGGCGAGTGTGTCGCTTTGCTTGAGACTGCAGCTGGCCAGTGCGTCGTTGCCGGCGGCGGGATGAGCGGGCTCCAGCAGCAGGCGCTGCACGTCGGAAAACAGCTTGTCCACCGGCATGCCATAGGGCGCGAACAGGCGCAGTCGACCCTGGCGGTCGAACACGTAGCCGCCGGCAATGTGGCTCATCGTGTAGGTATCCGGTACCTGACCGGGTTCCTTTTCGTAGAACGCCTTGAAGTCGCTGGCCATCGCCGCCAGCTGCGCTTCGTTGCCGACCAGCGCGATTGCCTTGGGGTCGAACGCTTCCACGTAGGTCCGCGCAACCTCCGGGGTGTCGCGGGCCGGGTCAACGCTGACGAACACCACCTGCAGCTGGTCGGCATCCTTGCCCATCAGGTGCTTGACCTGGCTGAGCTCGACCATGGTGGTCGGGCACACGTCCGGGCAGCTGGTGAAGCCGAAGAACAGATAGGTCACCTGCCCCTGCAGGTCCTTGGGCCCGCGCAAGGCGCCGCGGCTGTCGGGCATCGACCAGTGCTGGCCGAGCTCTTCGCAGGCGATGTCCTTGGAGTAGAAGTCCATGCGCGACTGCGCACTGCAACCGGCCAGCAGGCCGAGCAGCAGGCCTGCGGCCAGCCGCAGGCCACGTTGGGGGAACGCGATGCCTTTCACGGTTCGCAGGCTCAGTTGATCATCATGTGGTAGTGCATGCTCCAGATGATCCACACCGACAACGCGACGATGATGAACAGGATCACCAGGGTGAACACGAAGCTGGCCAGGTTCCAGCCACCTTCGGACTTGCGGTCCATGTGCAGGAAATAGACCAGCTGTACCAGGATCTGCGCCACCGCGAAGCCAACCAGCAGGAACAGCGTGAGCGGCCGCGACAGCACCGGGTTCATCACCAGTGCGAACGGCACCACGGTCAGCAGCGCGCACAGCACGAAGCCGATCAGGTAGGACTTGGTGGAGCCGTGCGCATTGCCTGCGCGCGAGGTTTCGACGTGGGCCATGTCAGAAGGCTCCGATCAGATAGACGAAGGTGAAGACGCAGATCCACACCAGGTCCAGGAAGTGCCAGAACAGGCTCAGGCACGACACACGGGTGATGTTGGTCGGGGTCAGGCCACGGCGGTAGACCTGGTGCATGACCACCGCCATCCAGATCAGGCCGCTGGCCACGTGCAGGCCGTGGGTGGCGACCAGCGCGAAGAACGCCGACAGGTAGGCACTGGTGCTGGGGCCCGCGCCTTCGTGGATCAGGTGCGAGAACTCGTAGATCTCCATGCCGATGAACGAGGCACCGAGCACGAAGGTCACGCCCAGCCAGCGCAGCACCGCCGAGGTGTCGTGGCGATGCATCGCCAGTACGGCCTGGCCGTAGGTGATGCTGGAGACCAGCAGCAGGAAGGTCTCGGCCATCACGAACGGCAGCGAGAACAGCTCCTTGCCGGTGGGGCCGCCGGCGTAGGCGGTGCTGAGCACCGCGTACGAGGCGAACAGCGAACCGAACAGCACCAGGTCGGACATGAGGTAGACCCACATGCCGAACACCTTCATGCCGCCCTGTTCGTGGCCGTGGTCGTGCTCGTGGTGGTCCTCGTGCGCCTGCGTGTCGCTGGCCAGCTCGGGGCGGGTCAACAGGTTCATGCGCGTACCTCCTTCAGCTTGGCAAGGTTGGCCGCTTCAGTGCGCGCCACCTCTTCGGAACTGACGTAGTAGTCCACGTCCTCGTCGTAGGACCGCACGATCAGGGTCACGATCATCGCGATGAAGCTGGCCGCGGCCATCCACCAGATGTGCCAGACCAGGGCGAAGCACAGCACCAGGATCCAGATGTTGAGGATCAGCGGCACGCCGGTGTTCTTCGGCATGTGGATCGGTGCGTACTTCTTCGGCGGCGGCGGCAGGCCGCGCTTCTTCGCTTCGTGGAAGGCGTCCAGCTCATCGGCCTTGGGCACCACCGCGAAGTTGTAGAACGGCGGCGGCGACGGCGTGGCCCATTCCAGCGTGCGCGCATTCCACGGGTCGCCGGTCAGGTCCAGGTTGCGCTTGCGGTCGCGAACGCTCACGTAGATCTGCACCAGCATCAGGATGATGCCCGCGAACACGAACAGCGCGCCGATGAAGGCAGCGATCAGGTACGGCGTCCACGCCGGGTTGTCGTACTGGTTCATGCGACGGGTCATGCCCATGAAGCCCAGCATGTACAGCGGCATGAAGGCCAGGTAGAAGCCGATCACCCAGCAGGCGAACGACCACTTGCCCAGGCGCTCGTTGAGGGTGAAGCCGAACACCTTCGGGAACCAGTAGGCGAAGCCGGCCAGGTAGCCGAACAGCGCGCCGCCGATGATGGTGTTATGGAAGTGCGCGACCAGGAACAGGCTGTTGTGCAGCAGGAAGTCCGCGCCCGGAATGGCCAGCAGCACGCCGGTCATGCCACCGATGGTGAAGGTGACCAGGAAGGCGATGGTCCACAGCATCGGCACGCTGAACTCGACGCGGCCGCCGTACATGGTGAACAGCCAGGTGAAGATCTTCACGCCGGTGGGGATGGCGATGATCATCGTCATGATGCCGAAGAAGGCATTGACGCTGGCACCGGAGCCCATGGTGAAGAAGTGGTGCAGCCAGACGATGAACGACAGGATGCCGATCGCCAGCGTGGCGCCGACCATCGACTTGTAGCCGAACAGCTTCTTGCGCGCGAACGTGGCGGTCACTTCGGAGAAGATGCCGAACGCCGGCAGCACCAGGATGTACACCTCCGGATGGCCCCAGGCCCACACCAGGTTCACGTACATCATCGGGTTGCCACCCAATGTGTTGGTGTAGAAGTTGAAGTCCAGGTAGCGATCCAGGGTGAGCGCGCCCAGCGCCACGGTCAGGATCGGGAAGGCGGCGATGATGATCACGCTGGTGACCAGCACGGTCCAGGTGAACACCGGCATCTTCATCAGGGTCATGCCCGGCGCACGCATGCGCAGGATGGTGATGAACAGGTTGACGCCGGTCAGCAAGGTGCCGATACCGGATGCCTGCAACGCCCAGATGTAGTAATCAACACCCACGCCTGGGCTGAACTCGATGCCGGACAGCGGCGGATAGGCCACCCAGCCGGTCATGGCGAATTCGCCAACGCCCAGCGAGATCATCATCAGCGCTGCGCCGACCACGAAGATCCAGAAGCTGAAGGCGTTGAGGAACGGGAACGCCATGTCGCGCGCACCGATCTGCAGCGGCACGATGATATTCATCAGGCCGACCACGAACGGGGTGGCCACGAAGAAGATCATGATCACGCCGTGCGCGGTGAAGATCTGGTCGTAGTGCTCCGGTGGCAGGAAGCCGTCACTGCCTGGCCCGGCCGCGGCCAGCTGTGCGCGCATCATCAGCGCGTCGGCGAAGCCGCGCACCAGCATGACCAGCGCCACCACCACGTACATGATGCCGATCTTCTTGTGGTCCACGGTGGTGAACCAGTCGCGCCACAGCGGGCCCCACAGCTTGAAGTACGTCACTGCGCCAAGCAGCGCGAGGCCACCCAGCACCATGGCCGCCAATGTGACCACGACGATCGGCTCGTGCAGCGGCACGGCCTCCCACGTCAATTTACCCAACATGTTCGTTACTCCTGGGAAACCTGGGCACCACCGGCAGCGCCGGCCGGGGTAGCAGCAGCGGTGTTCTCACCGACGCCGATGAACTGGTCGATGACCTTCTTGAACAGCAGCGGTTCAACACTGGAGAAGTGCTGCACCGGTGCGTTCTTCGACGGCGCGGCCAGCGCCTTGAACTGCGTGAAGCTGAGCGCGTCGGGCGCGCTGCGCACTTCGGCCACCCAGCGCTCGAAGTCTTCGTTGCTGCTGGCAGTGGCGATGAACTTCATGTTCGAGAAGCCATGCCCGCTGTAGTTGCCGGACATGCCGCGGAACTGGCCGGGTTCGTTGGCGATCAGGTGCAGCTGCGTGCGCATGCCGGCCATCGCGTAGATCTGCCCACCCAGCTGCGGGATGAAGAAGGTATTCATCGTCGAGTTGGAGGTGATGTTGAATGCCAGCGGGCGGTTGGCCGGGAAGTTGAGCTGGTTGACCGTGGCGATGCCCAGGTCCGGGTACACGAACACCCACTTCCAGTCGGTGGCGATCACGTCCACGTGCAGCGGTTCGCCAGCCACGTCCAGCGGCTTGTAGGGGTCCAGCTCGTGGGTCGACTTCCACACGATCACCGCCAGCACCGCGATGATGATCAGCGGCACGCCCCAGACCACGATCTCCACCTTGGTGGAGTGCGACCAGTCCGGCGTGTATTTCGCTTTGGTGTTGCCGGCGCGGTAGCGCCACGCGAACACGAAGGTCAGCACGATGGCCGGTATCACCACGATCAGCATCAGGCCGATGCAGATCAGGATCAGGTCGCGCTGAGCGAGCCCGACCATGCCCTTCGAATCCAGCAGCACCCAGTCACAGCCCGACAGGCCGACGCAGGCCAGGGCGACCAGCGCCAGGCGGATGCGGTTCCAGCAGATATTCATTGGAGGTCAACCCTGTTGAAGAAGCGCGCTTGACCGGCTCGCCTGCGCGCAGCGCCCGGGCGTGGAGCGGCTACACTGTGGGTACGAGGTCGCCTACAAGCAGGCGAACCACTCCAATCAAGCCCATACAAGATACAACATTGTATGGACTTGTGCATCTGCACGTATGGAAAAATCTGACCGATGACGCCACCTGCCGCCGGCCGCCGCCTGAAACATCCCAATCGCACCTGGGTCCGCCCCTTCCGCGAGGGTGCCGGCCCGCTGTACCTGCAGATTGCCCAGCAGGTGCGCGAAGCGGTGGATGACGGCGTGCTGCGCCCGGGCGACCGCCTGCCGCCGCAGCGCGACCTGGCCCAGCAGGTGGGCGTGGACCTGACCACGGTCACCCGTGCCTTTGCCGAGCTGCGCCAGGCCGGCCTGCTCGATGCGCAGGGCGCCGGCGGCACCTTCATTGCGCTGTCGGCCGGCAACCGCAGCACCTCGGTCGACCTGAGCATGAACATCCCGCCGCTGCTGGGCAGCGCGCCGTTCGCACAGGGCATGGAGGCCGGCTTCCAGCACGTGGGCCAGCAGCTGGGCCAGGGCGAACTGATGAGCTACCACGTCGGCGCCGGCACCCGCGAGGACCGCGCCGCCGCCGTACAGTGGCTGGTACCGATGCTGGGTACGGTCGGCGCTGACCAGGTAGTGATCTGTCCCGGTGCGCAGACCGCGCTGTGCGCATTGATCCTGGCCCGCACCCAGCCGGGCGAGCTGATCGCCGCCGAACAGCTGACCTACCCGGGCCTGCTGGCCGCCGCGCGCGTGCTGCAGCGGGGCGTGGTGCCGGTGGCGATGGACGCTGAAGGCATGCTGCCCGAGGCGCTGGAAGAAGCCTGCCAGCTGCGCCGGCCGCGCCTGCTGTACCTGGTGCCGACCATCCAGAACCCCACCACGGCAACGATGTCGGCGCAGCGCCGGCAGGCCCTGCTGGCGGTGGCGAAGCGCCACGATCTGACCGTGATCGAAGACGATCCCTACTGGTTGCTGGCCGGTGATGCCGCGCCGCCGCTGGCCGCCCACCGCGACGCCGGCTGCCCGGTCTACTACATCTCCACCCTTTCCAAGTGCCTGGCACCGGGCCTGCGCACCGCCTACCTGGTGGTGCCGGCCGGCGAACCGATGGAACCGGTGCTGGACGCCCTGCGTGCGATCGCGCTGATGCCGACCCAGTCGATGGTGGCGGTGGCCTCACAGTGGATCCGCAGCGGCCAGGCCGAGGACATGGTACGGCGCTTCCAGCAGGAGCTGCGCGAGCGCCAGGCGATTGCGGCGCGGTACCTGCCGTCCCGCGCGCGGGCGCACCCGGCCGGCCTGCACGTATGGCTGCCGCTGCCGCCACGGCTGGACCAGTACCGGCTGATCCAGGCCGCGCAGGAACAGGGGCTGGGCATCGCCAGCTCGGACGCCTTCAGCGTGGAAGAGCCGCCGCCGGGCAACGCCATCCGCCTGTCGCTGGGCGGCGCGGTCGACCAGGGCGCTTTGGCCGGGGCGCTGGCCAAGCTGAACGAGATCCTGTCCGAAGTTCCCGAGGCCCGGCACAACGCCATTGTCTGAACCGAACGCATGGCGCCCAATCCATACAAAATGATATTTTGTATGCAATGTATGGATGAAGGGACGTGCATCGATGCGCGCCGAGAAACTGAAGTTCCACCTGGTGATGGCCGGGTGCGGTGGCTTTGTGGTGCTGATGCTGGCCGCGCTGGCCTGGGTCTGCCTGCAGCCGCAGACCGTGGACGTAAAGGCCGCCGAGCGCCACGCCATCGACCAGTGCGTGCAGCGCAGCGAGGATCCGTCGCGTAGCGAGATCCAGCGCCGCGCGCAGGCCGACTCCTGCCGCGAGATGCGCAAGCAGTACGTGCACAAGTTCGGCGGGGACGCGTCCTGATGGGCGCAGCCGCGCCGCGTCGCCGCTGGCTGCTGCCGACGATGATCGCCCTCGCCTGCCTGTTCATGGCCGGCGTGGCGGCTGCGCTGTGGCAGTACTTCGGCTACAGCGCGCAGTCCACCTTCACCGAACAGGCCATCGTCTTCGACGACTCGCAGCTGCGCCTGCCGGCCGATCTGGCCGGAGATACCGGCCGCATCCGCGTGGTGCATTTCTGGGACCCGGCCTGCGGCGTGTGCAACCGCGAGACCGGTGCGCACCTGAGCTACCTGATCAGCATGTACCGCCGTGCCGGCATCGACTTCTACGCGATCCGCCGCCCTGGCACGCAGGGCGCGCTGCCCGAGCCGCTGCGCAACAAGGTGATCAACCTGCCGACCATCGACGGTATCGAACACATCCCGGCCAGCCCTGCCGTGGCGATCTGGGACCGGCACGGCCATCTGGCGTATGCCGGCCCGTACAGCATCGGCATGGTCTGCAACTCGGCCAACAGCTTCGTCGAACCGCTGCTGGACAGACTGGTGCGCGGCGAAACCGTGCGCCCGAAAGGACTGCTTGCCGTGGGCTGCTACTGCCCCTGGCAGGCCAAGCGCTGAGGACGCGCAATGACATCACCGACGCGGGCCGGTTCGGCCGCCGCAAACAACAACGGCGGTCACCTGTCCGAACCGACCGATGGTTATGGACAGGCTCCCGCCGTCGGAAGCAACGATACGCCCCGACATGCTCCGTACATGCCGCGACCGGATGTCGCAGCCCGCGAATGGGTGCAGGACGTGCTCGCGCACAACGGGCCGATCTACCTGCGCATCGTCAATTCGCTGGAGCGCACGGTGCGCCGCGGCGGTCTTGCACCGGGGCAACGCCTGCCCTCGCAGCGCGCGTTGGCGCAGCAGCTCGGCGTCGACCTGACCACGGTAACGCGGGCATTCGATGAAGCACGCAAACGCGGCCTGATCGAAGCGCGCGGGCCACAGGGCAGTTTCATCGCACCGCCCAAGGCCGGCTTCGACCAGGTGGTGGACCTGAGCATGAACGTGCCGCCGGTGCCCGACGCCGACGCGCTGGCAGAGACGCTGCGCCGTGGTGCCGCCGCCGTGCTTGCACGCAGCGACGCGCCGAACCTGATGACGTATCACCTGGGTGGCGGCAACCCCACTGATCGCCATGCTGCGGCGCGTTGGCTGCAGCCGATGCTGGGCGCCGTGGATGACGACTGCCTGCTGCTGACCGAAGGCGCGCAGGTGGCGTTGGCCGCGATCCTGGTCAGCCAGGGCCGCGATGGCGATACGATCCTGTGCGATGCGCTGGTCTATCCGGGCCTGTTGCAGGCCGCAGCGGCGCTGGGGCGTCGGCTGATGCCGGTGGACAGCGACGAACACGGCATGTGCCCTGAAGCGCTGCTGCGGCAGGCACGCGAAAGCGGCGCGCGCCTGGTCTATCTCAACCCCACCTGCCAGAACCCGACCGCGCTGACCCTGCCGCTGCAGCGGCGCGAGGCGCTGGCGCGTGTACTGGAGAGCGAAGGCCTGCTGGCGATCGAGGATGATCCGTACTGGCACCTTGCCGAAGATGCACCGATACCCCTGGCAACGCTGGCACCGCGCCATGTGTTCTACGTGGCGACGCTGTCGAAGGTGATCAGCCCCGGCCTGCGCACCGCATTCGTGCAATGCCCGAGCGCTGTGCACGCCGAGGCGATGACGGCGGCGTTGCGGGCGACGCGACTGATGGGGCATCCGCTGGTGTCGGCGCTGGCCAGCCAGCTGCTGCTGGATGGCTCGGCGCAATCACTATTGGCCCAGGTACGCACCGAGGCACGCGAACGAATGCGCATGGCGCGTTACCTGCTGGCACCGTCGCTGCTGCAGCGCGCGGAAGGGCTGCATGCGTGGTGCCGGATACCGGCGCCGTGGACCGATGCCACGCTGGTGCGTACCGCCCAGTTGCAGGGGCTGGCGATTGCGCCGTCATCGGCGTTTTGTCCGCCGGGGGTCTCGCACCAGTATGGCGTGCGTCTGTCGCTGGGGCTGGCAGCGGACCGAGGGCAGCTGGAGAGTGCGTTGCATCGGATTGACCGGTTGTTGTTGTCCGATGCGTTGCCGGCGATCGAGCGGTAGGCGTGGAATGGGATGTGCCGACCAACGGTCGGCACCCACCCGATCGGTAGTGCCGGCCGCTGGCCGGCAGCTGCTCGTGGGCGACGATCATGAGGTTGCCGGCCAGCGGCCGGCACTACCGTTCATGATCAGGCCAGGGCGGAGAGCGCCTGCACCAGCGCATCCATCTGCTGCGGCCGGGTGAACACCGACGGCGTCACCCGCACGCAGGCGCCGGAGTCCAACCCGTCGCGATGGGTGGTGAACACGCGATGCTCGTCCAGCAGGCGCTTCTGCAGCGCCATGTTGTCTGCCACGCTGGTGCGCCCGCGCAGGCGGAAGCTGGCCAATGCGCTGGCCAACGCCGGGTCCGGTGAAGACAGCACTTCGATATGCGCCATCTGCCGCGCAGGCACCGTCCAGCGCTCGCGCAGGTAGCGCAGGCGCGCCTGCTTGTTGGCCGCGCCGATACGCTGGTGCAGCGCGATCGCTTCTGGCAGCGCCAGGTAAGCGGCGAAGTTGACCGTGCCGGTGTGCACACGGCTGCCCACGCGGCCATCGTCGGTCTCGCCCATGTACGGGTCGAGGTCCGCAACGCGGCCCTTGCGCACATACATCGCGCCGACGCCGACCGGTGCGCCGATCCACTTGTGCAGGTTGATGCCAACGAAATCGGCCTTGAGCTGCGGCACCGCGTAGTCGATCTGGCCGAACCCGTGCGCCGCATCAACGATCACGTCGATGCCGCGTGCCCGCGCACGTTCGGCGATTTCGGCCACCGGCAGCACCAGCCCATGGCGATGGCTGACCTGGGTCAGCAGCACCAGCTTCAGGCGTGGCAGCCGCGCGAACGCGGCCTCGTAGGCCTGCAGGATCTGCACATGGTCGGGCACCACCGGCAGCGCGATGCGCTCGACCTGCACGCCACGGCGCTGCTGCAGCCAACGCATCGCACCGATCATGCTGTCGTAGTCGATGTCGGCGTACAGCACCTGGTCGCCGGGCCGCAGGCGGTTGTAGCCACCGATCAGCGCCAGCATCGCCTCGGTGGCGCCTCGGGTCAGTGCGATCTCATCCGCGCCCACGCCCAGCAGTCCGGCCACCTGCCGCTGCACCGCCATGTACTGCGCCGGGAACGCATGACGGCCATACCAGGCGTTGCCACGGTTCACTTCAGCGGTATGGCGCTGGTAACTGGCCAGCGTTTCGCGGCCCATCGCGCCCCAGTAGCCATTCTCCAGGTGGTTCACTTCGTCGGTGATGTCGAAGTGGCTGGCCACGGCGGCCCAGTAGCTCTCATCGCGGGCCAGCACGTCCGGCGCCACGGTCGTTGCGGGAATCTGCATGGACGCAGCGTAACGCGTGGCAGCCATGGCGGGCAGTGAAGAAAGTGCGGCTGCGGCCGGCAGCAAGGAGCCGGCACGCAACAGGAAGCGGCGGGTCGGGTCCATCAGAAGCTCAGCCGGTACTGCGCGTACAGGTTGGCGCCGTCGGTGTCGTACGGCGCGTTGCGCGAGTAGACCAGGCCGCGACTGGCCTGGAAAGTGGCCTCATCCGGGTAGCGGTCGAACACATTGTCGGCGCCGACGCGCAGGCTGTGATGCTCATTGATGCGATACCCCACAGCCAGGTCGAGGAAGCTCATCGCGCCGAAGCGCTGGTAGATATCGCCCACCGCATTGCCGCTGGAATCGGTCCAGGCGCCGTAGTAGCGCATGCGTGCCATCAGCGACCAGGCGCCGATGTCCCAGCTGCCGGTCAGGCTGCCCTTGTGCTCGGGCAGGCGGTCTTCGAACAGCACGCGCTGGGTCTCATTGGTTGCCACCGAGGTGCTGCCGTTGTCCACGCGGGTGCGGTTGTAGTTGTAGGCCAGGGTCAGCGTCATGCGGCCCGCGCCGAGGTCGCGCAGGTAGTTGCCGACCACGTCCACGCCGGTGGTGGTGGTATCGAAGTCGTTGGTGAAATAGTTCACCGAGGTATAGCCCAGCGGATTGGGCGTACCGGCCGGAATGGCGAAACTGGCCGACTGGCTGAAGCGGTCGCTGAGCTTGATCTGGTAGACATCCACCGAGCCGGACAGACCCAGGTCGGTGCGC
This sequence comes from Stenotrophomonas maltophilia group sp. LNF247, assembly GCF_054083135.1. Lineage (NCBI taxonomy): Bacteria > Pseudomonadati > Pseudomonadota > Gammaproteobacteria > Lysobacterales > Lysobacteraceae > Stenotrophomonas > Stenotrophomonas maltophilia group sp. LNF247. The sequence goes on from NZ_JBSRQL010000009.1 coordinate 51,090, forward strand.
CAGGTCAGGCCCAGCGAGGCGGTGCGTGATTCTTCCGGCTTCAACGGCCTGGCACCGAGCAGCTGCGCCAGCGGATCGTTCGGCGACAGGCGGCCGCTGGTGAAGATCTGCAGCGTGCGCGTATCCAACCCCTGGGTGGTGCTGGTGGTGTTGAGCTGCGCCGGCGTCGGTGCGCGGAAGCCGGTCGACACGGTGCCGCGCAGGGCCACGTCCGGGGTAATCGCAAAGCGCGCCGACAGCTTGCCATCCAGCGTGCTGCCGAAGCTGGAGAAGTCCTCGTAGCGGCTGGCCGCGCCGATGCTCCAGCGCTCGCCCAGCGGCACCTCCATGTCCACGTAGGCAGCCTTGCTGCGCTGGCTCCACTGCCCGGCCTGGCTGGCCGAGAAACCGGGCGCACCATTGGAATTGGCCTCCAGGCCTGCAGCCGCGCCCGGCCCCACCGCGTATGACGCCGGGTCACCGGCGCGCACCTGGTAGGTCTCCTGGCGGAACTCGCCACCGAAGGCGACGTTGATCGGCCTGGTCAGCGCGGCCACGTCCCACTCATAGTTGAAGTCGGCGTTGGCGTTCTTCTCGGTCTGGGTCAGGCGGCCGAGATCGAAGTCGGTCGGGCTGGCCGGGCCGAGCGAGGCATTGATCGAGTTCTTCAGGCTGTAGTCGATGGCGTTGCGGCCATACGAGGCGCTCACGTCCCAGCGCAGCTTCGGTGTGATCTCGCCGCGCAGGCCGCCGACCAGCTGCAGGTCGTTCTGGACGTTGCCGTACTGCGGGCTGAAACCCACCGGGTAGATCGAGCGCAGGTTCCAGCCCGGGAAGATGACGGTGGTGCGGTAGGCGCCGGTGGTGGTGTCCGGATTGCGCCAGTTGAAATCACTGACGCCATCGCTGTGGCTGTAAAGACCGAACGCATACAGCTCCAGCGCGTCGCTGGCGTTGGCCTTCATGTTGAAGCCGACGCGGCGACTCTCCAGTTCCGGCTGGCCCCAGCGCTGCACCGGGTTGGGCACCTCCAGCTCCGGATGTACAGCCTGGAAGGCGATCGCATCCGGGCGCTGGCGGGTACGCGAGGTGGCGTCTGAATTGGACGACTCGGCGAACAGCACCAGGCTGCCATAGTCGCCCAGCGACCAGCCGGTGCGCGCACTGAAGTCGCGCGAGGCACCGTCGCCCTGCGCGTACTGCGAATAGCCGGCGGTGATCCCGGTGCCGGGGCCGTCCTCAAGAATGATGTTGATGACACCGGCGATGGCGTCCGAGCCGTACTGCGCCGATGCGCCGTCGCGCAGCACTTCGATGCGCTTGATCGCGCTGGTCGGAATCTGTGCAAGGTCGGCCGCCTGTGCACCACGGTTGCCGAGCAGCGCGCTGCGGTGGAAGCGACGCCCGTTGACCAGCACCAGGGTCTGGTCCGGCGACAGGCCACGCAGGGTGGCCGGACGCACGAACACCTGCCCGTCGGCCATCGGCAGGCGCTGCACCACGAATGATGGCACCAGCTGGGCAAGCACGTCCTTCAGGTCGGTGGATTCAACGGAGCTGATGTCTTCCTTGCTGAACACGTCCACCGGCGCCAGTGTTTCGAACTGGGTGCGGTTGGAGGCACGGGTACCGGTGACCAGCATTGCATCAAGCTGGGTGGGCGCGGCGCGGCTGCCGCCTGCGGCATCGACCGCATCGGCCTCCGCTGCGATCGCGCCTCCTGCGCTGGCCATGGAAAGGGCGAGGAGGATGGAACGCGAAAGCTTCGAACGATGCACGGCAGGACTCCGGGAGGACGCGACAGGGCCAGCACCTGCAGGGATATCCCAGGGCTGGACAAGGCGCGCAGTCTCGGCGCGATCTGTGAAGGAGGCATGACGTCAGTGCGACAGCTTGAGTCCGCGCAGGCGCAAGAACTGCTAAACGCCGCGCCTGCCGATCCGCTACTGTGTCCAGCATCGGATTCATGGAACGACAGGATGAGTGCGGCAGGCAAGGCGGTGTGGTACATCGAAACCCATGCGGAGCAGCCGCTGGCCTTGGCCGATATCGCCGCTGCGGTGGGACTGTCGCCATTCCATCTGTCGCGCCTGTTCCAGGCCCGCACCGGCACGTCGGTGGTCCGTTACCTGCGTGGGCGCCGCTTGACAACGGCCGCGCAGCGGCTGGCCAACGGCGCATGCGACATCCTGCAGGTGGCGATTGGCGCGGGCTACACCACTCATGCCGCGTTTACCCGTGCCTTCAGCGAACAGTTCGGGCAGACACCGGAACGGGTACGCGAACAGGGCACCGATGGGCTGGCGCTGGTGCAGGCGATCCGCGTGGACGAGGCGCCGGTTGCCTGCGCTGAGGCGCCACAGCTGCTCGACACCCCGGCCTTCCAGCTGGCCGGCATCGGCATGCGCCATACCCGCAACAGCGGCGGTGCCATTCCCGGGCAGTGGGCCCAGCTCAACCGGGAATGGCCGGCGCCGGCCCCGGTCAGTTTTGGGGTGTGCTGCAACAACGACGACGACGGCGGCTTCGACTATATCGCCGCGCTGCCGATTGGTTCACTTGGCCCTGTACCCGCGCACTGGCAGCGCGTGGATGTGCCCGCACGACGCTACTTGGTGGCCTGGCACGGCGGGCACATCTCGGCCATCCGCTCGACCTGGTTCTGGTTGCTGGATCACTACCTGCCCAGCGCCGGCCTCAGCCTGGCCGACGCGCCGGACCTGGAGCGCTACGACGCCCGGTTCAACGAGCACACTGGCAACGGCGGCGTGGAGATCTGGCTGCCGGTAGACGAACGTCCCTGCTGACATGGAGCTGAAGATGCGCGTGAACATCACAATTGTCGGGCTGCTGCTGATGGCAGCGGCGCTCTCCGCCCACGCAGGCGACACCTGGAAAGCCGGCGAGCGCCATGGCACCACGACGGTGGCCAGTGCCGCCGTGCGCGATGCGCAGCACCGCAGCACCCTGCGCTACACGGTGTGGTATCCGGCACCGGCCGATAGCAGCGAAGTCGAGGTGACCATCGGGCCGCCTGGCACGCCCCTGTTCGATGTTGGTCGCTCGGCGATGGATGCGCCGCCCGCAGGCGCTCGCCTGCCGACACTGCTGCTGTCGCATGGCAACGGCGGCAGCGCGCGCATGATGGGCTGGCTGGGCACCGCGCTGGCACGGAAAGGTTATCTGGTGATCGCAGTCGATCATCCCGGCAACAATGGTGCCGACCAGATGACCCTCCATGGCAGCATGTTGACCTGGCTGCGCGCGGATGATCTGCGCGCGGCACTGGCGGCCGTGCAGGCCGATCCAGTGCTGGGCCCGCACGTCGATCCTGAACGCCTGGGTGTTGCCGGTTTCTCGGCCGGTGGCTACACCGCGCTGTTGGCGGCTGGGGCGCAACCGGACCTGCAGCGACTGCTGGCGTTCTGCACGGCGCATCCGGATGACGGCGTCTGCCGGCCTCAACAGGAAGCGGCAACGCACACGATGGAGGCGCGTGTTGCCGCTGCGGCGTCGGCCGAGCTGTCGCCGTGGATGTCCCACGCCAACGACGCACGCGCCATTCCCGGCGTGCGCGCGGTGTTCCTGATGGCACCGGCGATCATCCAGGCCTTCGCGCCCGAGCAGCTGTCCTCGTTGCGGCTGCCCGTGTCGATTGTGCTTGGCGAGGCTGACACGGTTGCGCCGCCACAGACCAATGGCGCGGCCGCGCGTGCAGTGATTGCGGGCGCTGCACTGCAGCTGCTGCCAGGTGTCGGCCATTACGATTTCCTCGCCGCATGCACCCCGACCGGGCAGCAGCGGCTGCAGGACCTCTGCAGCACGTCAGTGCCAAAGGCAAAGACCCACGCGCAGACAGTGGACGCAGCAGTGCGGTTCTTCGACCATTCACTGCGCTAGTGGCCGCCGGGCGTGGCCCGGCGCTACAGTGGGCGCGTCCACGGAGAATCGATCATGCGCCTGCTGCACCTCACCCTGCCGGTATCCGACGTCGCTTCCGTGGCCGCGTATTTCCATGATGTGCTGCAGCAGCGCGTGGTCGGCAACCATGTGCACACCGGCTGGAGCACCATCGAACTGCAGCCGGCGGGTGATTACCCCGTCGGTGGCGTGCACCTGGCCTTCAACGTACCGGACAACCGCTTCGGCGAGGCGATGGCCTGGTTGCGCGAACGGGCCCCGCTGCAACGTAATCCTGAGGGCCTGGATTACTTTGCGCTGGAGAGCAGCTGGCAGTCGCAGTCGGTGTACTTCACCGGTCCTGATGGCCTGATCCTCGAGTTGATCGGCCGGCGCCGTCTGCCAGTCAGCACGCGCGCAGGCGCCTTCCATGGCAGCGAGCTGACCTGCCTGAGCGAGGTTGGCCTGCCCAGCCACGATGTCGATGCGGTGCGCGAACAGTCCAGCCAGCGCTTCGGCCTGCAGCCGATCAGCCCGCCGTCGCCGCAGTTCGCGCCGATGGGCGACGACGAAGGCCTGCTGATCGTGGTTGCTGCGGACCGGCGCTGGTTCCCCGAGCAGAAAGACCTGCCCGGTGCCCAGGGCGTGCAGCTGCAGGTGGGTGATGTGAACGGTAGCGGCGAACTGCGCGATGCCGCGCTGGGCTGGCGGGTGTGGGCGGCCTGAGCTACCAGCTGCCCGAAGCGCCGCCGCCGCCGCTGCGACCACCACCACCGGACCAGCCGCCGGAACTGCTCGAGGACGAACTCGACGACGAGGTGCTGGACGAGGAACGGTAACCTTGGGACGACCTTCGTCCGCTGCGTGCTTTTTCGCCGGGCAGCAGGGTGAACAGCCAGATGAAGTACAGGAACAGCGTGCCTACGCTGGACACGATCATCGCCAACACGCGTGCGTTCTCGTCGCTGGCCCGGTCGATGGCCAGCAGCGCGCCCAGCGCATAGGCGCCGGTCAACAGCACCAGTACCACCAGCCGCACGGCGAAGCTGTTGCGGTTCCTGCGCCAGCGCGCGCGGCCGGCCTGCACCAGGAAGAACACCAGCATGGCGGCAAGGGCGACCGCCAGGTTCAGCAACGTGTGCAGGGCAAGGCTGGGCGGCAACTGGCCACGGACCAGCATCACCGCGAAGAAACCGATACTGACGGCCAACATGCCGCACAGCACGATGCGCACACCACGGCTGCGACGCCAGCACCATCCCAGCAGCGCCGCCACCGGTACAGCAGGTAACAGCACGAAGAACAGCGCAGGCAGCACATGCCGCGGCAGCAGCAGCGTCGCCGAAACCAACCCAGCGGCCATCACTGCCGTTACCAGCAGCGGTCTACCCCAGGCAGGCAATGTCGGCCAATTCGGCCTGGGCATTGCCGCATTGGCTGCCAATGCCTTGCGCCGCTGCTCACGGCGTTTAAAGCTGAACTCGGCCTCGGTCCTGGTGGCCAGCAGGCGCGGCGGTGATCGCCACAAACCGGCCAGGAACCCCACCAGCAACGTCAGGGCAACGACCGAATCCCCTGTGCGCCAATCCGCTGGCAACAGGTTGCGTGCGGATGAATCTTCCTGGGGCGGCAGCGGATCGCCATCGATCAACGCCACCAGCACCTTGCTGCCGTCCAGCAGGCCCTGGTCCAGGTCTCCCTCACGCAGGCGCGGCACGATCGCCTTGTCGATGATGCGCGCGGCATAGGCATCGGGAATGGTGCCTTCCAGGCCATAGCCGGTCTGGATGCGTACGCGCCTGTCCTGCACTGCCACCAGCAGCAACACCCCGTCATCGACACCGGCGCGGCCCAGCTGCCACTGTTCGAAGACGCGCTGTGCATAGGCTTCGATGCCGTCATCGCCAACACTGGGCACCACCAGCACCTGCAGTTGCGCGCCTTTGCGTGCCTGCAGCTGCAATGCCTGCTCGCGCAGCGTGGCGCGGGTGCTGGCGGACAGCGCGTTGGCGGTGTCCACCACCGGGTCATCCAGTGCCGGGATCGCGGCCGCCGCCAGCACTGGCAGCGGCAACAGGCAGAGCAGCAGTGCCAGCCCTACCCGCTGCCATGCGTTGCGCCACCGCAGCACCCGGCTCATGTGGACGCCATGCTTTGCAATGGCGGCGTGCTGTGCATCATGCGAAACGGCATCCGTGTATGTCCTTGCCCCATGAACGGAAAAGCCGGCCGGATTACCCCGGCCGGCCTCCTTTACCACACACCTCTTCACACGCAGCGGTCAACGGCCCATGGCCACGCGCTGCTGCTCGTCCTGCACGTGTTGCTGCGAAGGCTCATGCTTGGCCAGCATTGCAGCGCTGGTCTCCTGCAGGCTCGGTGCCGTCTGGGTCATGTCCACCGCAGTACGGAAGCCGGGAACGGTGCCGATGACGAAGGCCTTGCCATCCTGCACGGTGACGCCCTGCAGCTTCTCCGGTGAATCGATGCCGGCGGCCTTGGCCTGGGCGGTCACATGCGCGCTCATCTCGTTGCAGATCATGCCCGGCATGTGGCCACGGATCGCATTGTGCAGCGGCGTATCCGGATGCGCCTTGTCGCCCAGTTGCGGCCCCTTCGGCGCCGCCTCGGCATGGCTGCGGCCTTCGGCCAGCTTGCCCAGCGTCGCCGGACCCGCCACGCCATCGGCGGTGAGCCCGTGCTGCTTCTGGTAGGCGATCAGTGCGTCCCTGGTATTGGCACCGAACTTGCCATCCTCGCTCAGCGGATTGCCTTGGCCGTCGCGCACGCCCAGGCGGTTGAGTTCCTTCTGCAGCGCAGTCACTTCCTCGCCCTTGGCCCCCTGGCGCAGCACACCGTTGTGGTCGGCGTCATGCGAATGGCCACCCTTGCCGGTTTCCTTCAGCTTGCCGTGGTCCCAGAAGTCCTGCGGGCTGAGCAGCTTGCCGTGCGGATCCTTCAACTGGTAATGCACGTGCTGGGCATACTGCCCCGCACCGCCCGGGCCACGCCCGCCCATGGTGCCGATCGGCTCGCCCGCCTTGATCGGCTGGCCTTCCTTCACCTGGGTCGAGTGCAGGTGCAGGATCTCGTGCGAGTTGCCCTGTGCATCCCTGATCTTCACCGTGCCGTAGTCGCCACCGACGAACGTCACCGTTCCGGAGATCGGCGCGTGGACGGTCGGGTGCTGCAGATTACGGCCGTGCTGGCCGCCGACATAGTTGAAGTCGGTGCCACCGTGCGGCTTGTGCGCGCGGTGTTCGCCGAACTCACCGGTAACGTGCGGCTTGACCCCGTTCTGCGGGGGCAGCATCACCTGCATCGTCTGCTCGAAGGTGCGGGTCTGGCCTTCGGCATGCGCCGCTGCCGGCTTGGCCTGCGCGTGGGTGGCCGCAGCTGCGGCGGGGGCCGCGTGGCTGCCATGGGACTGGCCGTGGGTCAGGCCCAGGCGCTGCTCCACGAACCGCTCGTACTTGTCCACGTACGGCATCACCTTCTTTTCAGACAGGGTGAGGCCGCCGTAATCGCGGGTCGGGCCGTCGTGGTGGTACTTGTAGATGTACTCCTCACCCTGGCCGCGCTTGTGCGCCAGCGTGCGGTTATCGATGTAATGGTCAACCAGTGCGTCGGACTGTGCGCCGACGTCGAAGCGGTTGCGGCTGTTGAGGTGGTAGTGGTTGCCGGTCTTGTCGATGAACTGGCCCAGGCCCGAGGCCGAGGTGGTGCCAGCGGCGGCATCGGGGTTGAAGCCCGATTCAACGCGGGCGATGGCCAGCACGTGCGCGGTTTCGCGCGGGGTCAGGCCCTTCTCGCGCGCCGACTCGATGATCGTGTCGATCACCCGTGACTGTACTTCCGGGGTCGCATCGCCCCACCGGCGGGAATTGCCATGCAGGCGGCCGTCGCTCTGGTCGATCGGCTCCCGGTAGTGGCTCCACGGTTTGATGCGGTCACTGCTGTAGGCCGCCCCGCGGGGCTGGACCATGTCCTGGTAGATGTCTGCCATGTCTGTGCTATCCATTCTATGAAAAAGGGGATTTCCTTAAGGGGTACTGCTCCTGGTACTTCTGGTACTGCGGTACTGCGGTGCCGCGGTGCTGCGTTCACAGCGCGCGTGCGACGTCCTGCCGCTGCGCTCAGTCTTCGATGTAGTTCACCTCCGGGTGCTTGATGCCGAGCGAGTCGATCAACGTCTCGTACTCGTCGTTGTTGGGCTCCTGCTCCTCGCCTTCCGCGCCGCGCAGCGGGGGTGTGCTGTGGGTCAACTGGCGGCCACTGGCGTCGTACAGGTAGTACCACTCGCAGAAGCTGCAGCCGAACGGCAGTTCACCGTACTGCACGACGAAGTACGGCGTACCGCTGCGGTCCTGCACGCAGGCCAGGCCAACGGCGGTATAGCCGTCCATCTCCTTGGGCGCAGCAATGGCCTGGCGTGCGCCGTCCTTTTCGATTTCCAGCGTGGTCAGCCGGGAAGCGTCCGTGTCTTGGGTGGGCTGGGCCGCCAGGTGCAGGCGGGTGCCTTGGCAATCGATATGCATGCCGGTCTCGTCGCGCGTAAGAGAGGTGGGAAGGTCCGCAACGGCAGCCGCTGGTGCGGCCGGCGACGCTGCCGGGTCAGTAGAAGCGGGGGCCGCCGCCGGTGCAGCCGCCTCAGGGCCGCTGCAGGCAGCAAGCATCAGGGCCAGCACGGGGACAACGGGAGACAGACGCATGCGGTGCTCCTTGGGTGAATCACACGACCGCCCGCAGGCGGTCGCTCAGGGGTCAGATCGATTCGTCCTCACGCTTGACCAGTTGCCAGCACGGCTTCTGGGCAAAGGTGTAGATCTGCTGGTCGCTGGTATCGGGGGTGCGCATCTGCACCTGTACCTGGCCGTCGGGCAGGCGGGTGACCTGCATCTCGCGGCCCTGGCGTTGCAGCGTGGCCGGGTCCGGCATCACCGGCCATTCGACCTTGGCAAGCGGCACCTTCTCCTCCACCTTGCGTGGCTCCGGCTCGGCGTCGCCATCGATGTGGCTGTCCAGCAGCGGATCGGCAGTGGACGTTTCCTGCAGCGCGATCTCGTTGCCGAAATGCTTGAGGAAGTCGTCGAAGACCGGATGGGGGCAGCTGGCAGACGCGTCTGCCGGGGCCGCGGCAACCGGCGTGGCCGGCGTCGTGGCGGCGGCCGTGCTGCTCGGAGCCGGTGCGGCGGCGTCAGTGATGGCAGCCTGGGGCGCAGGCTTGCAGCCCGACAGCGCAAGCCCCAGGGCAAGCGCAAGCAGGGCAACGGGGCGGAGCTGGTTCAAGGGATCCTCCTGATTCCGGGCGGTCGCGCGCGGTTCCGGCGCGGTAGGGAGGCAAGGATAGCCATGCCTCTGTCGATTCAGTTTCAACATCCGCTGTCAGGAATATCCCGACATGCTGAATTGAGACTCATATCACACTTGGACTGAAATCAACGTCATCGCAGCAGCCGTTAGACTACGCCGCACATGCTTCGACCCTGGCCCCCATGCGCGCATTCCTGCTTGCCCTCTCCCTGCTGGCGCCAACGCTGTGGCCTGGTGTTGTGGCCGCACTGGAGGTCCGGGAAGGCGACCTGCTGTTCGTCACCGCCGGCCGCAGCGGCCTCAGCGCGGCCATCGACGATGCCACCGGCAAGCAGCACGGCCCCAGCTTCGACCACGTGGCCCTTGTCGCCTTGGCGTCGCAGGGGTGGGAGGTACTGCACGCCGACGAGAAGGGATCGCGCCGGCAATCCCTGGTCGAGTTCCGCCAGGACGCCCGCGCCAGGCAGCGGCAGATCGTGGTCTATCGCCTGCAGGCACCGCAGCAGGCCGCCATCAAGGATGCGATCGCGACCGCACGCACGATGCTGGGCAAACCGTACAACACGTCATACGTGTTGAACGAGGACAGCTACTACTGCTCGGACTTCATCGAGCGCGCATTCCGTGCGCACCATGTGTTCGCGTTGCAGCAGATGAACTTCCGCAACCCGCAGACCGGGCAGATCGCCCGGCACTGGGTGGATCTGTACCGCGGCATGGGCATGGACGTGCCGCAGGACCAGCCCGGCACCAATCCCAATGACATGTCGGCGGCGCCGGTGCTGCAGCGCATCGGCGTGCTGGAATAAGCGAAGCCCCGCACAGGGCGGGGCTTCGCCGGTTGCCCAGGCTGGGGCATCGAAGTCACTCTTCCTCGTCCTGCCCACCCTGCTGCTGGTTGCGCTGGTTGCGCTGCTGCTGTTCCTGCTGCTGTTGCTGCTGCTGGTCGCGGCCGCGCCCCTGCTGCTGATCCTGCTGGTTCTGCTGGCCCTGCTGCTTCTGGTTCGGGTTCTGGTTCTGCTGTGCCATGTCCGATCTCCAAAGCCACGCGCGGAATGCGGTGGACGGGACCATCGTCTGCAGCGATTGGTTAATCACACGTGGGTGGCCGGCTACATTCGTGTGTACGCCTGTGAATGAACGCGCGGAACCTCTTGCGGCACAAGCGCCTGAAGGATTCATGCGGGTTCGGCATGTGCTCATGCCGTCATCGGCGTTGCACGCATTCATGGCGCTCGCAGCCGGAGACACGCGCTGAACGAGGCTGGCTTTCCCGGCTCACACAGGGAAGCCAACGCTGCATTCATGGCATCACCGGCGGCACGTACGCCAGCGTCATCCCCAGCAGCCACAGCAGGCCCAGCACCAGCGGGATATGCACCAGCAGCTGGATGAAGGTGAAGCCCACGATGTCGCGTGCCTTCAGGCCCAGCACGCCCAGCAGCGGCAGCATCCAGAACGGGTTGATCAGGTTCGGCAGCGCTTCGGCCGCGTTGTAGACCTGCACGGCCCAGCCCAGGTGCGCCTTCAGTTCGTTGGCGGCCTGCATCACGTAGGGCGCCTCGATGATCCACTTGCCGCCACCAGACGGCACGAAGAAGCCCAGCACCGCCGAATAGACGCCCATCACCAGCGCGAACGAATCGGTGCTGGCCACGTGCACGAACAGGCTCGACAGCCGGTGCGCCAAGGTCTGCCCGTCACCGCCGGCGGCGTGGGTGAGGATCATCGCGATACCGCCGTACAGCGGGAACTGGATCAGTACGCCGGTGGTGCTCGGCACCGCCTTGGCCACCGCGTTGAGGAAGCTGCGCGGGCGCCAGTGCAGCAGCAGGCCCAGCGAAATGAACAGGAAGTTGTAGGTGTTGAGGTTGGCGATGGCGGTGACCACCGGTTTGTTGGCGAACTCGTTGAACAGCCAACCCAACGCCAGCAACGAGAGCAGCACGGTCAGCAGCGGGCTGTATTCCAGCCACTCGCCCGGGCGCGTGCGCCGCTGCAGCGGCTCCGGCTCGGCCTGCGCGGCGCCCGGGAAATCCTCGGCGGTACGCGCACTGCCGGCCGCAGGCGCGGTCAGCCAAGCGATCAGCAGCGAGACCAAGATCAGCACTGCGGTCAGCGCGATCGACTGCCACAGGAAGATGGTTTCGGTGAACGGCAGCACGCCGGTGATCTCCACCAGCCCCGGCGGCATGCTGGCCGGGTTGGCCTGGAGCTGTGCGGCCGAGGAACTCAGCCCCATGGCCCACACCGCGCCCAGGCCAAGATATGCCGAAGCACCGGCCGCGCGGTAGTCCATGCGCAGCTCGGTACGGCGGGCCAACGCGCGGACCAGCAGGCCGCCGAACACCAGCGAGAAACCCCAGCTGAGCAGCGAGGCGAGCATGCTGACCAGGCCCACGTACACCACCGCGCCGCGACCGGTGCGCGGCACACGGGCGAGGAAATCGATGAAGCGTGCGACCACCGGCGCGGTGGCCACGGCGTAGCCACCGATGACCACGAAGGCCATCTGCATGGTGAAGGGAATCAGGCTCCAGAAGCCGTCACCGAAGGCGCTGGCGGTGGCCTGCGGGGTCGAGCCGAAGCCCATCGCGGCCAGCGCGACGATGACCACGCCCAGCACCGCGAACACATACGCGTCGGGGAACCACTTTTCCGCCCAGGCGGCCGAGCGCAGCGCTGCGCGCGCCATCCAGCCATCCTGTACTGCTGCCTTCGAGGCCATCGCCTACCCTCCCAGGTTCGATGGACCGATTCTGGGCGGTGGGGTGCAGGCTGTCAGCCACCTATTGGTCGTAGGCGGCGGAAGGCCCGGCGCTGTGCGCCGCCGCCCGAGCATGGGCTCGGGCGCTACGGAAGCACTGTCAGCTGTAGAGCCGAGCCCACGCTCGGCTGCGCTTCTCAAGGCAGCGCCAGGTCCACGGCGATGCCGGCAAACAGCGCGGCACCCACCCAGTTGTTGTGCAGGAACGCCTTGAAGCACGGGCCGCGCTCGCGGTTGCGGCAGATCCAGAACTCGTAGACCACCAGCACCGTGGCCACCGCCACGCCGGCCAGGTAGTAGCCGCCCAACCCGCCGCGCACGCCGACCAGCGCCATGGTGGCCAGGAACAGCGCGTAGAGCACGCCCTGGATGACCAGATCGAGATCACCGAACAGGATCGCGGTGGAGTGCGAGCCCATCTTCAGGTCGTCCTCGCGGTCGACCATGGCATACCAGGTGTCGTAGGCGGTGGACCACAGGATGTTGCCGGCATACAGCAGCCAGCCCAGCATCGGCACCTCGCCCTGCACGGCGGCGAAGGCCATCGGGATGCCCCAGCCAAACGACATGCCCAGGTAGACCTGCGGCAGATGGGTGTAGCGCTTCAGGTACGGATAGCTGGCGGCCAGGAACACACCGATGAAGCTGAGGCCGATGGTCAGCCCGTTCATCGTCAGCACCAGGCCGAACGCAACCAGCATCAGCACCGCGAACAGCGCCAGCGCGGCGCGGCCACTGATTGCGCCGGTCGCAAGCGGGCGGGACTTGGTGCGCTCCACGTGCGGGTCGAGCCAGCGATCGGCGTAGTCGTTGATGACGCAGCCGGCCGAGCGGGTCAGCCACACGCCGGCGGTGAACACGAACAGGGTCCACAGCGGCGGCAGGCCGCCGGCAGCCAGCCATAACGCCCACCAGGTGGGCCACAGCAGCAGCAACGTGCCGATCGGGCGATCAGCGCGCATCAGACTCCAGTAATGCCGCCAACGCGGCGTCGCCGGCGACTGCGGCGAAGTGAGGGGGGTATCAGCCATGGCGATAGGATACTCCTGCGCTGGGGGTGAGGCTCAGAAACGACAGGGCCCGATGCGCCTGCGCGCACCGGGCCCCGGTGTCCTGCCCTGCGAAGTGGTCAGGCCTTCTCGTCGGACTTGTACTCGTAATAGCCGTAGCTGTAATAGCCGGTGGCACGTTTCTCGACCGCGTTGAAGATCGCGCCCTTGATCTGCACACCGTTCTGCTCGAAGCGCTGCAGGGTCAGCTCGATTTCCTTGGCCTGGTTCACGCCGAAACGGGTGACCAGCAGGCTCGAACCAGCGTGGGTGGCGACCAGCGCCGGATCGGTCACAGCCAGGATCGGCGGCGTATCGACGATCACCAGGTCGTACTTGCCGGACATCTCCTGCAGCAGCTGCGCGAAGCGCGGGTGCATCAGCAGCTCGGCCGGGTTCGGCGGAATGTCACCACGCACCATGTAGTGCATGTTGTCCAGGCCGGACACTGGATGGATCACGTCGTCGACGCTGAGCTTGCCGCCCAGCACGTCCGACAGGCCCTTCTGGTGCGACACACCCAGGATCTTATGCAGGGTGCCCTTGCGCATGTCGGCGTCGATGACCAGCACGCGCTGGCCCGCCTGCGCGATGACCGCGGCCAGGTTGGTGGACACGAAGGTCTTGCCCACGCCCGGGCGCGGGCCCGAGATGGTCAGGATGTTGTTCTTCGCTTCCAGCATGGCGAAGTGCAGGCTGGTACGCAGGCTGCGCAGCGCTTCCACGGTCGGATCGGCCGGAGCGGTCACCGCCAGCAGGTGCTGGCGACCGTCGGCCACCACGCGCGTACCGTGCTTGCCCTTGCGCAGCTTCGGAAGGGTGCTGGACTCGCTGAGCGGGATGGCGGCGTAGACCGGCAGGCCCAGAGCTTCGATTTCGGCGGGGTCTTCGATGCCCGGGTTGAGCATGCGCTGGAGGAAGACGAAGGCAATCGAAAGGAAGGCACCAAGGAGTGTGGCGATGGCGACGATCAAGGCCTTGCGGGGTGCAACCGGGTTGGCGATGTCAACGATGGCCGGATCGACGATACGCACATTGCCGACCGCTCCCGCGCGGGCCACGTCGAGCTGCTGTGCCTGATTCAACAGCGCCGTATACAGCTCGTTGCTGACCTGAAGGTCGCGGGTGAGGCGAAGCAGTTCCTGCTGGGTTTCCGGGAGATCACCGACCTGCTTCTGGAAACCGCCCTTGCGAGCTTCCAGATCACCGATCTGACGCAGCAGTGCGCGATAGGCCGGATGCTCGCGCGTGAAGCTGCGATCCATCTCAGCCTGCTTCAAGCGCAGCTGCTGGATGCTGGCCTCGACGGCCACTTCCTGTTCCAGCAGCCCTTTGGTCTGCATGGTGATGTCGACTGACTTGGAGCGGGACTGATAGGCGCTCATGGCAGCCTGCGCCTGCTCCACCTGGCGGCGGATGGTCGGCAGCTGGTCCTTCACGAACTGCAGCTGGGACGCGGCTTCGGCCGAGCTGCGATCCACGTTCTGGCGAACGTAGGCGTCGGCTACGTGCTGGACGAGGGCCTCGGCGCGCAGCGGATCAGTGTCCCGGTAGGTCAACAGCAGAATGCCGGAATCCTTGCCCTGCTCGGAAGCCAACAATTCCGTCTGCAGCAGGGCCACTACGTCCAATCGACGCAGCCGGGTCACCTTGAACTGCATACCCGGGTTGGCGCGCAGCGAGTCCACTTCCAGAGTTACGCCTCTGCCCTTGGCCTGGGAGCCGACCTGACCACGCAGCAGCTCATCGCCCTCTTCATCGAACAGGACGAAATCCTTGCCGGTATCGCCAACCTCCAGCAAGAGCGTCGTGTCGATCAGAGTCGCAGGAACGTCCAGTCGCTGGATACCCAAGACCTCCCCACCCCAGCCGTAGCGGGCCATGCCCAGCTTGGGTGCGGCAACGTCGCCTTCATTTTCGGGCTTGAAGCGTCGCTCGATGAAATTTCCGAACAGCGGGAATCGCTTCGGCTCAATCTGGACTCCCAGGTTGAGCTGATCGACGGCCGTACCGATTACGGTGCGCGAGGTCAGCAAGGCCACCTCAGTGGTCGAAGCCGTGCTGCCGCTTCCGCCCAACGATGCAAGGTCTGCAAGCCCCGGAATGCTGGGCATCTTCGACTCGACCTGAACCAGCGCCTGCGCCTGATAGATGGGGGCAGCAAGGATCGCGTACAGGGCACCAACAACCATGAAGACCGCGACCGACCCTGCTACCAGCCATTTGCGGTCCAGCAGTGCACCCAGCAGATCTCGCAGGTCGATCTCATCTTCCTTGACAACTCGGGATTCCGATTGCTTCGTCATCGCTTCCACTTCAGTTCAAGAGCAGCGGCATTGGCACCGTCTGCCTGTTGGGTACTCCAGCCTTCGAAGGCTTCGGCTCACACCTGGGGCAACGGTGAGCAACGGGCTTCCACAGCCTGCACACGCCATTGATCGACCATTCGCACGCTTCCCAGAGCCCAGGCGCTCCCCTGCCTAGCCGGTCAGTCTACCCGATTAGGGTACGACGGCGAACCGCAAGCCTCTCGAAAGTGCGCGAGCTGCCACGTGAACGAACATGCCGGTCCTGCCGGAGCAAGCAAAAAGCCCAGCCCGCTGCGGTGTCCATGCCAGTGAGCTCCGCTTGCCTGGCGAAAACCTGAACAGCCACGGTCGACAGTCGGAGGCTCGCCACAGACGCGCCGGCGGGCAACAGCCGCCCATGGCAAGCCCGCCGGATGTGCGACGTGTAGTAGGATTCGCGCCTCCAAAAGTTCTCGCCCCGAGCAGAAGGCATCCCGCTGCCTCTGGTTGCCACCGCAGAACAAACTGAATTCTGAATGTGCACAGTAAGAACACCCGCGATGAGGTGCCCTTCAACACCCGGCTCGCCCCGGCCCGTTTTTACCAAGAGTTGATACAAAAGGAATTGAAATGAAAATCGCCGTGGTTGGCACGGGTTACGTTGGACTCTCCAACGCTGTGCTGTTGGCACAGAATCATGAAGTTGTGGCGGTCGACATCGATGCCGATCGTGTGGCGCTGATCAATGCCCGACGCAGCCCCATCGAGGACCGTGAGATTGAAAGCTACCTCGCCACGGGTACGCTCAATCTCACTGCAACGGCAGATGCTCGACAAGCCTACGAGGATACCGAGTTCGTAATCATTGCAACTCCAACCGATTACGACACCGAAACCAATTACTTCGATACCAGTTCAGTTGAATCGGTGATCGCAGACGTCATGGCCGCTAATTCCAATGCGGTCATGGTTGTTAAGTCAACGATTCCCGTCGGCTGCATTGATGCGCTGCGACTGAAGACCGGCAGCGACAAGATTATTTTCTCGCCAGAGTTCCTGCGGGAAGGGAAGGCACTGCATGACAACCTGTATCCCAGCCGTATCATCGTCGGCGAGCGTTCGGAGCGCGCCAGTGTCTTCGCCGAACTCCTGAAAGAAGGCGCCATCCGCAAGGATATGCCGATCCTGTTCACGGATCCGACCGAAGCGGAAGCAATCAAGCTTTTTGCCAACACATTCCTCGCAATGCGCGTCGCGTATTTCAACGAACTTGATACCTACGCGGCAAGCCACAACTTGGATACACGGCAGATCATCGAGGGTGTCGGCATGGACCCCAGGATTGGCAATCACTACAACAATCCCTCGTTCGGCTATGGCGGATACTGCCTCCCCAAGGATACGAAGCAGCTCCTCGCAAACTACAGCAACGTTCCGCAGAACCTCATCCACGCGATCGTGGAGGCGAACCGGACGCGCAAGGACTTCATCGCAGACGAAGTGATAAAGCGGAAGCCCGATGTAGTCGGCATTTACAGGCTGATCATGAAGGCGGGATCGGATAACTTCCGCGCCTCTGCGATACAGGGAGTAATGAAGAGGATCAAGGCGAAGGGCATTCGGGTCATTCTCCACGAACCCACAATCAAGGGCGGCGATTTCTTCAATTCGGCGGTGGTCAACGACCTTGCCGCATTCAAGAGCGAGTCTGACATCATTATTGCAAACCGCGTTGACCAGCAACTGGAAGATGTTCTGGACAAGGTTTACACGCGCGATATTTTCAATAATGACTGAGTAGAGAGAAGCCCTGAAGCAGCCATGGACAGCTCTGATAAACTGAAAAAAATAACCTATGTCGCGAACCTGTTTCCCTCCAGGAAAAATCCGTCATTCGGGACATTCGTCAAGAACTCCAGCGACGATCTGGCCAAGCGAGGCTGGCAGACCGAAACCATCGTGCTGCCGGAATTTGGCAGTGGACTCAAAGGCTACGCCCTGTTCTATGCCAGCGCCTTCACGAAGCTGCTGAAACAGCGACACCCGGTGTACGTACACTACGTAAGTCATTCCGCTCCACCTGTGATCCTTGCGAAGCTGTTCAACTGGAAGCTCCCGATCATCCTTCATTACCACGGTAGCGACGGGTTCCCAGAGTCGTCCGAAGGCCTGGCACGTAGAGCCCTCAAGCGTCTGGTCTGCAACTCTGCCAATCTTCTGGCTTCTGTTGTCATTGCGCCAAGCAACGGATTTCTCGCACGCCTCCGTTCCAGCTATTCACTTGAGGGCAAGCACTCCTTCGTCAGCCCTTCGGGCGGAGTAGACACAGATGTCTTCCACGACACGGCCTCCGAACCGCGCTCGCTGGACTTGGCCTTTGCAGGTCGAATGATTGCGGGAAAGGGCGGAATGGAAGCGGCACACATCTCACTGCGGGTGCTGCGTACCCGTGCCGACTCCACTGCATTGTTCGTCGGCGCAGGACCGGAGCGAGAGCAGATGCAGCTACTACTCGCCGAATACATTGCTTCGGGCCGCGTTAGGTTTCTCCCTGCCCTGCCACAAGCGGAACTGGCACAGGTTTACAGAACGGCAAGGATCTTCCTCTTTCCCTCCACAAGAAAGGGTGAATCACTTGGCTTGACCTGGGTCGAGGCCGCCATGTGTGGAGCGCTACCGCTGGTACTTCGCAATGGCATTACAGAGAATCTGCTTCCGCCAGAAATGAGCCAGCAGCTATCGGCACAGGGTGTGGACATGCTGGCCGAACGTACACTGTATTTCCTCGCGGATGGCGCAGCCCGTGATGATGCCGTCGCAACCATTCAATCGACACTGGCCATGGACTACAGCTCCGACGAAGTGAGTTCAAAGCTGGACGCGTTCCTGACAGATGCCTTCCAAACAACCGGAGCAATGAATTGAAGAAGCGAGCAATCGCAGCAGCGTCATTTGGAGGGCACTGGGTTCAGCTGCTTCGCATGAGACCGCTGTTTGACAGGTATGACACCACCTATGTCTCGACCCGTGCCGAACTACAAACCATGGTCGAGGGACAGAAGTTCCGGGTCGTGAACGACGCCGCCGCGGAATCAAAGCTGAAACTGCTGATTACGTTCGCACGAGCGCTCTGGATCGTGCTTCGCGTCCGTCCCCATGTGATCGTCTCGACCGGCGCTGCGCCTGGATTCGCTCTGCTGTTCTGGGGCCACATTCTGGGCGCAAAGACCGTTTGGGTGGACAGCATCGCAAATGCCGAAGAGATGTCGCGGAGCGGCCGGCTCGCAAAGCGCTTTGCCACACTGTGGCTTTCTCAATGGGAGGATGTCGCCAGCCGCGCGGGCGCCCAGTACATGGGGCGGGTCATATGATTCTGGTGACAGTGGGGACGCAGTTTGGCTTTGATCGACTCATCCAGTGGATGGATCTGTGGGCAGTCGCACATCCCGATGTAGACGTGTTCGCCCAGATCGGCGACGGCGATTTCCAGCCTGCCCATATGCGCTGGACCAGGGAGATCTCGCCAATGGAATTTCCATCGGTGATATCGACGGCGTCCATGATCGTCTCGCATGCAGGCATGGGAACGATCATTTCCGCCAATCTCTCATCCAAGACAATCATCATCGTTCCCCGGCGCGCGGACCTTGGCGAGCACAGGAACGAGCACCAGCTCGCCACTGCGCGCCGCTTCAGTGACCTGCCAGGATGCCGCGTGGCCGAGACCCAGGAACAGCTTGACGCCCACCTGGCCAATCTGGATTCATCCGTCTCAGCCTCGATGGGTGCCGCAGCAGGGGACCTCAGCCAGAGGATTTTCGAATTCCTCGAGCGGGAGCCTTCCGCTTGAAGTCATCAATGCTCTCCAGACTGCTCGGAATTTCGGGAATGCGCGGCGTAGGTGCCGTTTTTACATTCCTGGTCAGCCTTCTTGTTGGCAGATTGCTGGATATCGACGATGCGGGTCGCGTCCTCTGGGCCATAGCGGCAACATCGCTCCTCGCTGTTTTCGCCAGAGCCGGCCTCGACAAGGCGTTCATGAAGCTGGGCGCGGTCGAGTCACGTAGTACGGATGCACGAAGCGCAGCCGGCTTGGTAATTGCCGCGTATGGACTGCGCATCGCCGTCGGTGCTGTCGCGCTCGCCATTCTGCTTGTGGCATACGGTGCCTGGCTCGATTCGACCATGCACTGGGATGCAAATCTTCTGTGCCTTGCAATCCTGTCCATCGCCATTGCAGGTATCGCGCTCGCCAACGCTGCTGGCACTGCTGCGATAGGCAGCGGTGCAGCAGTCCACGGAACCGCGACCATCTCCGTACTGCCATCAGCCATCGCCTTGGCCGCGTTGGCAATCCTGCTTTTTCCTCTGGCGTACGCACCTTCCGCGCTCATCTTCTCCATCGCCTACACGGGTGGCTGGCTGCTTGCGGCTGCATTCGCCATCCTGACCCTGAGGCCCCCAGCTTCGGGCCCGAAAAGCGCCAAGGTGAGAATTGCGGAAGGTGAAACCCGACCGTTTGCGGTCATTGGCATGTCCAATACGCTCGAACAATGGCTTCCAACCTTCATCGCGGGCATTTTTCTCTCCTCAGCGGATGCCGCAGGCTTTGCGCTGAGTGCGCGCCTGGTCGCGATAATCCAGCTTCTGATGGTATCCGCCACATCGGTTTATGCACGCACATATGCCACAACCAGCATCAAGGATCTGCGGGGCGTTGCAGCAAGTGCCTCGCGAAGCATTTCCCTGATCGGCCTGCCGGCAATCATTTTGCTTTTCATATTTGCACCCCAAGCACTGTCAATATTCGGGCCCGAATACTCGCAATCCAGCACCCTCTTGCGGATACTGCTGCTCGGCCAAGCCGCAAACATGGCAATGGGTACCTTCTCGGTTGCACTTATCATGCACAATCAGGTATCACGTGTTGCCGGAATATTCGCCGCCAGCTCTGCAATCCAGCTGGCAGTGGCACTGACAGCCGCCTATATTGGATCCGCCACCCTGCTCGCCGCATCATCGGTGGCAGCTGTATTGATCCATACCACTGCCTGCGCATTCACGGTTGGGCGGATAACCCGAAGCACGGGTTTGAACCAGACCGGCACTAGTGGGTCTGAACGCGGTACCGAAAAGTGAGCATGGATGCACCGGGTCGACAGAACAATGATTAACAGCCGAATCACCGCAGATTCGCCCGGCCGATCAGCCTGGCAGACGACCAATTCAGTTCCGGCGATCGTGGCGCAGTTGATACTGCTGCTTACGCCGTTCCTGATCGTTGTGGATACCATGAACGGCGCCCTCATGCGAGGAATTGGCATTTCCGGGCTATCCCAGGCATTCAAGGTCGCGTACCTGCTGCTGCTGTTCATATACAGCGCACGGACCAGATCTGGATTGCTGACGATCTGCGCCTGTTTGCTGAGCAACATCATTTTCGTTGCCATCCATATCATCCCGAATGGCACCTTGGAGGCGCTCACCTCGGATGTCCAGTGGCTGCTCAGGTTCAACATCGTCTGGCTGGGATACCACGTTTTCAAGCAACTCTTGGACCGTGGCCGAATCGGTCTATCGTGGATCTACAAGTGCATCGCCTTCGTGTCAGCCGTACTCTTCATCAACCTGATGCTTGGCACTCTCGGTTTTGGCTACTCGCAGTATGGCAAGTACAGTGATTCCGAGCAGATCGGCGCCGTCGGCTTCATCTATGCCGGCAATGAGATGTCATTCCTTCTACTGCTGTGTCAGGTTGTCCTGTGCGGAATTACCTATCACAGCCAGAACCGATCAAGCATGGTGAAGTACCTTCTGATCTGTGCGGTTTTCTTTGTGGCGTCCGTTCTCAAAGCAACCAAGGCCGCCATGCTGGGGTCTCTGATCATTTCCTTTGCATTCCCCGCAATCGAGTTCGCCAGAGGACTTCTTACCTTCAAGATGTCGTCCCTGAAGGCGCTTGCGATAGGCGTATTCTCTGCAATCATTGCCATTGCAGCTGCGCCATTCGCTATTTCCCTGATCGAACGCACCGGGCTGCTGGCGCGCATGGAGTACTTCTTCGACGAATTTGGTCTTTTGTTCGTCATCTTCAGCGGAAGAGACCAGTTTGCCCGGGATTTCCTCGATAACGTGTGGGCCAACTACACCATTGTAGAATCGCTGTTCGGACCCGGCCGGCACGAGATGCTTGTTCGGTTGGGGCACCCCGTTGAGATCGATGTCCTGGACATCCTCGGCGGATTTGGAATCACAGGCCTCGTGATCTACTACCTGCCTTATCTTGCGCTCTTCTTTAAATCCACCACTGCACTATTGAGGAAGAGTCCAGCCCTTTCCACTGGCCTGGTTTTTTCCACCATACTACTGGCGGTCAGTGTCACTGCAGGACACGTCATCTATAGCGGACTTGCGGCACCTTACATGGCACTGTGCATGGGGTTTTTCGCCTGGTGGCGCACCCCAGACTTCAACGCAGCGGCGCGGTGACGCCCATTGGGCACTGAAGACCCATGCCGTTGCTGACAATCGGCTACGGATCATTCAGTACAGGCTACAGGACATGAATTGCTGGAACGAGAACCCCGTAATTGTTCGCGCGGCCATCCTCCTGCTCATTGCGGCGGCTCCGCTCAGTGCAGGCTGCGTGCGGGCCAGCCAAGCGTCTCTAGATGGGATTCCGGAGCTTCAACGTGAGGCCCCTTTCAGCTACTCGATAAAGACGACGCCTTCACTTCGAGCAGCCGGCTCAGGCAACGCCTCAGACGCGGGAAGCGGCACGACTTACGATTTCGACTGGAGAATGGCTGACTGGGACGGTACGCGCGCCACAAAGGGCACTGAACTCAGAACAAAGCCGATGCCTTGGCTCAAGGAGCAGTGGTTATCCTTCAAATTCTTTGCAGAAGAGAAGTATTTTGCAGGTGATTCACGGTTCTCAATCATCCTGCAGTACCACAGCATGCCTGACATCGACCTCGGAGAAGAGTGGCGAAACCCCGTTTCCAGTTTCGTCATTCGCGGCCGGAACATCCAGTATGACTACCGGTCAAGCAGTGAGCGGGTCACCCCCAAAGATGCGTCTGGATTCATCTACACCAACAAGGGGACTGTTCAACTCGGCGCTGTCAGATTCGGCCAATGGAACGAGGTAGTCGTCCATCAGACGTTTGATTACTACAACGGGCATATCAAGATATGGATGAACGGTAAAGCCTTTGAACAGACCGGCGGCATAGGGTTCAACGACAGGCGCGGGCTGTTCGTAAAGTTCGGGCTCTACTGCCCAGAGCGCTCCGATCTTGCTGAGAAGCGCATCTCGTTCCGCGACGTACGAATGATACCCGCGAAGCCAAATGACCCGATTCCAGGTACCGAGGAAGCTGCCTTCAGGCAGCTCGGGGTCACGAGAGGCTAGCTGACTGTGTTGAGGTCGGCTGACAGGCATGCATAGTCAGACGCGACTGGGATCAGCGCGGACCAGGTCAAGCAGTCACTGGGCCAGCAGTTGGTACTTCGGGAAAAACTACGTACAATCCTCAGATTGGGAGCACCAGTCTCGCTCTCTGCAGTACAACGCGCCCGTAGCTCAGCCGGATAGAGTAGTGGCTTCCGAAGCCATTGGTCGGGGGTTCGAATCCCTCCGGGCGCGCCATCTTCCCTTGCACCAGTCTGCCCTTGCAGACCTCGCCCCCCAGCAGGACGTCTCCCCAGCAGCATCCGGTATCCCAGATGCCCCACCGCCAGGCGCTTCAGCTGGCGACACAGACCCATGGCCAACCGGCCGCGCGCGTCCCCGTCACTCAACCCCATACAACGCCCGCACCCCAGCATCCCTCTCAACCAGATGCATGCGGAACACCTGAGTCGCATCCCGCGACCAGCTCCCCTCCAGCCTCCGCCACGACGCCACATCCACCCTCGGCAGCTTCCGCTCCGGGTAGTAGACCCGGCGGCCATCGCCCGAGAAGTGTCCGCCCAGCAGCCACCAGCACGCGGAATCCCCCCGGGCAGCGGCTTGCCATCGCAGTAGACATTGCTGTCATCAGGGGCGAACAGCGGGTCCTCCGCCACCACCTGCAGCAGATCCCCACGCAGGCAGTGCTCATCCGCCGCCCGCAGTACCAGCCGCCATGGTCGTCGCCACCGTAGCCGCCGCCTAGTTCGCGGAACGTCGTGCAATCTGCCTCGGCCAGCGCCCTCAGCGAGGTCTCGTGCTCGAAGTAGACGGCGTGGTTGTCCAGCCAGTACGCGCCACATTGACGAAAGCTGTCGCGGTCGATGGAGGTCTGCCAGGTCCAAGCATGGTAGACCGCGTGCGCGTCGCGACCGATGAAGTAGTGCGCCGGAATGTACTCGAAGCTCGCTGCATCGGCATTGCACAGCAACCGACCCTGGTGGAACACTTGGCCTTCGTGGATTCGCCAGAATTTGGTGCCGTAGGGGCCGACGAATCGCTGGTCAGGAAGTTCGCTGATCTTCTGCCATGGCAAGGCATGGGGCTCCGCCAACGGTGGGGCCGCTAGTTTAATGCGGCCGGCGGGAAAGGCAGCCGAGCGTGGGCTCGGCTCTACGGGTGTCAATGCACCGATGCAGACAGCGACGCCGCGCATTGCCCGGCGTTGCCGTTGCTGTACAGATCAGTACCTGCCATCGAACGCGAAGATCGGCTTGCGCGTCTTCCACGCACCAGCAGTAAAGTCCGGGAACTCCAACGTCTGGAAGCCGTTGGCGATCGACTGCTCGCTCAGCGGCGTGATCGCACTCCAGGTCACCGCATCGTAGATGTCGATCGGCATCGGCGCCTTGGCCTTCAGCGCTTCCACGAAGGCATGGATGACGAACCAGTCCATGCCACCGTGGCCGGCGCTGGCGGCGGTATCGGCATTCTGCTTCCACAGCGGGTGCTCGTACTCGTCCTGGTACTTCTTGAACTCCTCCCACTGGTGCGGCGGGCTGCGGCCTTCGATGTGGATCGAATGGTTCACGTCCATCCACAGACCCTTGGTGCCCTGCACGCGGAAGCCCATCGAGTACGGGCGCGGCAGCGAGGTGTCGTGCTGCAGCAGGATGGTCTCGCCGTTCTCGCAGGCCAGCGTGGTGGTGACGATGTCGCCGAGCTTGAACTTTACCTTGGTGCTGGGGTGGGTGATGCCGCCACTCTTGGCCACGGTGTATTCGTGCAGGCCACGCGCCTTGGTCGCGAAGGCATTGATGTGGGTGAAGCGGTTGCCACGGTTGATGCCGGTGTACATCGCGCAAGGGCCGATGCCGTGGCTGGGGTACAGCTCGCCGTTGCGCTCCACCGAATGCTCGGTGCGCCAGCGGGCTTCGCTCCAGCCCTTGGGCCCGAACTCCACGCCGCTGTCGTAGGGCTGGTTGGGGTCGCCGGAATTGAACTTCACGCCGCGCAGGTCGTGCTGGTAGCCGGCCTGCAGATGCACCAGCTCGCCGAACAGGCCCTGGCGCACCATCTGCAACGCCGCCATCACGTCGCGGCGGTAGCAGACGTTCTCCAGCAGCATGTACGGGGTACCGGTGCTCAGCTGGGTCTTCAACACGTCCCAGTGGTCCTGCAGGGTGATGCCGGCCACTACTTCGCAGCCCACGGCCACGCCGGCCTGCATCGCGGCAATCGCCATCGGCGCGTGGTACTCCCACGGCGTGGCGATGATCACGCCATCGATGCCCTTCTGATCCAACAGGCGCTTCCAGGCATTGGTGTCGCGATCCTGGCCGTAGGTCTTCGGGGCCGGCTTGCCGGCCTTGGCCACCATGTCCATGGCGCGGCCGAGCATGATCGGCTCGATGTCGCACAACGCGACCACCTCGACATCGTCGCGGCGCACCAGCTCCTTCAGCAGCACCAGCCCACGCATCCCGGTGCCGATCATGGCCAGGCGCACCTTGCGCCCGCGTGCCCATGCCGGGGTCTGCGGCAGCAGGCTGCTGGCGGCGACAGCGGCACTGGCCGCGATGAATTCCCTACGCTTCATGGCAGACATCTCTCCTCTTGGCAGCGAGCCGGCCGTAGCCGGCCCGCCGGGTCACGCAAACGGAATTACTTGAATCGGTAGCCGATGGTCACACTGTAACCACGACCGAAGATGGTGGCGTAGTCACTGGAGTCACCCAGGAAGCTGTTCGGATCGTAGAACGGCAGGCGGTTGAACAGGTTCTTGACGGTGAAGCTCAGGTTCCACGCGTCATCCGGGCGCCAGGTGACGCTCATGTTGGCGGTCCACCACGACGGTGCACCATCGCACTTGCTCTTCTGCAGGGCCAGGTAGCCGCCGGTGCAGGTTTCCTTGTTGTTGCTCTCTTCGTCGATCTGGTCGGTGGCCCACTTGGTGCCGCCCACGTAGTTGACGAACATGCTGGTGGTCACCTGCTTGTAGGTCCAGTCTGCATTGAGCGTGGCACGCAGGCGCGGGTTGTTGTAGTAGCCCACCACGTCGCCGTAGTACCAGCCGTTCTCCGCGTCCATGTAGAAGCGGTTGCGGTTGGCGATGGTGGCGGCCAGGCCGATGTTCAGGTTGCCCCAGTCGCCCAGCGAGAAGCGGCTGCGCGCGTCGATGTCGAATCCGTCGATCAGCGTCTTGCCGCGGTTCTTGTACTGGCCGACCACGCTGGCCACGTTGCCGGCGGAGTAGCCCGGCAGGGTGGCCGGGCAGCTCACGCCGCTGGCCGGGTCGGCGCACATCGCCGCCAACTGGGCAAGATTGGCACGGTCGCTGTCGGTGATCGGCGAGCGCGACATCGAGATGATGTCTTCCATGCGGCGGTAGTCCGGCGCGACGATTTCATTGTCACGGTAGATGAACCAGTAGTCGGCCGACACCGACAGCCAGGTTGCTGGCTCGTATACGAAGCCGAGGGTGGCGATCTTGGCCTTTTCCGGCTTCAGGTCCTTGTTCGGCTGGGTCATGCGCGCCACGGTGCGGCTGCAGTCGACGTTCAGCAGGTTCTTGCCGAGGTCGACGTCACCGGGCCGCTGCGACTTCAGCAGCAGGTTGGCGATGGCGTTGGTCTCGCCGCAGCGCAGTTCATCACGGAAGCCACCGAGCTGTGCGAACACGCCGCCATTGCCGGACTCGGCCAGGCTCGGTGCGCGGAAGCCGGTGGAATAGGTGCCGCGCAGCATCAGCTGGTCGAAGGCCTGGTACTTGAAGCCGATCTTCGGCGCCACGTTGGCACTGAAGTTCGGGTACTTGTCCACGCGCACCGCCGCATCCACTTCCAGCTTGTCGGTGATCGGCGCCACGGTCTCGGCGAACAGCGCGTAAGTGTTGCGCTTGCCATCGAACCACGAGCCACCCTGCTGGGTGATCAGGCCGTTGGCCGCATCCGCATTACCCGGGGTGTAGAAGGTCTCGCGGCTGGCGTTGAAGCCGAACGCGGCGCGCATCTCACCGGCCGGCAGCTGGAACAGCGGTCCTTCGATCTTGCCGTCCAGGGTATGCAGGCGGGTCCACGACTGGATGTCGAAGGTCGGGAACGCTTCACGGATCAATGCGGCGTTGGCTTCGCTGATCTCGCCGAACTTGTACGCCGGGTGGTCGGAAATGATCACCCGACCGGTACCCGGATCGATCGTGTACGGCCCGAACGCCTTCTCGAAGCCCTTGGTGTTGACGTTGATCGTCTGGTAGGTGGTGGAGTGGGTACCGGCGCTGGCGAAGGCGGTCTCCCAGTTCCAGTCACCTCGGTTGCCACGCGCACCGGCCAGCACGCGGTAGCTCTTGTCGGTGTTGCGCTGGCCGAAGTAGTTCGGGCCGGCATCCTGCAGCAGGTAGTTCAGGCCGACCACCCCGCCCATCATCGCCTTCAACTGCGGACTGGCATGGTTGTATTCGTTGTTGGGGCCCAGGAACGGGTACAGGAACTGGTTGACGGTGTTGCCGGTATTGCGCGAGAACCAGCTGGTCGGGTTGCCGGTGGTGGTGCCGTAGGTGCGCGGCGTGCCGCCGTTGGCGCGCAGGTCGATGTCGGTGTAGGTCGCCTCGGCGAAGATCTCGGTGCTGTCACCCACCAGGAAAGTGCCGTTGAGGTAGGCGGTGTTGCGCTCGGACTTGGCACCGGCGTCGATCTCGTTGTTCATCCAGGTTTCCCAGACGCAACGCGGGCCGGCCGCTTCACTGGTCAGCACGTTCCTGCAGCCCGGCGCGGCTTCCTGCACGCGGCGGCCGGTGACCGGATCGAAGGCGAAGTAAGTGCCCGGATTGAATTCACCCGGCTTGCTGCCCACGCCCAGGCGCAGGTTGTTGAGGTAGTTCGGATTGTTGACGTAGTACTGGTCGGGCCGCTTGTCGTAGAAATCGCTCAGCGGAATCGCGTCGCGGCGGTACATGTTGACCGCACCGTAGATGTTGAAGCGGTTCTCGGCCAGGTCACCGAAGCCGGCGGTGATGCTGGCCTGGCGCTCGCCGTAGGAGTCGATGCGCGAGGAGGTGTCGTTGGTGAAGCTGACCTCGGCGCCCTGGAAGTTGCGCTTGGTGATCACGTTGATCACGCCGGCCACCGCGTCGGTGCCGTACACCGCCGAAGCGCCGTCGGTCAGCACTTCCATGCGTTCGATGGCCGCAGCCGGGATCGCGTCGATGTTGACGAACTGGGTCTGGAAGCCGGCCGGTGCACCGTAGTACGACAGGCGACGACCATTCAGCAGCACCAGGGTGCCCTGCGCGCCCAAGCCACGCAGGTTGGCCTGCGAAGCACCGTCGGAACCGGTGAACAGCGAACGCGCGTCCTGCTGCGCCGGGCGGGCGGCCGGCAGGTTGTCGAGCACCTGCAGC
This sequence comes from Stenotrophomonas maltophilia group sp. LNF247, assembly GCF_054083135.1. NCBI lineage: Bacteria > Pseudomonadati > Pseudomonadota > Gammaproteobacteria > Lysobacterales > Lysobacteraceae > Stenotrophomonas > Stenotrophomonas maltophilia group sp. LNF247. Next base: position 79,180 of record NZ_JBSRQL010000009.1, read on the forward strand.
AGCGTGCGCGCACCCATGTTCTGGATGTCCTGCTTGCTGATCACCTGCACCGGCGAGGCGGTTTCAACGTCGGTGCGGCGGATGTTGGAGCCGGTGACCTCGATGCGGGCCAGGTCGGTGGCCTTGTCCTTGCTCTCCTGGGCGAAGGCAGGAACGGCGACCGACAGCAGCACGCCGGCGATGGCCAGCGACAGCGGAGCGATCGAACGACAGGGGGGGCGGTGGTGGCGGGCGGGCAACATCGGGGTTCTCTCCTGGCAGGGGTGCAGCGCAATAAGTGAGCGCGTGGGCGTTCGGCGGGCAAAACGCTCCCGGGCCACGGCCACGAGGGCCGTAGTCGGAATGGGCGGGGGGAGGAGCGGTGTTACGAGGGGGTCATGGGGCGACGATGCTGGCGGAGTCGCCCTCCTGGCCGATCAGTACGGCGTTGGCCCAGTTGGCACAGACCTGGGCGGGTTGGCTGCCCTGCGCACCCAGCGTGCGCAGGCTCAGGGTGGAAAGGCCACGGATGTCCAGCTCCGGCTTGACCACGCCGGGTGCCTTCACCAGGCCGCTGTCGTACAGCAGGCGGTTGTCACCCCAGACCTGGAACTGCAGGCCACCGGCGCTGCGGCAGGCGTCGTCGATGCCGAGGTCGGCACGCAGCAGGTGCCAGCCGCCCTGCAGGCGCAGGTCGATGCGGCTGTTGGCGCCGACGCCCAGGCCACGGCGGAACTGCAGGCCGTTCATGCGCATGCCGGCGTCGCCACGGAACGACTGGTCGGCGCGCACCTGGCTGGCCAGCGCGGCCGGCACCGGCAGCTCGGAGAGATAGCGCTGCCGGGCCGGTCGCTCCGGTTCCTGGTGTTCGAGGATGTGGAAGGTGGACAGTGCGATCGGGCCGACGTCGCGCGGCTGCAGCGCATCGAAGGCGCGGGCACTGCCCTGTGCGGCGGTAACCATCGGATCGGTGCTGCTGGCGCCATCGCCTTCCGGGTTCTGCACGCTCAGCACGCGGAAGCGCAGCAGGCGGCCGGCATGGGCCGGGAACGCGATGCGCTGCACGCCTTCCTTCAGCTGCAGGCGGCCACGTGCGATCGGCTCACCCCATTCGCCATTGCTGTCGCCCAGGTACACCTCGTAGTCGCGTACCTGGCCGTGCTTCCAGTTCTTGTCGTTGCGCGGCGCGATGTCGATGCCATCGATCATCCTGCGCTCGCCGAACCCGATCACCCACTCATGCGCACCGGTGCGCACGGCTTGGTTGCGCACACTGCGGAACCAGGTGGCCGGGTCATCATCGAAGGCATTTTCCAGCGCATGGCCGGGCTCTTCGGCCGGGCGATTGACCACCAGCAGGCTGTCGGCCGGCAGTTCGCGGCCGAGTACCGGCGCAGCCGGATAGGCATCGTCGGCGGCCGCAGCGGCCACCTCGAAGTCCAGCTGCAGCTGCAGCGGCTGGCGGATGTCCTGGGTAGCGGTACGCACGTGCAGCGTGCCACGGCGCTCCTTGGCATCGAAGTACCAGCCTTCAGCCGCACCGTTGAACGCCGCCGCATCGGCCAGCGCCGGCAACGCGCGGCCACCGGCATGCACCGCACGCGGCGCCTGGCGGCTGAGCACGCGCAGGCCGTAGCGGCGCTGCGGCAGCTGGCCGTTGTACTGGCCCTGCACCGCATCGATCTGCACCTGCACCGGGCCACTGCCCTGCGCTGGCGCCTGCACTCGGATCTGCTGCGTGCTCGACTCACCCTGCTGGTAGCGGCGCGTGTTGCCATCGTCTTCGTACAGCGTGTACTGCGACTCGCCCTGCGGATACAGATCGAAGGTCACTTCATCGAGCGGCTTTTCGCCGTCGAACAGCATCGAGGGGTACATCGGCAGGATCGCACCGGCACGCACGAACACCGGCAGCGTGGCCAGGTCCACCTGGCGGTCGAGCTGGCGGCCGTCGGCGCCGGCCTGCACGCGGCGGCCATCCCAGTAGTCGATCCAGCCGCCGGCCGGCAGGTGGATATCGCGGCGCCAGCCACGGCTGGCCGCCTGGCTGCGGTACACCGGCGCCACCAGCAGATCGCGGCCAAGCAGGAACTGGTACTTGTAGGTTTCATCCTGCGCATGCGGGTCGCGCGGGTTGTCCCACATCAGGCCGCGCACCGGCGGTGCACCGGTCTGCGCGGCCTCGTGCACGAGCCCGTACATGTACGGGGTCAGGCGCATCTTCAACTTCAGGTAATCGCGGTTGATGCTGCGATAGGGCTCGTCGTACCACCAGGGGTGCTTGCGTGCGTTCGACGACCAGCCGCTCATGCCCATCAGCACCGGGGTGAAGGCTTTCCACTGCAGGTCGCGGGTGAAGGTCTCGGCGCTGCCGCCGAAGATCGCATCCACGTCGCCACTGGCGTAGGCCATGCCGGACAGGCCCGAACCGACCAGGGTCGGCACGTGCCAGCGGATGTAATCCCAGCTGCTGCTCTGGTCGCCGGTCCATGCCACCGCGTAGCGCTGGATGCCGGCCCAGCCCATCACCGTCCACAGGAACGGGCGCGAATCGGAGTTGTCGAGGATGCCGTTGAACGCCTGACGGTTGGCGTCCATCGCGAACTGGTAGCCCTTGCCGGTCCAGGCCACGTCCAGCTTTTGCACGCGGCTGCCGGCCTTGCCCACTTCCCAGGCGATCTTGTCGACGCCGTTCTCGGTCCACAGTCCGGTGCGGAAACCGTAGCCGGCCAGCCCCTTCACGGTTTCCGGCAACTGTTTGTAACCGCAGCCGTAGCCGTCGTTGGGCAGGATCCAGCCACCGGGCATGTCGTGGGCGCGGTACTGCTTGGCCACGCTGTCGATCACATCGGGGGTGGTGCCGGTCGGGCCGTCACTCCAGCCTTCGGGCACGGTGCCGGGCTTCCTGCTGTTGTCGCCATCGTTGTAGCAATCGGCGTCGCCGTAGGACAGCGCCCAGCGCGCGACCATGTTCGGGCGGCCAGTCAGCTGGGTGTAGCGCTCGATCAGTTTCGGCAGGTCGGCGCCGACGAAGTAATAGGCATCGAAGCGGTCTTCGCGATGCAGCAGCGTGGACTGGTCGGCCTCGCGCAGATCGTAGCTGCCATCGCTCCAGGTATTGCGCAGCATGCCCCAGCCACGGCTGCTCAGCAGCATCGGTGCAGGGCTGGGGCGGTCGCCCTCTTCCCAGCCGCCGGAATAGGACACCTCCAGCTCGCGGCCCTTGAACTGGTAGCGGCCGTTCTGCTGGCCGCCACCGAAGTAGCCCTCATCGGCCTGCGAGGACAGCACCTGCACGCTCTGCGTGGCATCCAGGTCCAGCGGCTGCAGTTCCTGCCACAGCGCGGTGGGTTGGCCGTTGTCCAGCCGTTCCAGGCGCATGCTTAGCGGCTGCCGCTGTACATGCAGCACCAGGGACTCGGTGCGCACGCGGATTTCCTGCGCGTCTTCTTCCAGCTTCGCCTGCACGTTGGCCTTGGGCTGCGGCAGCACGATCGGCGCGGCCTTGTCGCCGGCGCCGGTCAGCGTGCCGTTGCGGCCGGCCTGCACGCGGACGATGTCGGTGGCCGGCAGTTCGATGCGGATGCGCGCGCCCTTGTCGGTCTGCAGGTCCCAGCCCTGCACGCCGTCGCGGCTGGCGCTGGCGGCAACCGAACGCAGGTTGCCGACCGGCTCGGCGCGGGCCGTCATGGACGCCAGCATCAAGGCCGGCACCAGGGCCAGCATCAGCGGCGAGCGACGAACGCAGATTTCCACACGGACTCCCAACCCGTTTACCGGGCGTTTCGAAAGCGGTTGGGCCGACTCTAGGGCAGCGATTCGAAAGATGTCAACAAATTGAAAGGAAAAAGGAAGATATATTCCTTTGAAACGAAAGTTGTTGCGTTGCAATACTTTGTGTAAACGCTTGCAGCCGCCTGTTAAGCGTTGTGCGATACGGCATTTGCCCCGTTCTTTCGTTTTCCCGAGCACTCGGCAGCGAGAAAAGTCATCGCGCTATTTTCTTTCTTTTTACTTTCGATGTTTGACATTTCGAAAGAAAACGCAGATGGTGCGCTGGCCCAACTGGAACCTCCGAATGGACGTCACCCTGCTTTCCGATGTGTCCGCCTGGCAGCGCCTGGGCGGAGCCGATACCGCTACCGAAATCGCCCAGCAGCCCGCGCTGTGGGAAGCCCTCGCCCAGGATCTGTCGCGTGCCCGCGACCGCCTGCAGGCCTTTCTTGGCAACAGCCTCAACGATCCCAACCAGCGCGTGCTGTTCACCGGCGCCGGCAGTTCGGGCTTCATCGCCGAGATGGTGGCCGACGCGATCAATGCGCAGTGGCCGGCCGAGGTGCGCGTGGTGCACACCACCAGCCTGCTGACCCATCCTGCGCTGTACCTGCAGCGCGACCGCCCCACCCTGCTGGTGTCGTTCGGCCGCAGTGGTTCCAGTCCGGAAAGCGTGGCCGCGGTGGACCGCGTGCGTGCCGATGTGGATGAGGCACGCTTCCTCGACATCACCTGCAACGCCGATGGCGAACTCGCCCGTCGTGGTGCCGGCCGTGCCGATACCTGCACGCTGCTGATGCCGTCGGCCAGCTGCGACCGCGCCTTCGCCATGACCAGCAGCCTGACCTGCATGCTGCTGGCCGCACTGACCGTGTTCGATCGTTCGCCGTGGGATGCGCGCGTGGCGCGCCTGAAGCAGATCGCCGCGCTGGCCCGCGAAGGCCAGGCGCAGTGGGATGCACCGGTGGCGGCGCTGGCGCAGCGCCCGTTCAACCGCATCATCTACCTCGGCAGCGGCCCGCTGGAAGCGCTGGCGCGCGAGTGCGCGCTGAAGGTGCTGGAGCTGACCGCCGGCCGCGTGCTGGCGTTGGCCAACACGCCCCTGGGGTTCCGCCATGGCCCGAAGTCGACGCTGGACGGCAACACCCTGGTGGTGGTGCTGCGCAGCGTGCAGCCGCTGGCGCGCCGCTACGAACAGGACCTGCTGGAAGAGCTGCGCCGCGACGGCGTGGCCGGCCAGGTGCTGGCGATCGGCCCGCATTCGGACATCGGCGCCGATGACGAATACACCCTCACCGTACCGGCACTGGACGATCCGTGGCTGGCACCGGTGTGGCTGGGCTTCGCGCAGTTGTTCGCGCTGCAGCGCTCGGCCGCGCTGGGCCTGACCCCGGACAACCCGTTCCCGGACGGCACCGTCAACCGCGTCGTCAAGGGCGTCACCATCCACCATGGCTGAGCTGATCGCCCACGCCTGCTATGGCATCGACATCGGCGGCACCAAGATCGAGCTGGTGGCGTGCGATGCGGCGATGCAGGTCACCTGGCGCCGCCGCGTGGCCACCCCACAGGGTGACTACGACGGCTTCCTGCAGGCGGTGGTGGCGCTGGTCGCCGAGGCGGACGCTGCCCTCGGCCGCAGCGATGCGGCCATCGGCATCGCCCTGCCCGGCGTGCGCGACCGCCGCAGCGGCCGCCAACTCAGCGCGAACGTGCCTGCACTGACCGGCCAATGCGTGGCGCAGGATCTGCAGGCACGCCTGCAGCGCCCGCTGCACTTCGGCAACGATCTGCAGTGCTTTGCCCTGTCTGAAGCGCACGGCGGCGCGGCTGACGGCTACCCCAGCATGTTCGGCGCCATTCTCGGCACTGGTGCCGGTGGTGGCTTCTGCCTGCAGGGCCGCCTGCTGACCGGTTTCAACGGGCTGGCCGGCGAATGGGGCCACTGGAGCGTGCCCGGTCATCTGCTGCAGCGCCACGGCCTGCCGCTGATCGACTGCGCCTGCGGCCTGCAGGGCTGCGTGGAGCGTTATGTGTCCGGCAGTGGCGTGGCGATGATCGAGCGCCACCTTGGTGGCAGCGCCGCCGACGCCAGCGCCGTGATCGCCCTGGCCGAAGCCGGTGATGCCCGCGCGCGCAAGGCGCTGGACATCCACCGCGACCTGCTCGGCCACAGCCTGGCCGCGCTGGTGCTGGCGCTGGACCCGCACGTGATCGTGCTCGGCGGCGGCCTTTCGCAGTACGCGCCGCTGTACCAGCACCTGCCCGCCGCCATCGCCACCCACCTGTTCAAGGGTGTGCAGGTGCCACCGATCGTGCCGCCACGCTTCGGCGATGCCGGTGGCGCACGTGGTGCCGCCCTGCTCGCCTGCCAACCCTCGTTTTCCTGATTGACCGGAGCCTGACCATGTCCCCGTTGCAGACCCTGCTTGCTTCCCACCGCGCCGGTGCCAACGTCGGCCTGTACAGCGTCTGCTGCAGCAACGAGCAGGTGCTGCGCGCGGCCATGCACGTGGCGCTGGCGCACGGTACCGTGCTGCTGATCGAGGCCACCTCCAACCAGGTCGACCAGTTCGGCGGCTACACCGGGATGACCCCGCCGCAGTACCGCGATTACGTGGGCACGCTGGCCGATGAAGAAGGTTTCCCGCGCGAGCGGCTGATCCTGGGTGGCGACCACCTCGGCCCGAATGCCTGGCAGAAGCGCCCGGCCGCTGAAGCGATGACCCACGCACGCGTGCTGATCGAAGCCTATGTCGCCGCCGGTTTCCACAAGATCCACCTCGATTGCAGCATGTCCTGCGCCGATGACCCGGTGCCGCTGCCCGATGCCGTCGTCGCTGCACGTTCGGCCGAGCTGGCCGAGATCGCCGAGCGCACCGCCGCCGAACATGGCCTGCCGCCGCCGGTCTACGTGATCGGTACCGAGGTGCCGATTCCCGGGGGTGAAGCCTCGCTGGCCGAGGGCCTGCAGGTGACCACGCCCGCTGCTGCCGCGCAGACCCTGGCGATTCATCAGCAGGCGTTCGATACGCCGCAGCTGCGCGATGCGTGGCAGCGCGTGATCGCCATGGTGGTGCAACCGGGCGTGGACTTCGACCACAGCAGTGTGCACGAGTACGACCCGGCCGCCGCCAGCACGCTGGCCGACTTCCTCGAACAGCAGCCGCGCATCGTGTTCGAAGCGCATTCCACCGACTACCAGCGCGAAAGTGGCCTGCACGCCTTGGTGCGCGACCACTTCGCCATCCTCAAGGTCGGCCCGGCGGCGACCTTCGCCTACCGCGAAGCGCTGTTCGCGCTGGCCGCGATCGAGGCCGAACTGCTGCCGGCCGCACAGTGCTCGCGCCTGCCGCAGGTGCTGGATGAAGTGATGGTGGCGCAGCCGAAGTACTGGCAGTCCTACTACCAGGGCGATGAGGCAGCGCTGCGCCTGCTGCGCAGCTATTCCTTCAGCGACCGCTGCCGCTACTACTGGGGCGAGCCCGCGCTGGTGCAGGCGGTGCAGACCCTGTTCGCCAACCTGGAACAGCACGCGCCGCCGCTGGTACTGCTCAGCCAGTACCTGCCGGAGCAGTACCGGGCCGTGCGCGAGGGCACGCTGGCCAATACGCCTACCGCGCTGGCACGGCATCGCGTCGGCCTGTGCCTGGGCGAGTACGCCCGTGCCTGCAGCGCCAACCAGGCCGGAACCCGCACGCATCACGCAGACGCGGCTGCCGCCATTGCTGCGAACGGCTAATCTTTACCTTTCCCCGCGACACCGAGAATGGCCATGCGCAACACCCGCTCCCGCCGGCAACAGATCCTGCAGCTGCTGATCGAGCACGGCTCGGTGCAGGTGGCCGATCTGGTCGAGCGCTTCGGCGTGTCGGCGGTGACCATCCGTGCCGACCTGACCCACTTCGAATCGCAGGGCCTGGCCAATCGTACTCACGGCGGCGCCACGCTGGTGCGCACGCCGCCACAGGAACAGGACATCCACGAAAAGGACGCACTGAACCTGCCGCTGAAGGAATCGATCGGCGCGTGTGCCGCGCGCCTGGTGCGGCCCGGTGACAACATCATCATCGACTCCGGCTCGACCACGATGACCCTGGCCCGCCACTTGCGCACCCAGCGCGACGTGACGGTGATGACCAATGGGTTGAACATCGCCTGGGAACTGGCCAACGCGCCGGGCATCAACGTGCTGCTGACCGGTGGACTGCTGCGCCAGCAGTCGTTGTCGCTGCAGGGCAGCCAGGCCGAAGCCAGCCTCAACTCCTACAGCTTCGACACCCTGTTTCTGGGCGTGGACGGCCTGGACCTGCAGTTCGGGCTGACCACCCACGATGAAGCCGAAGCCCGCCTCAACCACCGCATGGTCGAGCGCGCGCGCCGCATCGTGGTGCTGACCGACGCCTCCAAGTTCGGCCGCGTCAGCCTGCACCGCATCGCACTTCTCGATCAGATCCACGCCATCATCACCGACGCCGGCATCGACGACGCAACCCGTGAAGGGCTGCAGCGGGTGGGCATCGAAGTGATCATCGCCGAGCCCACTGCATGACCGACACCCGCACCCTGCATGGCCGCATCCTCACCCCGCTGGGCTGGCGGCGTGGCCAGGTCCACTTCGATTCGCACGTGCGCCAGCTGCAGGTGGACGACCACAGCGGCGCCGACGACCTGCAGCTGCCGGTGATCCTGCCCGGCTTCGTCGACCTGCATGTGCATGGCGCGGCCGGCGTGGACCTGATGCAGGGCGGCGACGTGGCACGCACCATCGCCCGCACCCATCTGCGCTTCGGCACCACCACGCTGCTGGCGACCACCATGACCGCCGGGCTGGACGAGATCGAGCACGCGCTGCACGGCGTCGCTGCGGCGATGGCGGCGCCCGATGCCGACGCCGCCAGCATCGTCGGCGTACATCTGGAAGGACCGTTCATCAGCCCGCAGCGGCTGGGCGCACAGCCCAATCGTACGATCGAGGCGACGGTGGCACTGGTGCAGCAGCTGCACGCGCTGGCGCCGATTCGGGTGATGACACTGGCGCCGGAAATCGGCGAGCACACCGCGCTGATTCCCGCGCTTTCGGCAATGGGCATCCGTGTGCAGCTTGGCCACAGCGCTGGCACTTACGAAGAAGGTGTTGCTGCGCTGCAGGCCGGGGCTTCCGGCTTCACCCATCTGTTCAACGGCATGACCGGCGTCGACCACTACCGGCCTGGCATCGCCGCGGCGGCGCTGGCACATGCGCAGTACGCCGAGATCATTCCCGACCTGCAGCACATCCATCCCGGCGTGATCCGCCTGGCCGCGCGCGCGATTCCGCGCCTGTACGCGGTGACCGACGCGACTGCCGCCACCGGCATGCCCGACGGCGAGTACGCGCTGGGCGAGCAGCGCGTGCACAAGTGCGGCGGCTGCGTGCGCCTGGCGACGGGTTCGCTGGCCGGCAGCGCACTGACCATGGACCAGGCGCTGCGCAACCTGGTGCGCGTCGGCCTGGACCTGGCCGACGCCTCGCAGCGGGTTTCCACCTTCCCGGCCGACTATCTGGGCCTGGGCGATCGCGGCCGCATCGCGCCCGACGCCCGCGCCGACCTGGTGGTGCTGGACGCCGAACTGCGCCTGCAGCAGGTGGTCATTGGTGGGCGCGTGGTCGATCTGACCTGACGCAAGCGATGCGGCCCGGATGCCGCGCGGGCTCCCTGTAGAGCCGAGCCATGCTCGGCTCACCGCGCGAAGCGCGGCATGGGGAACCTCGATATCGGAATGGAAAGCAGCCGAGCATGGCTCGGCTCTACAGAATGCACTCTGCGACGAACCGCCGCCGGGCCTGGCCCGGCGCTACCACAGGAACTGCCGATGACTGCAAGCACCGCCCCGCGCTGGCCCGTACGCTACCTGCTCTTCATCGGCGGCCTGGGGGGCCTGCTGTACGGCATCGACATCGGCATCATCGCCGGTGCCCTGCCCTATCTTGAAGCGACCGCCAGTCACGCCTGGCAGCTCAGCAGCCAGCAACTCGGCTTCGTGGTGGCGGCGGTACTGCTGGGCAGCGTGCTGTCCTCGCTGTTCGCCGGCATGGTCGCCGACCTGATTGGCCGCCGCGGCGCGATGCTGCTGGCCGGCCTGCTGTTCACCGCTTCGATTCCGATCATGGCACTGGCCTCCGGCTACACGCCGCTGCTGCTCGGGCGGCTGCTGCAGGGCATCAGTGGCGGTTTGATCGGCGTCGTGATTCCACTGTACCTGGCCGAAGTGCTCAGCCCCGAGCGGCGTGGACGCGGTGCGGCGATGTTCCAGCTGCTGCTGACCATCGGCCTGGTGCTGGCGGCACTGATCGGGCTGTACCACGCCCATGCGGTGGATGCCGCCGCCGAAGCCGTGCGCTCGCTGCCGGTCGCGCAGCAGGCGCAGGAACTGTTCACGGTGAAGGACCACGCCTGGCGCACCATCTTCTGGAGTTGTCTGGCGCCTGGCCTGCTGTTCTGCGCCGGTATCTTCTTGCTGTCCGAATCGCCACGCTGGCTGGTGCGCCGCGGCCGCATCGCTGAAGCCCGGCGCAGCCTTCAGCGCGTCCTCCCCGCCGCAGAGGTTGAGCCCACGCTGGCCCAGATCCAGGCGCCGGAATCGAGCAGCAGCGACGGCAAGCGAGACCCACTGCTCAGCCGCCGCTACGTGGTGCCGTTCGTGCTGGCCTGCGTGGTGCTGGCCTGCACCCAGGCCACCGGCATCAATTCGGTGCTGGCCTACGCGGTGAACATCCTCAACCAGGCCGGCCTGTCCGGCTCGGTGGCCAACGGCGCCGACGTGGCGATCAAGCTGCTGAATGCGGTGATGACCGTGGTCGCGCTGCTGCTGGTCGATCGCAAGGGCCGCAAATTCCTGCTGATGCTCGGCAGCGGCGGCATCTGCGTGGCCCTGCTGGGCGCGGCCACGCTGTTCTTCCAGGCCGAACGCGGCCGTACCGACGTGCAGCCGCAACTGCAGGCAGCGGTCAGCGGCGACGGCCTGCGGCTGGTGCTGGATGATGCGCAGTGGCAGCGCCTCGGCGCTGGCATCGACAGCGAAGGCCGGCCGCTGCAACTGACCGTGTCGTATGCCTACGGCGACTTCACCAATGTGCGCGCCCTCCGCAGCGACAACCTGACCGACCGCGAGCTGCGCATCGAGCGTGCCGGCACCGTGCAGCCGGACAGCGTGATCGGTGCGTTCTTCCGCAAGCTGCATCTGAACCCGTTCGCCGACCCGGCCAGTGCCAGCCAGGCGCCATTGCGCATCGAGCAGGCCCGCATCGGCCCGGTGCCGCCGCCGGCCCATGGCTGGGCCGTGGCCGCCTGCATCCTGGTGTTCGTGGCGTTCTTCGCGGTCGGCCCCGGCGTCTGCGTGTGGCTGGCACTGTCGGAACTGATGCCGAACCGCATCCGTTCCAACGGCATGAGCATCGCGCTGCTGATCAACCAGTTCGTGTCCACCACCATCGCCGCGATCTTCCTGCCCACGGTGGGCCACTACGGCTATGCGAGCATGTTCGTGTTCTGGGCGGCGTGTACCTTCGTGTTCTTCCTGGTGGCCGCATTCTGGCTGCCGGAGACCAAGGGCAAGTCGCTGGAAGAGATCGAGGCGCGGTTCGCCCGGTAGCGGTCGACCTTGGTCGACCTCCCCGCGCGGCGCGGGTTCATGGCGCGTCCGTCAGTCGCCAGTGATGTGCTTCGCCAGCTCCTGCGCCTCGGCAACGCTGGGCAGCCCGCTCAGCATCATCGATTCGCCGAACGGCCCCTGCACCGTCGCCACCATCAGCACACGGCCATCCACGCTGATCGCTGCCCGCTGGCCCACCAGTGCTGCCGTGTCATCGTGGATGCGCTGGTGCGCTTCGGGCCGGTAGCGGATCTGCAGGCCGGGCTGCTTGGCATCGTCCAGTACGTAGCGCACATCAGCAATGTCCGCACTGCCGGCAATCGGCGGCTCGCGCAGGGCCAGGGTTTCGCCTTGCCATTGCGCCGGCCGGCCTTTGCCGGAGGCGTCCACCGCGCTCAGGCGCACATCCACGCCGGGGCGTGGCGCATGATCCTTGCCTGCCAAGGCATCGGGTGTGGCGCCAGGCATGCATCCGGTCAGGGCCAACGCCACGCCCAGCAACAGGGAAAGCGCAGCCCTCACTTCAGCTTCCGCAGCTTGAATGCCACCAGTACCTGCAGCAGCCCATACAGCAGGCTGCCGATGCCGATCCACAGCGTGGTCACCGCCACGCCTGCGTACGGGTTGGCCGCAAACAGCAGGCCCAGCACCACCGCAAGCACACCACTGAGTATCAGCAACCACTCGCCCTGGATCTGCTTGCGCACGCGGATCGCGAACACGATGCGATAGATGCCCGCCACCAGCAGCCACGCTGCGAGGAACAACACCAGCACGCTGGCGGTGGCCAGCGGGTTGATCACCGCCAGGATGCCGAAGCCCAGCGAGGCGATGGCATACAGCGCCAGCCACCCACGCGAGGCACCACTGCCGCCGCTGATCAGTGCGAACAGGCTGATGACACCTTCAACGATGGCCATCACGCCCAGTGTCCACGCCAGCGCCATCGCTGCGGACAAGGGCCAGCCGATGGCAACGATGCCAAAACCCAGTGCGACAAGCCCGTACAGCAGCAGGATCCACCAGCTACGGCCAACCGCCGACAGCAAGGGAGACAAGGGGGAATTCATGACCACTCCTTCGATCCGGAACCGGCCTCATCCTAGCCCCTGTGGATGAAGAGGGCGATCACGGCGCCCGCGCGCAGACCCACACGCGCACCTCCGCAGCGCCCACCAGGCGCAGCGTCTCGGCAACCTCCATCACCGTGCTGCCGGTGGTCATCACATCATCGACCACGGTCAGCCGCGTTGGCACCAAGCCACGCACATCGAACGCATCGAACAGATTTTCCCTGCGCTGTTCGGCCGTGCGCTCGGACTGCGGCGCGGTGTGGCGCCGCCGGTACAGCCCCTGCCAGACCGGCATCGGCAGCAGCCGGCACAGCTCGCCCGCCTGGTTGTAGCCGCGCTGGCGCAGCCGGCGATTGTGCAGCGGCACCGGCACCAGCGGTGGACACCACCACGGCGGCGGTGCGCGCTGCATCAGCTGCGCGAGCAGGCGTCCGGCTGCGAGATCCTGATGGAACTTGTAGCGGACCAGCAACTGGTCGACCGGTGGCAGGTACAGCAGGCTGGCGTGGGTAGCCGTCTGTGGCGGTACCTCCTCGCGGCAGCTGCCACAGACGATCAACGCGGTGTCGGGCAACGGCAACGCGCAGCGCAGGCAGGCACGGCCTGCCCAGGGCAGATCGGCCAGGCAAGCGCAGCACAGATCAAGATCATCGTGGCCCGGGTCGCCGCAGACCAGGCAGCGGAGCGGTAGCAGCACACCAAGCAGTGCGCGCGAGACACGGGTTGCCGAACGCAGGCGATAAGTACGCATCACCCAATACTTGATGGCGCACGCCGCGTGCGGCCATCGGCGAAGCACCGATTGCAGTGTCGGAACTGCCCTCAACTGCGACGGGGGCCGCCGCCCGTCAGGAAAGGCGTTCACCCTGTCCGGTCGCCGGTGGCGTAGCGGCGGGCCCGATCAACAACTCTGCCAACCCACGGTAGATCGGCACCCGGCAGACCAGCCCGGACACGCCACGCGCGATCAGCACCGTGGCCAGGATCGGCAGCAGCAGATCACCACTGTCGGTCAGCTCCAGCGAGATCACCGCCGACGTCAGCGGGGCCTGGGTAACGCCGGTGAGGTACGCACACATGCCCAGCAGCACGAACGCGCGCGGGTCCACGCCCGGCATCAGCACCGCCAGATTGTGGCCCAGTCCCGCACCGACCGCCAGCGCGGGCGAGAACAAGCCTCCGGGAATACCGGCCACGTACGATGCGAGGTTGGCCAGCAGCTTCATCAACCCGAACTCGTGGCCGACCAGCGCCTGCCCCTGCACCAGGCTGCGCGCCTGCTCGTAGCCGGTGCCGAACGCGCCTTCACCGAAGACCAGGGCGAGCAGTACCACCGCCATGCCGCAGCCTGCGGCCAGCAGCACCGGATGCCGCTGCCGCAGTTGCCCGAGCCAACGCGGGCGGCCCGCCGCACTGGCCAGCACCGCACGCGCGAACAGGCCGCCCAGCAGCCCTGCCACCACGCCGCAAAGCAGGATGGCCAGCCAGCCCTGGCCGAGCGGCAGGCGTGCACTCACATGGCCGAAGTAGGTGTAGTTGCCGAGCAGGCCCAGCGACACCACGCCGCCGACGATCACTGCGGTCAGCAGGGTGCCTGAGAAACGATGCTCGAAGCGGCCGCTGAGCTCCTCGATGGCGAAGACGATACCGGCCAGCGGCGTGTTGAAGGCCGCCGCGATACCCGCCGCACCACCGGCCAGCAGGAAGTGCGAGAGCTCGCGGGGATCCTTGAAACCGAACCAGCGGCCGAACAGATACATCAGGCTTGCGCCTACGTGCACGGTGGGCCCCTCGCGCCCGACCGATGCGCCCCCCAGCAGCGACAGCGAGGTCAGCAGCAGCTTGCCGGCCGAAACCGCTGGGGAAAGGTTGGTTTTCCGGAACGGCTCATCGGCCTTGTCCAGCGCAGCGATGACCTGCGGAATGCCGCTGCCCCGCGTGGGCTTCAGCACGCCGGAAGTGAGCCACGCCAGCAGCGCGAAGATGCCGGGCGTGAGCAGCAGGGCCCACCATGGCGAGTGCGACGTGATGCGCTGGAACAGATGGAAGGCCGCATCGCTGGCCTTGGCGAACAGGATGGCCACCAGCGCTACGGCCACAGCCCCGCCCCAGAGCGCGGCACGGCGGCGCCATGCCTCGCTTAGGACCAGCGCGGTGATGCGGCCGCGAAGGCGATGGAGATCGGTCATGAGTCAAAGTCTGCGCGCCAGCGCTTTGGTTAGACAGCGGCCACTGTGGCCGAAGGCCTTGCAGGATGCGGTGAAATGCACGTATGCCGCCAGAAGAGCGTCCTGAACTCGGGCAGATGCAGCGATCTGCGAGATCTGATGCTCAGATCACCAAACGATGGAGAATGTGGGTCAGCGTCAGCTGAGAACAGCCTTGGTTCGGCAACACACCATCCTCTCCCGGCGTGCCCATCTCGAATCCTTCCTCAACGTCCTCGTAGTACAGCAACCCGTCGGGCAGCTGTGCGACCGCCCAGACCCACTCAATCATGCCCAGCCTGTGCAACCGAACCGCATGGAATGGCACGCGCAGGGATTCGAAGGTGGCTCGTTGGACAGGTGAGCAATCCTGCAACTGCCGTGCGACCAGGGTTTCCAGTTCTTCCCGGGTGATCGGCTGCCAGTTGTCCGGATTGTCCATTGCAGCGCTGCCCGATTGAACGTTTGTGCTTGAGGTTACGTCCAACGCGCTGCGCGGGTCGATCCTGACGATGTTCGGGCCAAGCTCACCGCGCAGGCTGCCCCCGCTCCCGGCCCGAGGACGGGGTTCGCCGCGGCAGCAGCGATGCCCGCAATCGATGCAGCGCCATGGCCATCGCTTGTATGGGATTCCATTCCAGTCACGGCCAAGTAAACCAAAACATCAAACTAAAAGTTGACAGCCCGTGCCCCCCCACCCACACTGCCGCCCTCGCTCCACTCGTACCCAAGGTCCGCCATGGCTGCTGCCATCCGCCACGACTGGCAACACGACGAACTGCAGGCCCTGTTCGACCTGCCGTTGCCCGAGCTGCTGTTCCGCGCTGCGGCGGTCCACCGTGAGCACTTCGACCCGGCGCAGGTGCAGGTGTCCACGCTGTTGTCGGTGAAGACCGGAGGCTGCCCGGAAGACTGCGCGTACTGCCCTCAGGCGCAGCGCTACAGCACCGGGGTGAACGCGCAGAAGCTGATGGAGACCGACGCGGTGCTGGCCAAGGCGCGCCAGGCCAAGGCCGCCGGTGCGTCGCGCTTCTGCATGGGTGCCGCATGGCGTTCACCGAAGGATCGCGACATTCCGAAGGTGGCGGCGATGATCGCCGGGGTGAAGGCACTGGGCCTGGAGACCTGCGCCACGCTGGGCATGCTCAGCGGCGAGCAGGCACGTGCGCTGAAGGACGCCGGCCTGGACTACTACAACCACAACCTCGACACCGCGCCGGACTACTACGATTCGATCATCCACACGCGCCAGTACCAGGACCGCCTGGATACGCTGGAACACGTGCGCGATGCCGGCCTGAAGACCTGCTGCGGCGGCATCGTCGGCATGGGCGAGACGCGCGCGCAGCGCGTTGGCCTGCTGCTGGCGCTGGCCACGCTGCCGGCGCATCCGGATTCGGTGCCGATCAACAAGCTGGTGCAGGTGGCAGGTACGCCGCTGCATGGCAGCGCCGAACTGGACCCATTCGAGTTCGTGCGCATGATCGCGGTGGCCCGCATCGCCATGCCGCGCTCGATGGTGCGGCTGTCGGCCGGGCGCGAGGCGATGAGTGACGAACTGCAGGCGCTGTGTTTCCTGGCCGGCGCCAACTCCATCTTCTACGGCGACAAGCTGCTGACCACCGGCAACCCGGAAAGCGAGCGCGATCTGGCGCTGTTCGCACGGCTGGGGCTACAGCCGATGGCGGTGCAGGTGGATGCCGAAGGCCACGACCACGGCGGTACCGTGCACGCCGATATCAGTGCCGATACGCCCGGCTGTGGCTGCGCTCACGCGGCCTGAGACGGGCCGCAAGCAGGCGCCGCGGCAACGCGCTACCCTAGCCGCCCCGTCGACGCATTCAGCCACCATGGCCCGCCCCGACCTGACCGCCCGCCTCCACGCCCAGCGCGCTCTGCGCGATGCCCAAGGCCGTCGCCGCCCGCGACGCATGGTCACCCGTCGTGATGGCGTGCGCCTGGAAGTGGACGGCCAGTGGCTGACCGGCTTCTGCAGCAACGACTACCTGGGCCTGGCCCAGCAGTTCAGCGTGGTCAACGCGCTGCAGGACGCCGCCGCACGCGAAGGCGCTGGCGCCGGTGCCTCGCACCTGGTCTGCGGCCATCATGCCCTGCATGAGGCGCTGGAACGCGAGGTGGCCGAGTGGCTGGGCTATCCGCGTGCGCTGCTGTTCGGCAGTGGCTTCGCCGCCAATCTGGCGGTGCAGCAGGCACTGCTGAGCGAAGAGAACGATGTCTGCGTACAGGACAAGCTCAACCACGCCAGCCTCCTTGATGCCACCCGGCTGGCCGGTGCGCGCCTGCGCCGCTACCCGCACCTGGATGCGGAAGGCGCGATGCGCCAGCTCAAGCACGCGCCCGACGGCGCGGCAATGCTGGCCACCGATGGTGTCTTCAGCATGGACGGCGACATCGCACCGCTGCGTGCATTGTCGCTTGTGGCACGCCTGCAACAGGCGCTGTTCTATGTGGATGATGCGCACGGTGTAGGCGTGGTCGGTGATGGCCGTGGTGCCGTGGCCGCCGCCGGACTGGGCGTGGACGACGTACCGCTGCAGCTGGTCACACTGGGCAAGGCACTGGGCGGTTCCGGTGCGCTGGTGCTGGGCCGCGACGACCTGATCGAGCATCTGGCCGAAACCGCGCGCCCGTACATCTACACCACCGCCGTGCCACCGGCGATGGCCGCTGCTGCGCTTGAAGCAGTGCGCCTGGCGCGCCGCGACCACTGGCGTCGCACAAAGCTGACCGACCTGATCGCGCTGTTCCGCACTGAAGCGCGTCGCCATGGCCTGGACCTGATGGCTTCGGAAACACCGATCCAGCCGCTGCTGTTCGGCGATGACCGCACCGCCGTGGCGATGTCCACGGCGCTGGAACAGGCCGGCTGGCTGGTCGGTGCAATCCGCCCGCCGACTGTGCCGGAAGGCAAGGCACGCCTGCGCGTGACACTGTCCGCGCTGCATACGCCGGAACAGGTGCGCGGCCTGGTGGAGGCTCTCGCCAGCGCGCGCGATCGCGTGACCCTGGCGGTGCGTGACGCCGCGCCACCGCCGTTGCCTGTCTTTGCCTGAGCCTGCTGTCGTTTTCCCATGCATATCGACGTCACCGGCCAAGGGCCGGACCTGGTACTGATCCATGGCTGGGCCCTGCAGGGCGGTGTGTTCGCGCCGCTGGTGCAGCGCTTGGCCGATCGGTTCACCCTGCATCTGGTTGATCTGCCTGGCCATGGCCACAGCCGCGAGGACAGCACGCCGCTGCGCCTGCCGTTCGTGGTCAACGCCATTGCCGCGGCCACGCCGCCGGCGGTGTGGTGCGGCTGGTCGCTGGGCGGTCTGTTCGCGCTGCACGCGGCGGCGACGCTGCCCAAGGTACGCGGGCTGGCGATGATCGCGGCCACGCCACGCTTCGTGCGTGGCGAAGACTGGCCGCATGCAGTGGAACCGGCGGTGTTCGAGCAGTTCGGGCGCGAGCTGGCCACCGACTTCGGCGGCACCCTGGAACGCTTCCTCGCGCTGGACGTGATGGGCTCGGCACACGCCCGCGAGGAGCTGCGCATCCTGCGGCAGCGCCTGGTCGAGCGCGGTGCGCCCACCGAACGCGCCCTGCTGGAAGGCCTGCGCCTGCTCGAAAGCACCGATCTGCGCGGCGCGCTGCCGACGCTGGGCAAGCCCAGCCTGTGGATCGCCGGCCAGCGAGACCGGTTGGTGTCTCCGGTGGCGATGCAGGCCGCCGCGGCGCTGGCCCCGGGCGCGCAGGCGCTGACGATCGCCCATGGTGGACATGCGCCTTTCCTCGGCCATGCCGATGAGGTGGCCGCCGCCCTGCAACACTTCGTTGCCGGCCTGTCACCGGCCGATGGCGGACAATGAGCCCCCTCCGAATTCCGCAGGATTGACGCATGGATCTGGGTATCAACGGCCGCTGGGCACTGGTCTGCGGCGCAAGCAAGGGGCTGGGCCTGGGCTGCGCGCGTGCGCTGGTGCGCGAGGGCGTCAACGTGGTGGTCGTGGCTCGTGGCGAGGAGGCACTGCAGGTTGCCGCCGCAGGGCTGAGCGCCCTGCCCGGTGCCGCTGAGGTCCGCGCGGTCGCCGCCGACGTCACCACCGAGGCCGGCCGTGCTGCGGCGCTGGCCGCATGCCCGCAGGTGGACATCCTGGTCACCAATGCCGGTGGCCCGCCACCGGGCGACTTCCGCAATTTCGAGCGCGACGACTGGATCGCCGCGCTGGACGCCAACATGCTGGCGCCGATCGCGCTGATCCGCGCCACCGTCGACGCGATGATCGCGCGTGGCTTCGGCCGCATCGTCAACATCACCTCGTCGGCGGTGAAAGCCCCGATCGACATCCTGGCGTTGTCCAACGGCGCGCGCAGTGGTCTGACCGGTTTCGTCGCCGGCCTGGCGCGCCGCACCGTGGCCCACAACGTCACCATCAACAACCTGCTGCCCGGCCAGTTCGACACCGACCGCCTGCGCGCCAACTTCGCCCACAGTGCGGGCAAGGACGGCGATGCCGGCGAAGTCGCCGAACGCCGCCGCCAGCAGATTCCCGCCGGCCGCTTCGGCACGCCTGACGAATTCGGCGCCGCCTGCGCCTTCCTGTGCAGTGCACAGGCCGGTTACCTCACCGGGCAGAATCTGCTGATCGACGGCGGCGCCTACCCCGGTACGTTCTAAGAGAGTTCGCAATGCCGTCCCACTTCGATGCCCGCCATGTCCGTCGCGCGTTCGCGCGTGCCGCCACCAGTTACGACGCTGCCGCCGCCCTGCAGCGCGAGGTGCAGTCGCGGCTGATCGAATCGCTGGACTACCTGGAGGCACGCAAGCCCGAGGTGGTGCTGGACATCGGCGCCGGCACCGGCCATGCAAGTGCGTTGATGAAGAAGCGCTGGCCGAAGGCGCAGGTGATCGCGCTGGACGTGGCGCTGCCGATGCTGGACCAGGCCAAGCGCCAGGCCGGCTGGTGGAAGCCGTTCCAGCGCCTGTGCGGCGACGCCGCTGCGCTGCCGCTGGCCGACAACAGCGTGGACGTGATCTTCAGCAACCTGTGCCTGCAGTGGGTGGACGACCTGCCGGCGGTGTTCGCCGGGTTCCGCCGTGTGCTCAAGCCCGGTGGCCTTCTGGTGTGCTCCACCTTCGGCCCGGAAACGCTGATCGAACTCAACGAAGCCTTCGCCGCCGCCGATGACCGCCCGCACGTCAGCCGCTTTGCACAGATCGCCCAGTTCGGTGATGCGCTGATGATGGCCGGCTTCCGTGACCCGGTGCTGGACCGCGATCTGTTCACCCTGACCTACGACGACCTGCCCTCGTTGATGCGCGAACTGCGCGCGATGGGCGCAACCAACGCACGGGTGGACCGCCGCCATACGCTGACCGGGCGTAGCCGTTTCGCGGCGGCGGCAGCGGCGTATGAACCGATGCGGCGCAGCGACGGCAAGCTGCCCAGCAGCTGGGAAGTGATCTATGCCCATGCCTGGGCACCGGACCCGGGCGCACCGATCCGCGAAGGCGGGCATGACGTGGCCTCGGTACCGGTGTCGGCGATTCCAATCCGGCGCAAGCAGACCTGATCGTCTGGTAGTGCCGGCCGCTGGCCGGCAACCTCACGATTCCATGGTGGGCATCTGCCGGCCAGCGGCCGGCACTACCCAATGCGACGCCGCGCCCAACGCAGGCTTCCGCCCTCAGGTATTGGCCGGCGAACTCAGCGGCGGGCGCACCAGGTCGCGGTGGAAGAAGTAGATCTCCTGCACCAGGAAGCGCCAGCTGGTGTGGAAGCTGCGGAAGCGCGTGCTGGGCGTGGACGAGGCCAGCGCATCGATGCCCAGTGCCTTGCTCAGTCGCAGCGCGCGCGCCATGTGCAGCGGGTCGCTGACGATGATCACCCGGTGCAGGTCGCGCTGGTCCATCAGTCGCTTGGCTTCGACCAGGTTCTGCACGGTGTTGCGCGACGCGGTCTCGATCAGGATCGCATCGTCCGGCACGCCATGCTTCAGCGCATAGCGCCGCGCCACCTGCGATTCGGAGAAGCGCGCACCGGTGCCGCCATAGCCGCCGGTGAAGATCAGCAGCGGCGCGTACTGGGCCTCGTACAGGTCTAGTCCATGCCGGATACGTTCTTCGAACACCGGCGATGGCTTGGCGTCATAGGCGGCCGCACCCAGCACGATGATGGCATCGGCCTTGGCGGCCTGGTCGCGCTCACCCACCCAGACGATCCAGGCGGTCACGCCCAGCAGCCAGATCACCAGCAGGACAAACAGCCGCCACAGCCAGCCCAGCAGGCCGGTGCGGGGCCGGGGCCGGTGCCGGTCGCGGCTCATGGCGCGCCCCAGCGCAGCGCAGGCAGGTCGACATTGCCACCAGACAGCACCAGGCCCACGCGCAGGCCGGCAAAGCGCTGTGGCTGTGCCAGCACGGCAGCGAGTACGGTGGCCGACGACGGCTCGACCACCTGCTTGAGCACCTCCCACAGCAGGCGCATCGCCGCCATCGTCGCGGTGTCATCAACCACGATCACCTCGGCACCTGCCGCGCGCAGCAGTTCGAAATTCGGCGCGCCGATCAGGGTACGCAGTCCATCGCAGATCGTGTCCGGGGCGAACGCGCCCTGGCGCTCGCCAGCGGCCAGCGAGCGCGCGGTATCGTCGGCTCCGGCTGGCTCGGCCAGCACCAGGCGGGTCTGCGGGCTGGCGTGCTGCAGGGCCAGCGCGGTGCCGCTGGCCAGGCCACCGCCGCCGACCGGCACGACCAGCACGTCGAACGGGCCGTCGCTGTGCAGCAGTTCCAGCGCGGCGGTGCCCTGCCCCGCCATCACCGCCGGGTCGGTGTATGGATGGACGAGAGTCGCGCCGGTATCGGCCTGCACTTTGGCGCAGGCGGCCTCACGATCGGCGGTGGTCGGCGGGCAGCGCCAGAGGGTGGCGCCATGGCGCGCGATGTTGGCCAGCTTGGCCGCCACCGCGCCTTCCGGCACCACCACGTGACAGGGAATGCCACGCGTGCGCGCGGCCAGCGCCAAGGCGGCGCCATGATTGCCGGAGGAGTGCGTGACCACGCCGGCACTGGCGCGATCGGCCTCCAGCGACCACACCGCGTTGCAGGCACCACGGAACTTGAATGCGCCGCCGCGCTGCAGGTGCTCGGCCTTGAACGCGAGTTGCGCGCCGGCCAGCGCATCAAGCATGCGCGAGCGCAGTACCGGGGTCACGCTGGCATGCGGGGCAATCCTCGCCGCAGCAAGCAGGACGTCATCGGCGCGGGGCAACAGTGAATCGCTCATGACGCAAGATTAACGTATGGCTTCGCGCTGGCGACCGGGGCGCAGGTCATGCCAGCATGCAGGCCTACGCCTCCATTCATCCTGGCCGGCAGAATTAAGGGCCGATTCAACGCTGGCGCCCGAAGCTGACTGCACACCCGTCCTCTGGGGGGACCCACCATGAAAATGCGCCTGATGCTTGCCGGTGGCCTGCTGCTGGCCCTGACCGGCTGCACCACCTACGACTATGTCGGCGGCGGCCGCAGCGGCAGCTACTACCACGGTGCGCCGTCGGTGGAGTACCGCTACCCGGCCGGCTATCCCTACAACTACGGCCCCTACTACGGTGGCTATGGCGGCCACTACGGCGGCTACGGCAATCCGTATTACTCGCGCCCGATCTACCGCCCGCCGCACA
Source organism: Stenotrophomonas maltophilia group sp. LNF247 (assembly GCF_054083135.1). Classification (NCBI taxonomy): domain Bacteria; kingdom Pseudomonadati; phylum Pseudomonadota; class Gammaproteobacteria; order Lysobacterales; family Lysobacteraceae; genus Stenotrophomonas; species Stenotrophomonas maltophilia group sp. LNF247. The sequence goes on from NZ_JBSRQL010000009.1 coordinate 101,534, forward strand.
ACCATCGCCCGCCGCCGCGCCCGGGCAATGGTGGCGAGCACCGTCCGCCGCCGCCGTCGCGACCGTCGTACAACGGTGGTTCGCCGTGGCGGAACATGGACTCGATGCGCCGCCCGCCGCAGTCGAACGCACAGCCGCCGGCGCCCCAGGCCCGTCCGGCACCGGCACCTAGTGCGCCGAGGATGAACGGTTCCCCCTGGCGCAACATGGATCGTGCGACGCAGCGCACAGTTGAGCGCTGAACCGTCTTGCATTTCACACGGTCCAAGCCGCACTCTACGCGGACAGTGACGGCCCACGTCACAAAGTGACAAAAACGACACGGGCCGCCGCAAAAAGCTCTACGTCGATATCCGACAGGAACATCTGGATCCCCCCTGTTCCGGCCCTGTCGGATGTCGGCACCTCTGAAGGCAGACGGCCCCGCAATGCGGGGCCGTTTGTTTTGTCAGGTCGCCAACCGGCGAAAGCCCCAGCTTCAGTAGATCCACGCCATGCGTGGATGGCGCCTTCCCGACAGCCCCAAAAAAACAGGGCCGGACAGTCCCCCGACTGCCGGCCCTCTGCTCCCCCACCGTGCGCCTGTACCGGCCCCTGTTCCAATTCCGGTCACGGGCGCCTACGGCGCCAGCCACGATGGGTGCTATTGGGTTATCTGCAAAAATCCTGCCAACTTTAGGGCCGATTTCGCCGCCAACTGGCCGGCGCCGGCGTCCGGACCCCGAATGGCGCTAAAATCGCCACCCCGGCGGCGCCCCCGGCCGCGCCTGCCCCCAGCTGAACAGCCCCCATGAACCCGTCCTTCCATCGTCACGACGTCATCGTCATCGGCGGTGGCCACGCCGGCACCGAAGCCGCGCTGGCCGCGGCCCGCACCGGCGTGCGCACCCTGCTGCTGACCCACAACATCGAAACCGTGGGTGCGATGAGCTGCAACCCGGCCATCGGCGGCATCGGCAAGGGCCACCTGGTCAAGGAAATCGACGCGCTCGGCGGTGCGATGGCGCATGCCGCCGACCGCGCCGGCATCCAGTGGCGCACCCTCAACGCCTCCAAGGGCCCGGCCGTGCGCGCCACCCGCTGCCAGGCCGACCGCAACCTGTACCGCATGGCGATCCGCGCCATCGTCGAAGGCCAGGCCAACCTGACCGTGTTCCAGGCGGCCGTCGATGACCTGGTCATCGAAGGCGACGCCGTGCGCGGGGTCATCACCCAGACCGGCCTGCGCTTCGACGCCGAGGCCGTGGTGCTGACCGCCGGCACCTTCCTGGCCGGCAAGATCCATGTCGGCCCGACCCAGTACGCCGCCGGCCGCATGGGCGACCCGCCGGCCACCACGCTGGCCGCGCGCCTGCGCGAGCGCCCGTTCCAGGTGGACCGCCTGAAGACCGGCACGCCGCCGCGCATCGACGGCCGCTCGCTGGACTACAGCGTGATGGATGAGCAGCCCGGCGACTCGCCGCGCCCGGTGATGTCCTTCCTGGGTTCGGTGGACGAGCATCCGCAGCAGGTCAGCTGCTGGATCACCCACACCACCGAACAGACCCACCAGATCATCCGCGACGCACTGCACCGCTCACCGCTGTACAGCGGCCAGATCGAGGGCATCGGCCCGCGCTACTGCCCGTCCATCGAGGACAAGGTGGTGCGCTTTGCCGAGAAGGCCAGCCACCAGATCTTCGTCGAACCCGAAGGCCTGGGCATCGTCGAGATCTACCCCAACGGCATCTCCACCTCGCTGCCGTTCGACGTGCAGCTGGAGATGGTGCGCAGCATCCGCGGTTTCGGCAACGCGCATATCACCCGCCCGGGCTACGCGATCGAGTACGACTTCTTTGATCCACGCGGGTTGAAGGCTTCGCTGGAAACCAAGCTGGTCAACGGCCTGTTCTTCGCCGGCCAGATCAACGGCACCACCGGCTATGAAGAAGCCGCCGCGCAAGGCCTGTTGGCCGGCCTCAACGCTGCACGCCAGGTGCGCGGGCTGGACGGCTGGTGCCCGCGCCGCGACGAGGCGTACCTGGGCGTGCTGGTGGATGACCTGATCACTCACGGTACCAACGAGCCCTACCGCATGTTCACCAGCCGCGCCGAGTACCGCCTGCAGCTGCGCGAGGACAATGCCGACCAGCGCCTGACGCCGGCCGGCCGCGAGATGGGCTTGGTGGATGACCGCCGCTGGAACGCGTTCGAGACCAAACAGGCCGCTGTTGCTGCCGAACGCGCACGCCTGGGCGCGCTGTGGGCAACCCCGGCCAATGCGCTGGGCCGCGAAGTGCAGGACACGCTGGGTGTGGCGGTCAGCCGCGAGACCAGCGTGCTGGACCTGATCAAGCGCCCCGAGCTGGACTACGCGCAGCTTATGCAGGTGCCGTCGCTGGGCCCGGCGGTGGCCGACGCCAAGGTGGCCGAACAGGTGGAGATCGGCGTGAAGTACGCCGGCTACCTGGACCGCCAGCGCGAGGAGATCGAGCGCCAGCAGCGGCATGAAGCCACGCCAATCGCCGAAGCCTTCGATTACGCGGCGGTGCGCGGGCTGTCGGCCGAAGCGCTGCAGAAGCTGGAGCGCGTGCGCCCGCAGACCATCGGCCAGGCGCAGCGCATTCCGGGCATGACCCCCGCGGCAATCTCGCTGCTGCTGGTGCACCTGGAGCGTGCACGCCGCGGCCGCGTGGCGTAACGCGGGACCGTCCGCTTCTGGTGGGTACCGGCCAAGGTCGGCACGTACCGGAGCGGAAGACGCACCCACATTGGCGAACGCGCTAGCGTGCGTCGGCCCCGCCGCCCAGCACCTTGAACAACGTCACCCGGTTGCCTGCCTCCTGCTGCTGCAGCGCGATCAGGTCCTGCTGCGCGGCAAACAGGCTGCGTTGCGCATCCAGTGCCTGCAGATAGCCGTCCAGCCCGGTGCGGTAACGCGCATCGGCCAGCGTGTAGCTGCGCTGGTTGGCGGCCACCAGTGCGCGCTGTGCGTCCATCTGCACGGTCAAGTGATCGCGCGTGGCCAGCGCATCGGCTACTTCACTGAAGGCCTGCTGGATCGCCTTCTCGTACTGCCCGATGCCGATGTCCTTGCCGATCTTCGAGGCATCCAGCGATGCCTTCAGCGCGCCGGCGTGGAAGATCGGCGCGGTGATGCTGGGCGCGAACGACCAGCCACGGGTGCCGGCCGAGAACAACGTCGACAACGCGGTGGAGCTGTGGCCGTAATTGGCGGTCAATGTCAGCGTCGGGAAGAATGCAGCGCGCGCGGCACCGATATCGGCATTGGCCGCCTGTAGTGCGTGTTCGGCGGACAACACGTCCGGGCGCTGCAGCAGCACGCTGGACGGCAGGTTGGCCGGCAGCGGCGCCAGTGCCACGCTGCCATCCAGCGCCTGCGCGGTTGGCAGCAAGGCCGGATCCAGCGGCGCCCCTACCAGCAACTGCAATGCATCGCGATCCTGCGCCTGCTGCGTCTGCAGCTTGGCCAGCGCACCGCGCGCGGCTTCGACGCTGGTCTGTACCTGCGCCAGGTCCAGGCCCGAGGCCAGGCCTTGGGCGTGGCGGGCCTCGGTGCGCTGCAGGGTCTGCTGCTGGCTGTCCAGGGTCTGCCGGGTGAACGCCAGTGACTGCTCGTCCGCTGCCAACGCCAGCCACGCCGTGGCCACTTCGGCGACCAGGCTGGTGCGCGCGGCGCGCTGGTTCTCGGCGCTGGCCAGCCAGTTCTGCAGGGCCTCGTTCTTCAGGCTGCGGATGCGTCCGAACAGATCCAGTTCCCAACTGCTGATACCCACCTGCACGGCATCGGATTCGGTTACCTGGGTGGCACCGGTCTCGCTGTTGGCATCACTTACCCGCGAGCGGGTGACACTGCCGCTGGCATCCACCGACGGCAGCAGCGCCGCGCGCTGGATGCGGTACTGCGCGCGTTCCTTCTCCACCTGCAGCATGGCCACGCGCAGGTCGCGGTTGTTCTGCAGCGCCAGCGCGATCACCTGCTGCAGGCGCGGCTCGAGGAAGACTTCGCGCCAGGCTGGCACCGCCAGTGCTGGCTCGGCCTCGGCCGTGGCGGCATTGCCGAATTGTGCCGGCACCGGCGCCTCGGGCCTCTGGTAATGCGGCGCCATGCTCACGCAGCCGCCCAGCACGGTGGTCATCGTTGCGGCCGCAATGGCGCGCAGCAGCATCGGCTTCATGGGCTTGCCTCCGGGGCAGTGGCTTCGGCAGGCGCGCGGCCCGGGAACAGGCGGCGCACGAGCAGGTAGAACAACGGCACGAAGAACATGCCCAGCACCATCGAGGCGACCGTGCCGCCGGCCACGCCGGTACCCAGCGAGCGGCGCGCGGCCGAGCCAGCGCCGGTGGCGAACACCAGCGGCAGCACACCCATCAGAAACGCCAGCGAGGTCATCACGATCGGCCGCAGGCGCAGATAGACGGCCTGCAGGATCGCCTCGCGGGTGCTCCTGCCCTGCTGTTCAAGGATGCGCGCGAACTCGACGATCAGGATGCCGTTCTTGGCCGCCAGGCCAATCGTGGTCAGCAGGCCGACCTGGAAGTACACGTCGTTGTTGAGGCCACGCAGGTTCATCATCAGCACCGCACCAAACACGCCCACCGGCACCGCCAGCATCACCGCGAACGGCACCGCCCAGCTTTCATACAGCGCGGCCAGGCACAGGAACACGAACAGCAGCGAGATGGCGTACAGCATCGGCGCCTGATTGCCCGACAGCTGTTCCTGGTAGGCCATGTCCGACCAGGCATGGCTGAAGCCTTCCGGCAGCGCGTCGGCCAGGCGTGCGATCTCGGCCATCGCCTCGCCGGAACTGACGCCCGGCGCGGGCTGGCCGGTGATCTCCATCGCCGACACGCCGTTGTAGCGCTGCAGCGCGGCCGGCGCGCTGGTCCAGTGCGCGCTGACCAGCGACGACAGCGGCACCATCTGGCCGACCTGGTTGCGCACGCTCCAGCGCTCGATGTCCTGCGGCTGCATGCGCGCTTCGGCGGTGCCCTGGATGAACACCTTCTTGATGCGGCCCTTGTAGATGAAGTTGTTGACGAAGTCGCCGCCCAAGGCCGCATTCAAGGTGTCATTGATGTCCTGCGGATTCACGCCCATGGCCTGCGCCTTGGCGTCGTCCACCTTCACCGCATACACCGGCGCGTCTTCCAGGCTGGCGTAGCGCACGTTGACCAGCTTCGGATCCCTGGCGGCCTCCTTCAGCAGCGTGTTGCGCGCGGCCACGGCGGCGGCATGGCCGGCGCCGCCTTCGTCCTGCAGTTCCAGGGTGAAACCGCCCGCATCGCCCAGGCCAAGGATGGCCGGTGGCGAGGTGATGAACACCTGCGCATCGGGCACGCTGGCCATGGCCGCGGTCAACCGTGCGGCAATGGTGTCGGCGTCATCCTTGCGGTCATCCCAGTCCTTCAGGCGGATGAAGGCCTGGCCGACGTTCTGGCCGCTGCCGGTGACACTGAAACCGGCGGTGGCCTGGATCGACAGCACGCCGTCGTCCTTCACCGCGGCGGCACTCAGGCGATCCATCACCGCGCGGGTCTGCTCCAGGGTGGCACCGGCCGGCAGCTTCACCAGCGCGTTGAGCATGCCCTGGTCCTCGTCGGGCAGGAACGCACCCGGCAGGTGCCACAGCAGCAGGCCGGTGGCCACGCTCAGCGCCAGGTAGAACCCCACGCCCAGCGTGCGCCGGCCAAGGAAGCCATCCACCCGGCGACGCAGGCCGTTGGAGGTGCGCTCGAAACGGTGGTTGAACCAGATGAAGCACTTGCCCAGCAGGCTCGGCTCACCGCCGTGGTCGCCATGCGGATGGCCGCCCTTGGGAATCTGGTGCAGGATGCTGCCGCACAGGGCCGGGGTGATGATCATCGCCACCAGCACCGACAGGATCATCGCAGCGGCAATCGTCACCGAGAACTGGCGATAGATCACGCCGGTGACACCGCTGAAGAACGCCATCGGCAGGAACACGGCGGTCAGCACCAGCACGATGCCCACCAGCGCGCCGGTGATCTGGCCCATCGCCTTCAGCGTGGCCGGCTTCGGCGCCAGCCCTTCGAAGGTCATCACCCGCTCCACGTTCTCAACCACCACGATGGCATCGTCCACCAGCAGGCCGATGGCCAGCACCAGTGCGAACATGGTCAGGGTATTGATCGAATAGCCAAATGCCGCCAGCACGCCGAAGGTGCCCAGCAGCACCACCGGCACCGCGATGGTCGGGATCAGGGTGGCGCGCCAGTTCTGCAGGAACAGGTACATCACCAGCACCACCAGGATGATCGCCTCGATCAGGGTGATCACCACTTCCTTCAGCGAGATGGTCACGAACGGCGTGGTGGTGAACGCCACGTGGTAGGTGTAGCCGTGCGGCCAGTACTTCTGCAACTGCTGCAGGCGGGTCTCGATGGCCTTGGACACGGCGATGGCATTGGCGCCGGCATTGAGCTCGATGCCCAGCGACGCCGACGGCTTGCCGTTGAAGGTGCTGATGCTGTCATAGCTCTCCGGCCCCAGGCCGATCGTCGCCACGTCGCCCAGGTGCACTACGCTGCCGTTGGCATCGGCCTTCAGCACCACCCGCGCGAACTGTTCGGGCGTGTGCAGGCGGCTGCGCGCGGTGACCGTGGCGTCCAGCTGCTGGCCCTTCAGTGCCGGCTGGCCACCCAGCTCACCGGCCGAGACGTCGGTGTTCTGCGCCTGCAGTGCGGTCTCGATGTCCGACGGCATCAGCGCGTACTGGCGCATCTTCTCCGGGTCCAGCCAGATGCGCATGGCGTATTCCTGGCCGATCGGCTGGATGTTGCCGACACCACTGACGCGGCTGATCTGGTCGTCGATGCGCGCTTCCATGAAGTTGGCGACATCGAAGTTGTCCATGCTGCCGTCTTCGCTGGTGAACGACAGCACCTCGAAGATCGAACCACTGGACTTGGTGATGGTCAGGCCGTTCTGCTGCACCGCCTGCGGCAGCGTCGCCATCGCCGCCTGCAGCTGGTTCTGCACCTGCACCTGCGCGGTGTCCGGATTGGTGCCGGTGGCAAACACCAGGTTGACCTGCGCCGAGCCATCGGAGGCGCTGGTGGAGGTCATGTACATCAGGTGGTCCAGGCTCTGCTGGGACTGCTCGATGACCTGGGTGACCGCGTTTTCCACGGTCTGCGACGAGGCGCCGGTGTAGGTGGCGCGGATGGTGATGGTGGGTGGGGCGATCTGCGGGTAGCGGTCCACCGGCAGGATCAGGATCGCGAGCAGGCCGAGCAGGCTGACCGCGATGGCGATCACCCAGGCGAAGATCGGCCGGTCGATGAAGAAACGAACCATGCGCGGCAGGCCTCAGTGCGACGTTTCGTCGGTGTTGCCGGTCGGGTCGATCGCCGGCATTGCGGCCAGCTGCGCGGTGGTGGCCGCCACCGCCTGCACCTGCTGGCCAAGCGCTACCGCGCTGCCGTTGCTGACGATCACCCGATCGCCAGCCTTCAGCCCCCGCGTGATCTGCCACTGGTTGCCCACTACCTGGCCGGTGCTGACCCGGCGCTCGACCACGCGGTCCTTTGCGTCGAGCAGGCGCAGCAGCGGCTCGCCACGTTCATTGCGCAGCACCGCCTTCTGCGGCACCAGCAGGGCGCGCGCATCGGTGGCCATCGGCAGCACCGCCCTCAGGTACATGCCTGGCAGCAGCAGGCCCTCCGGGTTCGGAATGACCGCGCGCAGCACCACGTTGCCGGTGCCCGGGTCGACTGCGCTGCCGACAAACTCCAGGGTGCCTTCATGCGCGTACGTGCTGCCGTCCTCCAGCAGCACCTTCACCTGTGCCTTGCCGTCGATGGCTTTCACCCGGCCGGCATCGAGCTGCTTGCGCAGCGCCAGCATCTGCGTGCTGGACTGGGTGACATCCAGATAAACCGGGTCCAACCGCTGGATGGTTGCCAGCGCCGCGTCCTGGCCGGCGGCGACCAGCGCGCCAGCGGTGACACTGGACGTGCCGATGCGGCCATCGATCGGTGCAGTAACCCGGGTGTAGTCGAGGTTGATGCGGGCCGCCTGCAGCGCAGCGCGCGCGGCGATCACATTGGCCTGGGCCTGCTTCAGTGCCGAGGTGGCATCGTCGGCGTCCTGCTTGCTGGCCGCATCCATGCCCAGCAGCGTGCGGGTGCGCTCGGCCTTCGGCTGCGCCGACAACACAGTGGCCTCGGCCTGCGCCAGCTGGCCACGCGCGGTATCGAAGGCGGCCTGGTACGGCGCCGGATCGATCTGGTAAAGCAGCTGGCCGGCCTTGACCTGCTGGCCTTCGGTGAACAACCGCTGGCGGATCAGCCCAGCGACCTGCGGGCGCACCTCGGACACCTCGAACGGTACGGCGCGACCGGGCAGGGTCTGTTGCAGGGCCAGCGGCTGCACGCTGGCAGTGATGACGCCCACTTCAGGGGTGGCCGGGGCCTCGGGCCTGCCCGCCGAGCAGGCCGCCAGGGCCAGCAGCAGGGGCAGCAACAGCGGACGGGGGGAGCGGGACAGCGGGCGCAGGAGTGACATGGGGGGCGGGGGGGCCTTGCGTTGACCCGTGCACGCTGCCGTGGAACTGTGCAGAGAATATGGAGATTGTGCGACCGGCTCAGCGGGCGCTTGCTTTCGGCGCCGCATGCGCCGCTAATGGCCCCGCGATGGCGAAGATTCGACTCAAATTCGGCCTGACCGCGAAGACCTTCCTCGCGATCTTCACCGCCTGCCTGCTGGTGCTGGCAGTGAACGGTATTGCCAGCCGCGTGGCGTTCCAGACCGGCTTCCTGGACTACCTCAATGACCAGGGCGACCTGCGCATGCAGCGGATGATGCCCCACCTGCAGCGCGAGTACCGCGAGCACGGTGGCTGGGGACATCTGCATGGTGATGGCGACCGCTGGGCGCGGTTGCTGCGCCCGGATCTGGCCCATGGGCACGAAGGACCGGTGCCGCCGCTGTCCGACCAGACCGGCGTGCCGTCGCGTCTGGGCCTGTTCGATGCACAGCATCGGTTCGTAGCCGGCAACCCGGACGCCACCAGCGACGACGAGCCGCACGTCGTGCAGGTGGACGGGCACACGGTCGGCTGGCTGGGCATGGTGCCGTTCCAGACCGTCATCGCCACCAACGACCTGAATTTCTACAACACCCAGGTGCGCGCCTGGTGGGTGATCGGCATCGCCCTACTGCTGGTGACGGTACTGCTGGCCTGGCTGGTATCGCGGGCGCTGCGCCAGCGCCTGGCCAAGCTGGCCGCGGCCACGCACCGGCTGGCAGCCGGTGACTACGCCACCCGAATCGAGCGCACCAGCGACGATGAGCTGGACGCACTGGTCAACGACTTCAACCGGATGGCGCAGGCGCTGGACGATACCGAGCGCAACCGCCGCGCCTTCATCGCCGACATCTCGCATGAGCTGCGCACGCCATTGGCGGTGGTGCGCGCCGAGCTGGAGGCGATCGAAGATGGCATCCGTCCGCTGGACCGCGCCAACCTGGTGGGCCTGCAGGGCGAGATCCGCCAGCTGGGCAAGCTGATCGACGACCTGCACGACCTGTCGATGACGCAGTCCGGGGGCCTGGCTTACCGCTTCGCCCCGCTGGACTTGGCGGCCCTGCTGCGCAGCGAACTCAACGGCATGCGCATGCGCTTCGCCAATGCAGGCCTGGCGCTGGAGGAAGATCTGCCCGCCATGCCGTTGCAGGTGTCCGGTGACGAACGGCGCCTGCAGCAGGTGCTGGCCAACCTGCTGGAGAATGCACTGCGCTACACCCACGCCGGTGGCCGCGTACTCGTGCAGGCAGCGCACGTGCCTGCCGGCGTGCAGCTGATCGTGGAAGACACCGCGCCGGGCGTGCCGGCCGACAAGTGCGCGCTGTTGTTCGAACGCTTCTACCGCGTGGAGAGTTCGCGCAACCGGGCCAGTGGTGGCAGCGGGCTGGGCCTGGCCATCAGCCACAACATCATCCTCGCCCACCACGGCGTCATCCACGCCGAGTCCTCGCCACTGGGCGGGCTGCGCGTGGTCATCACCCTGCCGGAGCCTGCATGAGCACGTCGCCCGCCACGTCCGCGAAGATCCTGATCGTCGAGGACGAGCCACGCCTGGCCTCGGTACTGCGCGACTACCTGGCCGCTGCCGGCATGGCCAGCGAGTGGGTGGACGACGGTGGCCAGGTGATCGACGCGTTCGCGCGCTACCAGCCCGATCTGGTGCTGCTGGATCTGATGCTGCCGCAGCGCGATGGCGTGGACCTGTGCCGCGAACTGCGCGCCAGCAGCGATGTACCGGTGATCATGGTCACCGCACGGGTGGAGGAAATCGACCGCCTGCTGGGCCTGGACATCGGTGCCGACGACTACATCTGCAAGCCGTTCAGTCCGCGCGAGGTGGTCGCGCGGGTGGTGGCGGTACTGCGCCGCTATCGCCCGGACCCCGCTGCACGCGCCAACAGCGGCCTGCACATCGACGAGCCGGCAGCACGCGCCACCTGGAACGGCAAGGGCCTGGACCTGACGCCGGTGGAGTACCGCCTGCTGCGCACGCTGCTGGCCACGCCCGGCCGGATCTGGGCACGCGATGAACTGCTCGACCGCCTCTATCTGGACCACCGCGTGGTGGTCGACCGCACCGTCGACAGCCACGTGCGCAACCTGCGCCGCAAGCTGGCTGACGCCGGCATGGAAGGCGAACCGATCCGTTCGGTGTATGGCATGGGCTACAGCTACGAGCCGTGATCGCGTTCGCCGGGCTTGGCCCGGCGCTACCCCGTCATGCCTCGTCGACGAACGTCACCCTCTGGTAGCGCCGGGCCATGCCCGGCGAGCGCAGCGATGCAGACCTGCGCTACTGTCGATAACGCTCGACATTAAGAACACAACTGCATGGACGACATCCACCCGATCGCGCCGGACAAGCGCGCCGCCATTCTTTCCAGCCTCGCCGACATCGAACAGCGCCACAATGTGCGTGTGCTGCTGGCCTGCGAATCCGGCAGCCGTGGCTGGGGCTTCTCTTCGCCGGACAGCGACTACGATGCACGCTTCATCTACGTGCATCGCCAGCCGTGGTATCTCAGCGTCAACGAGAGCACCGGTCCCGGCGAAGCGCAGCGCGATGTGATCGAGCTGCCGATCGACGATGAGCTCGACGTCAGCGGCTGGGACCTGCGCAAGGCACTGCGGCTGGTCTCAAAATCCAATCCGACACTGATCGAATGGCTGCGCTCGCCGATCGTGTACCGGCAGGACGACGCCGCCGTGGCGCAGCTGTGGGAGGCAGCAGAGTCCTTCTATTCGCCGCTTGGCACGTGGTGGCACTACTTCAGCATGGCGCGCTCGAACCATCGCGGTTACCTGCGTGGCGAAACGGTACGCACCAAGAAGTACCTGTACGTGCTGCGCCCTCTGCTGGCCTGCCAGTGGATCGAGCACGAGCAGACACCCCCGCCGATGGCCTTCGAGGATCTGCTGGATCGACTGCTGCCGCACGGCCCGGTGCGTGAAGCCATCGATGCCCTGCTGGTAGTGAAACGCGCCAGTGCCGAGGTCAATGCCGGACCACGCATCGCGGCGATCAGCGATTTCATCGATCGTGAGCTGGCCACCCGCGCCGAGCAGGCCCCACGGCTGCCTGCTGGCCAGGGCGACAGCGCCTGGCTGGACGTGCTGTTCCGGCGGATGCTGGCCGAGCACGCGCCGTCCTGAGCGGTTGCACCCGTTTCTGGTAGCTGCCGACCTTGGTCGGCACCGAGATCACCATCCACGCATGGCGTGGATCTACTGTGTATCCGCGCGGCCCCAGGGCGGTACCTCCCCCAGCGGACGCACGCGTATCATCGTCGCGGACGCCCTGATTTCCGGAGACATCGATGAACCCGCTGCGCCCCTTCCGCGACAAGATGCCCGTCCTCGGCGAGCGCGTGTACATCGACCCGTCGTGCACGATCATCGGTGACGTGGAGCTGGGCGAGGACGTCTCGGTGTGGCCGGGCACGATCATCCGCGGTGACGTCAACTACGTGCGCATCGGCGCACGCACCAACGTGCAGGACGGCACCATCATCCACGTCAGCCACCACAGCCCCTACAACAAGGCCGGCTACCCGACCCTGATCGGCGAAGGCGTGACCGTCGGCCACGGCTGCATCATCCACGCCTGCACCATCGGTGATTACAGCCTGATCGGCATGGGTGCCTGCATCCTCGACGGCGCGCGGGTCGAGCGCCATGGCTTCGTCGGCGCCGGTGCCGTGGTCGGCCCGGGCAAGGTGGTCGGCGAAGGCGAGCTGTGGGTGGGCAACCCGGCCCGCCCGGCACGCACGCTGAGCGACAAGGAAATCGAGGCGCTGCATTACTCGGCCGACCACTACGTGCGGCTGAAGGACGAATACCTGGGCTGAGCGGCCAACGCCGCCATGCGGCTCTGCTAAAGTCTGGGCCCGACCAGGACCTGTCGAGACCCCCATGCCTGTGGCTGCCTGCCGGAGAGGACTCCGGCGCCCACAACGAAGGCCATCACGCTGATGGCCGCACCGATGCTCGATACCTACCGCGAGGTGGTAACGCCGGAGGGTGTGCCGCTGCAGTTGCCTGCAGCCGGCCCGGTACCGAGGGCGATGGCCTGGCTGGTCGATCTCGGCGTGCGCATCGCGGCACTGGTGCTGATGTCGATTCCGCTGGCACTGCTGGACCAGTTCGGTTCCGGCCTCTACCTGGTGCTGATGTTCCTGGTCTACTGGGCCTACCCGATCGTCTGCGAAGCAGTGTGGGGACGCACCCTGGGCAAGCGTGCGCTGGGGCTGCGCGTGCTGTCCCGCGATGGCGCGCCGGCAGGCTGGATGGCGGCGATCACCCGCAACCTGCTGCGCACGGTGGACATGCTGCCCTTCGGCTATGCGCTGGGCCTGATCAGCAGCCTGTTCGATCCTCATGGCCGCCGTCTGGGCGACCTGGTGGCAGGCACTGTGGTGGTGCATGCGCCCGCGCTGTACCTGCCACCGCCGCCGACCATCGGCAGCGTGCTGGCCCCGCCGCAGCCCCTGCGACCAGAGGAACAGGCCGCGCTGATGGCCTTCGCCGAGCGCGCGCCACGCTTGTCGGCGGCGCGCCAGCAGGAGCTGGCCGGTATTGCCGAGCCACTGACCGGCACCCACGGCCAGGTCGGCGTGTTGCGCCTGTATGCGATGGCCAACTGGCTGCTGGGGCGGCGATGAAACAGGAGCAGTTCGTCGCCCGCTACCAGCAGGAATGGCAGGATCTGGAGCAGTGGCTGCTGCTGCGTGCCGGCGCCTCACGCCGCACGCGCCGCAAGGCCAGCGGCCTGGCACTGGACGACACTACCTTCCCGCAGCGCTACCGGCGGCTGTGCCAGCAGCTGGCGCTGGCCCGCGAGCGCGGCTACAGCCCGCAGCTGGTGCAACGCCTGCAGCAGCTGATGCAGCAGGGCCACAGCGTGCTGTATCGCACGCCGCCAACGCGCTGGCGGCGTGCCCTGGAGTTCCTGGTGGCCGATTTTCCGCTGCTGGTGCGCAGCCAGGCGCGCAGCATGTGGGCGGCGCTGGCGATGTTCGCGCTGCCGGCGGTGGCCTGCTTCGTGCTGGTGCAGGTCTATCCGGACCTGATCCACATGCTGATGGACAACCGCCAGATCGCCGAGATGGAGCGCATGTACGATCCCGCCGCCGAGCGCCTGGGGCGTGACAGCGGCACCGACTGGATGATGTTCGGCCACTACATCATGAACAACATCAGCATCGCCCTGCGCGCCTTCGCCAGCGGGCTGCTGGCCGGGCTGGGCACGCTGCTGGTGCTGCTGTTCAACGGCGTGATCATCGGTTCAGTGGCAGGCCACCTGCAGCACATCGGCCATGGCGACCCGTTCTGGCGCTTCGTGGTCGGCCACGGCGCCTTCGAGCTGACTGCGATCGTGATCGCCGGCGGTGCCGGCCTGCAGCTGGGCATGAAGCTGCTGGCGCCGGGCCGGCGCAGCCGCCTGGATGCACTCGTCGACGGCGGCCGCATCGGCGCGCGGCTGTGCCTCGGCGTCGCCTTCATGCTGTTGGTGGCCGCCTTCATCGAAGCCTTCTGGTCATCGATCGCCGAAGTACCTGCATGGGGCAAGTTCAGCGTGGCCGGTGTGTTGTGGGCCGGCGTGCTGCTGTGGCTGTGGCGCGGCGGACGTGGAGCTGGCCATGCGCATTGACCACCTGGACGTGGCGCTGCGTGCCCGCAGTGGCTGGGAAGCGATGGAGCTGGGCACCGCGCTGTCCCGCCGTCACGCGCGCGCGCTGTGGGGCAGCTGGCTGCTGGCCAGTGCACCGCTGTTCGTGATCTTCAACGCGCTGGGCTGGTGGCTGGATGCCTTCGGCTGGGCCTGGCTGGCGATGTGGTGGTGCAAACCGCTGTTCGAACGTGCGCCGCTGTATGTGCTGTCGCGCGGCATCTTCGGTGAACCAGTCGGCACGCTGGCCGCGCTGCGTGCGCAACGTCACTGGGGCAACAGCGGCTTCTGGGGCTACCTGGGCTGGCGCCGCTTCAGCGTACTGCGCAGCCTGTGCCTGCCGGTGAACCTGCTGGAAGGCAACACACCGGACCAGCGCGGCCCACGCCGCCGTGCGGTGGCCGCCGGGGCTGCAGGCGCGGCACTGGTGCTGACCGTGAGCTGCATGGCCTTCGAAGTGGTACTGGTATCCGGCGCGATCGGTGCGGTGTTCATGTTCATGCCACTGGAGCTGATGTCCGAATCATGGCGCGCCGCATGGGACATGATCGGCCAGGACACACCCGCATGGGCACGGCTGGGCTTCAACCTGGCGTGCTGGCTGGCCTCGGTGCTGATCGGCCCGTTCTTCGTCGGTGCGGGCTTTGGCCTGTACTTGAACCGGCGCACGCAGATGGAAGCCTGGGATGTGGAGATCGCTCTGCGCCGCCTGCGCGAGCGGCTGCTGCCGGCGGCATCGACGCTGGCCCTGCTGCTGTGCCTGGCACTGCCGCTGGTCTCCGCACCGGTGCATGCGCAGGACACAGACGCCGAGCCCGAACGAGCCATGGGCAAGCCCAACGACCGTGGCATCGACGCCGAGGAAAGCGACGAAGCACCGACCATCGACCCGGCCAACACCCCGGCAGCGATCTTCGGCGGTACGCCGGTGGACACCGCCGGTTTCCGTCAGGCAGTGAACCGCGCCTATGAAGACCCGCTGCAGCGCCCGACCCGCCAGGTCACCCGCTGGAAGCCGATCGAACAGGCCGAGGAAGAGAAGAAGGAAGACAAGCAGCTGCAGCGTGGCACCAACAGCAACGGTGAACGCAAAGCGCGCAAGGACGGCATCGCCTGGCTGGCGCGGCTGGCCGAATGGGGCCTGTGGGGGCTGCTCGGCGTCCTGCTGCTGGTGCTGCTGCTGACCGCACGGCTGTGGCTGCCGTGGCTGCGGGGCAGTGGCCGACGCAAGGCCGAGGCCGCACCGCCGGTGGTGGAGGAACAGGTGGAGTTGCCGGTGGTGCTGCCGCCGGACGTGGCCACCCAGGCCGGCCTGCTCTGGGACCAGGGCCGGCCGCGGCAGGCGCTGGCCCTTCTGTACCGCGCCAGCGTGCGCACGGTGGGCGAGCGCAGCGGTATCGCGCTTCCACCCGGTGCCACCGAAGCGCAATGCCTGCGCGCGTCGCGGCGCATGCCCGAGGCCAGCGACCGTGACCTGTTCGCGCGCATCGTGCGCATGTGGCAGTACGCCGCCTACGGTGGCCGCCTGCCCAGCCGCGCCGATTTCGATGCGATGGCCGATGCCCTGCGCCAGCAGTACGGGTGGCAGGCATGAGTCCGCGCCTGTTCTGGTCGCTGCTGCTCGGTGCATTGGTGCTGCTCGGCGTACCGCTGGCGATCCTCTACCTGCGCACGCACGAGCGGGTAACCGAGACCATCCGGCTGCCGCCACGGGGCGAGGCGGCCTACAACCCGCTGTACGTGCTCGGCCAGGCCCTGCGCGCTGATGGCATCGCCGTGCACTCGCGGCCGCGGCTGGACCTGCAGCAGATGGCGCTGGGTCCGCACGACACGCTGGTGGTGCTGCAGGACAGCAGCGAACTGCCGGCGCCCGTTGCCAGCGCGCTGCTGGACTGGGTCGACCGTGGCGGCCACCTGCTTGTACGTACACCGCCGCCGGTCGAGGACGATGCCGGCAGCAAGCAGGGCCCCCTGCTGGACCGGCTGGGCGTGGACAGCCTGTTCCAGCGCAGCGATTGCCAGCCGTTCCATGTCGACGACGATCCTGGCCACGTTGAATTCTGTGCTGGCCGCCGCTTCACCCTGGGTTTTGCCGCCAATGCGCAGGCCGAACGCCGCTGGGGCGGTGACCGTGACCTGGTGTTCGCGCGCCTGCGCCATGGCCAGGGCAAGGTGAGCGTGCTGGCGGACATGGAGTTCCTGCGCGGTGATGTCGACTCGCCTGCCGCGCGCCTGGCCGCGGCTGCCGGCGGTGCCAGCGATGGCCTGCACGACAAGGCTCACCGCGACCTGACCCGCTATCTGCTCGATCCGAACTACGGCAAGGGTGCGGTCTGGCTGATCTATGCCAGCCGTCCACCGTCGCTGTGGGCGCGCCTGTTCTACCAGGGCTGGCCGCTGTGGGCGCCGCTGCTGCTGGCCCTGCTGGGCTGGTTGTGGGCCCGCTCGCAACGCTTCGGCAGCCTGCTGCCGTCACCGGTACTGGAACGCCGTTCGCTGCTGGAACACGTGCACGCCAGTGGTGAATTGCTGCTGCGTTTCGGCCACGGTACGCGCCTGTACGAGGCCGTTCTCGCCCTGTTCCTGCACCGCCTGCGCCTGCGCGCACCGGTGGCTGCCGCACTGGATGGTGCGCCACGCGAACAGGCCATCGCCGAACTGCTGAAGTGGCCGCAAGGCCGTGTTGCCGCCGCACTGACGCCACCTCCGCCGCACGATTCCTCCGCCCTGCGCGAGCGTATCCGCTTGCTGCTCCAGATGAGATCCCTGCTATGACCGAAGTCCCCGAGCTGCCGGCGGCCGCCAACGCCCGCCTGATCGAACGCGTCGATGCCATCCGCACCGCCGTTGGACACGCCTTCATCGGCCAGGCCGATGTACTGGACCAGATCCTGGTGGCGCTGCTGGCCGGTGGCCACGTGCTGATCGAGGGCGTGCCCGGGCTGGGCAAGACCCTGCTGGTGCGTGCACTGGCACAGGCCCTGGAGCTGGACTACGGGCGCGTGCAGTTCACCCCCGACCTGATGCCCAGCGACGTCAGTGGCCACGCGGTGTACGACCCGAAGAGCGAGAGCTTCAAGATCCGCCGCGGCCCGGTGTTCACCAACCTGCTGCTGGCCGACGAGATCAACCGTGCACCGGCCAAGACCCAGTCGGCGCTGCTGGAAGTAATGCAGGAAGGCCAGGTGACCATTGAGGGCAAGGCCTTCACCCTGGCGCCGCCGTTCATGGCGCTGGCCACGCAGAACCCGCTGGAGCAGGAAGGCACCTACCCGCTGCCGGAAGCACAGCTGGACCGCTTCCTGCTGAAGGTGCTGATCGACTACCCCCAGCTGGAGGACGAGAAGCGCATGGTGACCGCGATCACCAGCGGCCGCGCTGCCAGCGATTTCGACCTGAGCCAGGTGCCGCGTGTGCTCGGTGCCGGCGAGCTGCTGGAACTGCAGCGTGCCACTGCGGCGATCACCGTCGATGACGAGGTGATCGACTACGCGGTGCGCATCGTCGCCGCCACCCGGCAGTGGCCGGGCATCGCCGTCGGCGCCGGTCCGCGCGGCAGCATCGCGCTGGTGCGTGCCTCGCGCGCACAGGCGGTGCTGGCCGGCCGCGACTTCGTCACGCCGGACGACGTGCGCGACATCGCCCGCCCGGCGCTGCGGCACCGCATCGCGCTGGCCCCGGAACTGCAGATTGAAGGCCAGGACGCCGACGACGTGCTGGGCGCGCTGCTGGCCAAGGTGGAAGCGCCGCGCCGATGAGGCCGGCCCCGCTGCTGCTGGCGCTGCTGCTGGCCTGGGCCGCCCTGGGCGGGCTGGTGCTGGGCGGATGGCTGCCGCGCTGGAGCTGGGCACTGGCGGCCGTGGCCATCGCGTTGCCCGCGCTGTGGGACCTGTGGCGGCAGTGGCGGCGTGCATCGCCGCAGGTGCAGCGCGAGCTGCCCGAAGCGCTGGCACTGGGCGTGCGCCGCGAGGCGGCGTTGCGTGTGCAGGCCGAGCAATCGATGACGGTGCAGGTGTTCGACCTGGTGCCCGGCGGCTGGCCGCTGGAAGCGCTGCCGCAGCGCGTGAGCCTGCAGGCCGGTACGGCGTCCACCCTGCACTACCACCTGCAGCCGCTGCAGCGTGGGCACTTCCGCTTCGAGGGGGTGCACCTGCGCATGCGCTCGCCGTGGCGCCTGTGGTGGCAGCAACGCACGCTGCCGCCGGCGCTGGAGGTGCGGGTCTATCCGAACTTCGTGCCGCTCACCCGCTTCGCATTGTTCAGTGCCGACCAGGCCTCGCGGCTGGTCGGTGCGCACGTCAAGCGCCGCCGTGGCGAAGGCACCGACTTCCACCAGATGCGCGAGTACCGCATCGGCGACAGCCTGCGCCAGCTGGACTGGAAGGCCACCGCACGTGCGCGCAAGCTGATCTCGCGCGAGTACCAGGACGAGAAGAACCAGCAGTTGCTGCTGATGCTCGACAGTGGCCGGCGCATGCTGGCCAGCGAAGGCGGGCTCTCGCACTTCGACCATGCCTTGAATGCCTCGCTGGTGGTGGCCTACCTGGCGCTGCGCCAGGGCGATGCCGCCGGCCTGTACGCTGCCGGGGGCGAACGCCGCTGGGTGGCACCACAGCGCGGCATGGGCACGGTCGAGCACCTGCTGCGCGCCAGCTACGACCTGCAGCCGCGCGCGGTGGCCACCGACTACCTGGCTGCGGCCACCGAAGTATCGCTGCGCCAGCGCCGGCGTGCGCTGGTGATGCTGGTCAGCAATGTGCGCGACGAGGACATCGAAGACCTGCTGGCGGCGGTGCGCCTGCTGCAGCGGCGCCACCTGGTATGCGTGGCCAGCCTGCGCGAGCGCGAGCTGGATGGCGCGCTGGAGGGTGACGTGCAGACCCTGGAAGACGCCACCCAGGCCGGTGCCGCCGCGCTGTACCTGCAGCAGCGCGCGAAGGCGCACGAGGCACTGCGCAACGAGAAGGTGATGGTGCTGGACGTGACCGCCGACGCCCTGCCCGGCGCGCTGGTGGAGCGCTATCTGGCGGTGAAGCGCGAAGGGTTGTTGTAGCCCTGCGCTTGACCGGAGCCGAGCATGGGCTCGGCTCTACACGTGTTGTTCCGTAGAGCCGAGCCCACGCTCGGCTGCCGTATCAGCGCTCACCCAACAACCGCCGCTGCAACCGCTCCACCGCACGCTGCAGCAGCACCCGGTTGCGGGCCAGCTTCATCCACTGCGGCAGGCGCGAGAACATGGATCGGTGATGGCCGCGGCTTTCGCGCAACGTCGCGCCCGCGTATTCGTGCAGTGCCTGCAGATGTTCAGCGTTATAGGCCCAGAGCAGGCCCGCGCGGGTCGGTTCGACCAGGCGCAGCGGCAATCCGAAGTGCGGATCGGCAGGCTCGGCGTCACGCAACGGACGCACCGCGACCGAAACATCGGTACTGCGATCACATTGCGCACATCGAGCAGCGAAGCACGCCGGTGCAGGCACTCCGGCGGGAGCCCGGCGACGCACATGCAGCCACTGATACCCACAGAATCCACAAGGTTGGCGGCCCAGCATGTAGACCGCACCGACCCAGTCACCACTATCCAACGCAGAACTGCAGCCGGTGCAGCGGAAACGCGCGGTCCATCGATAGGGTTTCCAGCTGGCGATAACCCAACCGGAGGTGTCGCAGCGATGGCAACGCACCGCGACGCGGTCCGCGAATGCCTGCAGGCTGCGCCCGTCATCGAAATGCCGACCCGGCACGGGCGTGGCACGCCCATGCCGGCCAGGCCAGCGCTGCACCGTCATCAGACGTAGATCCGCGTCGGTGCCTCATCTACGATCGCGTGCGGCACGAAGCGCGCACTGTCGCGGGTGATCGCGCTGTCGTCCTCGCGGATGCCGATGCCGCAGGCGTGGTCACCGATCACCCAGCTGCCGATCAGCGGATAGCCGCCTTCGAAGCGGGTCAGCGGATGTGCGCGCTGGATGATCGCCGGGCCATCGTAGGGACCGTCGCTGCGCTGGGTGCTGCCATCGGCCAGATGCATCTCGATGTTGGCGCCCTCGCGCGAGAACAGCGGCTTGCGCACCCAGCCCGACGGCAGCGTGCTGCCGTCATCGAAGTGAGCCTCCAGCAGGTTCGGATGGCCCACGTTGCGCTGCCACAGCAGCGGCAGGATGCCCTTGTTGCTCAGCACCGCCTTCCAGGCCGGTTCCAGCAGCTGCACGCCGGAACCGGGCAGCGCGCGGCCAAACTCTTCAGCCATCAGGTCTTCCAACGGGTACAGCTTGAACAGCGTGCCGATCACCGAATCATCCAGCGCGGTGAAGCGGCCGTCCTCGGACAGGCCGATATCCTCGATGGCGATGGCCTGGCCATGCAGACCGGCCTGCGAGGCGCAGTCGCGCAGGTAATCGACAGTGCCACGGTCTTCTTCGGAGCTGCCCACCGCGCTGAAGAACAGCGGCGGCGGCAGCTGCGTGGCCAGTTCGCCGAAGCGCTCGACCAGCGCCTCATGGATCGCATTGAACTGGTCGGCATGCTGCGGCAGGCGGCCGGCGTTGCGCTGGTCTTCCAGCCACTGCCACTGGAAGAAGCTGGCCTCGAACAGCGAGGTCGGCGTGTCGTAATTCAGCTCGTACAGCTTGGCCGGGCCGGTGCCGTCGTAGGCCAGGTCCAGGCGCCCGTACAGGTGCGGCTGGCGCTGGCGCCAGCTGTCGGCGATCCAGTCGCGGTAATGCGACGGAATCGCCAGCTGGTCCATCAGGCGCTCGCTGGCGATGACATCACCGACCAGGTCCAGCGCCATCTGGTGCAGCTCGGCGCTGGGGTCTTCGATGTCCTGTTCGATCTGGCGCAGGGTGAACGCGTAGTACGCGCGTTCATCCCAGTACGGCTGGCCATCGATGGTATGGAAACGGAAACCCGCTTCCTCCGCGCGTGCCCGCCACTGGGCACGCTCGGCAATCCGGATACGCTGCATGGGTCGATCAGCCGCCGTAGCTGCCGCTGCTGCTGCGGCGCGCGCTGGTGTTGCCGAAGCCACCACGGCTGGCAGTGACCGCACGGTTCGGCTCGCTGGTGACCGGCGCCAGGCCGGCCTTGCCGGCACCGATGCCGCTGGCGGTGTTCAGGCCGCCGGTGCCGCCCGGTGCCGGGCGCGCCCAGCCAGCGTTCTTGTCCTGGTAAGCCGGTGACGACGCCGGCGCCTGCGGGGCGAGGCCGCCGCGGTTGCTCAGCATCTGCGACATGAAGAAGCCCATCATCATCGGGCCGATGAACGAGGTGCCGGCCGAGGTGTGCTGCTGCACGCACTGTTCCGGCTTGTAGTCCTTCTCGCAGGCTTCCTTGCTGGCGTACTTCGGTGCCGCATCGGCGGCCTGCTTCTGCGCTTCGGCAAAGGCATTGCGGCACGACGACGGATCACCGGTGGCCTCGGTGCAGGCCTCCACCGAGGTGTACAGGCCTTCCTGCACCTTCACCTCCGGCTCCTTCTGGCAGGCGGTGAACAGCAGCGGCGCGGCGCTCATAAGCAGCAGCGCGGTGGTGCGGGAACGTTTCATGGCCTCATGCCCTGTCGACGGATCAATGCCCCAATGATGCCAAATCCGGGCCAGCAACCGGAATCGGCAAAGTGCGAAAGATGAACGGCCTTTCATTTTCGTCGTTCCCCATCATCCGCGCATGACGTGGATCCACCGGTGTCGACCAAGGTCGACACCTACCAACAGCCGCAGGAAACGTCGAAGGCGGGGTGGGTCCGTTTTCAGGGGGCCAGATCAGTGAGCCGCATGGATGCGGCGACCAAGCCCCCATGGACGGGTTAACGGCGTCCCCTGCCACCGGACCCACCCCGCCATCCCACGGATAGGCCAGCTGTTGCTGTTGAGGTTGCCGGCCAGCGGCCGGCACTACCGCGGGTGCCGGGCGCAGTCCGGCCGGACCACCTCCGGTGGTTGCAGCAGCAACCGAAAAAATTGGCCATGATCGGCTGACCCCCACGTCGTACGGCACGCCCGTTCCGCCCGCCATGCCCGAATACCGTTCCCGCACTTCCACCGCCGGCCGCAACATGGCCGGCGCCCGCGCCCTGTGGCGTGCCACCGGCATGAAAGACGGCGACTTCCACAAGCCGATCATCGCCATCGCCAACTCCTTCACCCAGTTCGTGCCCGGCCACGTGCACCTGAAGGATCTTGGCCAGCTGGTCGCGCATGAGATCGAACAGGTCGGCGGTGTCGCCAAGGAATTCAACACCATCGCCGTGGACGACGGCATCGCGATGGGCCACGACGGCATGCTGTACTCGCTGCCCAGCCGCGAGATCATCGCCGACGCCGTGGAGTACATGGTCAACGCGCACTGCGCCGACGCGCTGGTGTGCATCAGCAACTGTGACAAGATCACCCCTGGCATGCTGATGGCCGCGCTGCGCCTGAACATCCCGGTGGTGTTCGTCTCCGGCGGGCCGATGGAAGCGGGCAAGACCAGGCTGTCCGAGCACAAGCTGGACCTGGTCGACGCGATGGTGGTGGCCGCCGATGACAGCGCCTCCGACGAGAAGGTGGCCGCGTTCGAGCGCAGCGCCTGTCCCACCTGCGGCTCCTGCTCGGGCATGTTCACCGCCAACTCGATGAACTGCCTGACCGAAGCGCTGGGCCTGTCGCTGCCCGGCAACGGCACTACGCTGGCCACCCATGCCGACCGCGAGGCGCTGTTCCGCCGCGCCGGCCGCCTGATCGTCGAGCTCTGCCATCGCTGGTACGGCGGCGAAGACCCGAGCGCGCTGCCGCGCGGGATCGCCACCCAGGCCGCGTTCGCCAACGCGATGACCCTGGACATCGCCATGGGCGGCTCCACCAACACCATCCTGCATCTGCTGGCCGCAGCGCAGGAAGCGGAGGTCGACTTCGACCTGACCCACATCGACGCGCTGTCGCGACGCGTCCCGCAGCTGTGCAAGGTGGCGCCGAACACACCGAAGTACCACATCGAGGACGTGCACCGCGCCGGCGGCGTGTTCGGCATCCTCGGTGAACTGGATCGCGCCGGCCTGCTCGATACCACAGTGCCGACCGTGCACAGCGCCAGCCTGGCCGACGCACTGAAACGCTGGGACGTGGTGCGCAGTGACAACGACACCCTGCACACCTTCTTCAAGGCCGGCCCAGCCGGCATTCCCACCCAGGAGGCCTTCAGCCAGGCCACGCGCTGGCCGACGCTGGACCTGGACCGCGCCGGGGGCTGCATCCGTTCGCTGCAACATGCGTATTCGCTGGAGGGCGGCCTCGCGGTGCTGCGCGGCAACCTGGCTGTCGATGGCTGCGTGGTGAAAACCGCCGGCGTGGACGAATCGATCCATGTGTTCGAAGGCCCCGCGCGCGTCTATGAAAGCCAGGACGCCGCCGTCGCCGGCATCCTCGCCGACGAGGTGCAGCCGGGCGAGGTGGTGGTGATCCGCTACGAAGGGCCGAAGGGCGGCCCGGGCATGCAGGAGATGCTGTACCCGACCAGCTACCTGAAATCGAAGGGGCTGGGCAAGCAGTGCGCGCTGCTCACCGACGGCCGCTTCTCCGGCGGCACCTCGGGCCTGTCGATCGGCCACGTCTCGCCGGAAGCCGCCAGCGGCGGCACGATCGGCCTGGTGGAAGACGGCGACCGCATCCGCATCGACATTCCCGCCCGCCGCATCGACCTGCTGCTGGATGAGGCCACGCTGGCCCAACGCCGCGCCGACGCCGATGCGAGCGGCTGGAAGCCACGCGCACCACGCCCACGCAAGGTCACCAGCGCGTTGAAGGCTTACGCCCTGCTCGCCACCAGCGCCGACAAGGGTGCCGTACGCAACACCGCCCTGCTCGGCGATTGACCGCCATACGGTCGTGATCCGTTATGGTGGCCAGGAGGTCACCAACACGGAGGTTGAGAGGATGTTGCTTTCCTTTGCGCTGGCCGCTGCCATGGCCACGTCAGCAGAACCGCCAGAAGCGCCCGATTGCCGCTACGACCGTGCAGCGATGCTGGCGATGGAACCGGCTGCGTTCGATCAGGACCTGGAAGGTGGCTGGCGCACGCTGGCCGACCGTGGCTGTACCCGCGAAGCTGCCGATCTGCTGTCCGCCTACGGCGCACTGCCCAAGGCAGCAGGCAATGCCATCATCACGTGGCACGAGGGCCAGCTTCGCGCGGAGCTGGGGCAGACCGCAAAGGCGATCATGCTGATGGAACGCAGCCACAAGCCGGTGAACGGAGGCGACCCGGGATACTGGAATGCCTATGTGGATGGCATGGTTGCGTTCCTGCGCCAGGACCGCAGCGCCCTTGAAAAGGCTCGTGCGAGGCTGCTCGCGATACCGACGCCCACCATCATGGCGGAGAACATCAAGGACGGTCGCTAC
This sequence comes from Stenotrophomonas maltophilia group sp. LNF247, assembly GCF_054083135.1. Taxonomy (NCBI): domain Bacteria; kingdom Pseudomonadati; phylum Pseudomonadota; class Gammaproteobacteria; order Lysobacterales; family Lysobacteraceae; genus Stenotrophomonas; species Stenotrophomonas maltophilia group sp. LNF247. The sequence goes on from NZ_JBSRQL010000009.1 coordinate 126,136, forward strand.
CACTTCACCACCGAGGGCGGGCAACGGGTGCAGATGCCGTGGCCGCCGAACCTGGACGTGCTTGATGGACTGCTGCGCTGCTTCGGCAAACCCTACGCGGAGGCCTATGGGCCAGGGTGCCGGAACCCGGAAAGCAGGTGAGGCTCTCCGCCGGGCATGTCCCAGCGCTACCGGTGCGTCTCAGCCGATCACGCGCTTGAACGGTGGCAGCGCGTCGATGATGCGCTTGCCGTAGCGGCGGGTCAGCAGCCGCGAATCGAGGATGATCACGCGGCCGGTGTCGGTGGAGGTGCGGATCAGGCGGCCGGCGAACTGGGTCAGCGTGCGCAGCGCATGCGGAATGGCGATCAGGTTGAAGGCATTCAACCCGCGCCCTTCGAACCACTCGCTGAGGGTGGCGGTCTGCGGGTCGGTCGGCACGGCGAACGGCACCTGGGTGATCACTACCGTGGTGCAGGCTTCGCCGGGCAGGTCGAGGCCTTCACCGAACGAGTTCAGTCCGAACAGCACCGAACCCTCGCCTGCGGCCACGCGGCGCAGGTGCTCGTCGATCAGCCGGGTCTTGGACATCTCGCCCTGCACCAGCACCTGCTTGCGGCGCGCGGCCGACATCAGCCCGACCACCTTCTCCATCTTCCAGCGCGAGGTGAACAGCACCATCGAACCCTTGGCCCAGTCCAGCTCGGTGTCCAGGTAGCGCGCCACTTCGCGGGGATGGCCTTCGCGATCGTCGGGGGTGACCGGAAACTTCGGCACGATCAGCTCGGCCTGGTTGGGCAGGTCGAACGGCGACGACAGCGAGACCATCTCGGCCTCTTCCGGAATGCCGTTGTCGATCGCCAGCGACTGGAAATCGCCACCGCCGGTCAGCGTCGCCGAGGTCATCACCACCGAGTCCACTTCATCCCACAGCAGCTTGCGCAGCACGTGCGCGGCCGACACCGGCGAGCCGTGCAGCACCAGGTCGCCGTCGCGAGTGGCGGTGACCCAGCGCGCCATCGGCGGCGCGCCGTCCTTGTCCTCGCGGCGCCAGGCCTGCCACAGGTTGTACTGCTGCTCGATCATCTCCAGCGCCATGCCCAGGTTGCGCTGCAGGCGCTCGCGTGCGGCATCGTCCGGCTTGCCCTTGGCCACCTGCGCGGTGGCGGCATGCGCCCAGTTGTAGAGGCTGCGGGTATCGTCGGCCAGCGCCTCGATCGGCTCGCGCCAGGCCTCGGGCAGTCGCCCATTGGCCGCGCGCCACATCGGCTCTTCGTCCGCCGGCGCCGGCATCCACACGCGCTCGATATGATCGCGGAACGCGCGCAACTGCTTGGCCACGTTGCTGGCCACTTCGATCGCTTCGTTCGGCAGCAGGTTGCCGAGCCGGTCCTTGTCGACCGCGCGGTAGGCACCGGCGATCAGGATCTGCAGGCGGCCGGTACGCTTGGCCATTTCATCCAGCGCCAGGCTGGCCGCACCCTGGTCGATGGCCACGTTGCCGATGTGATGGCCTTCGTCCAGCACCAGCAGCATGTCCGACGGCGGCGCAATCAACGGCTGGCCGTTGTCGCTGTCACCGATCGACAACGCCGACAGCAGCAGCGCGTGGTTGGTGACCACGATCTGCGCATCGCGCACGGTATTGCGCGAGCGCAGCACCGCGCACTGCGCCGAATACGCACAACGGCGCCCGGCGCAGCCCGAAGCCGGCGTGGTGATGCGGCTGCGCAGGCCGGGGCTGATGGTCTCCGGTGCGTTGTCGATATCGCCGTCCCAGCTGCCGCTGGTGAAGGCGTCGGTCAGGCGCTTGGCGATGTCCATCTCGATCGGCGCCAGCGGCCGGTCGAACAGCGGCGCGTCATCCTCGAACATGCCGCCCTGCGAGCCCTCGCCCTGCGCCTCGGCGGCATTGCGCGTGCACAGGTAGCGGGTACGGCCCTTGGCCAGCGCCACGGTCGCCTCCAGGCCGGTGGCCTTGAGGAAGTTGGGAATGTCGCGCTCGACCAGCTGCGACTGCAGCGCCACGGTGCCGGTGCTGATCACCAGCTTCTTCCTGGTGGCCAGCGCGATCGGTACACCTGCGGTGAGGTAGCCCAGGCTCTTGCCGACGCCGGTGGGCGCCTCGACCACGCCGACGCCGCCACTTTTCGACAGCGCACGCGACACCACGCCGATCATCTGGCTCTGCGAGCGGCGGGTGGAGAAGCCGGGGGTATTGGCCTGCAGCGTGGTGTACGCCTTGCGGATCGCGTCCTTCAAGGCGTCATCGAGCATGCGCGGAGCGGCGACGGTTTCGGTCACGCCGGGAACTACCGTAGCTGGATCAGGCCGGTCATTGTCGCATGGCCGGCCACGACCGCCGCCGCTGCCTGCCTGAACAAGCCAGCGACGACACCCGGCGGCCGGATGAACACGCCGGACGCTGCTGGGGACAGACCAGGGCCGTCACCGGGAGGTCACTGCACCACGTTGCCACGCAGCCGCAGCAGGCGCACCAGCGCCCACACCAGCAGCACCACGCCGATGGCCTCAACCATTGCCAGCGCGAAGTGCAGCACGCCGAGGATGGTGCCCATGCCCGACACAGCGCCGAAGTTGCCGCTGCTGACCAGCCACATCGGCAGGATGCCCGCTGCCAGGCCGCCGAGACTGGACAGCAGCAACAGCAGCAGGCCGGCCAGGGCGCCGGTGCGGGTGGCATCGCGCGGCGCGCCGACCACCCAGACCAGGCCGATGCACAGCGCGATCAGCACCGGCAGGCGCACGCCCACCATGCTCAGCACGGTCACCAGCAGGGTTGTGCCGTCCATCGATCAGTCCTCGCCGGCCAGCACGGCCGTGCCCTGCCGCAGCGACTGGTAGACCTCATCGGTCTGCGGGCGCACGCCATGCCACTGCAGGAAGCTCTCGGCGGCCTGTTCGACCAGCATGCCCAGCCCATCCACGGTATTGCGGCAGTTGGACGCGCGTGCCCAGGCCAGGAAGGCGATGGCAGCCTCGCCGTAGTTGAGGTCGACGGCGGTGGTCATCGAGTTGACCAGCGACAGCGGCAGCTTGAACTCGACGTCGCGGTCGCGGCCGGCCGAGGTGGCATTGACGATCAGCTCGAAGTCACCCAGATCACGCAGGTCTTCCCAGTAGCGGCTGATCGCGCGGCCCGGTTCGCCCATCGCGTCGATCAGTTCATCGGCGCGTTCCGGTGTGCGGTTGACCACCACCAGCTCGGTGATGCCGGCATCGAGCAGCGCCGGCGCGACGCTGCGCGCGGAACCGCCGGCGCCGATCAGCAGCACGCGGCGGCCACGCAGGTCCAGGCCATGGCGGTCGGTCAGGTCACGCACCAGGCCGATGCCATCGGTGGTATCGCCGTGCCAGCGGTCGCCCTTGCGCAGCAGCGTGTTGACCGAGCCGGCGCGGCGCGCGCGCGCGGTCAGGGTGGTGCACACCGAGAACGCGGCTTCCTTGTGCGGCGAGGTGACGTTGGCACCGACACCGCCTTCGGCGGCGAAGGCTTCCAGGCCGGCCAGGAACGCATCAGGGGCCAGGTCGATTGCACGGTAGTCGATGCTGATGCCTTCCTGGCGACCGAACGTCGCGTGGATCTGCGGCGACTTCGAGTGGGCAACGGGGTGTCCGAAGACGGCGTAACGGTCGGTCATGGAATCCTCAAGCTGGCTAGACTGATGCTCTTTCGTGCACGGACCCGGATGATGCGCATCACCCCGCCCCTGCTGGTGCTTGCCGCCAGTCTACTCTCTGCCCCCGTGGCGATGGCGTTGAACGAGTACGGCATCGAAGGCATGGGCGTGGTCTCCACCCGTGCCGACGAGGGCCGCGCCACGATCAGTCCCGATGGCCAGCGCATCGTCTTTGCCCGCCGCGGTGAGGCTGGCTGGGGCCTGTGGGAGGCGCGCGTGGTCGGCGGCCGCTGGCAGCAGGCGCAGGCCCTGCCGGTAGGCGTGGCCGGTGAGGTCCGTGATCCCTACTTCAGCCGTGACGGCCGCTGGCTGCTGTTCGCGGCCGGCCGCGAGGGCAGGCTGGCGCTGTACCGCGCCGCACTCTCCGCCGATGGCCAGCTGGGCAAGGCGCAGCCTTTGGCGGGCGACGGTGACCGCCGCGAAGAGCGCGGACCAGCCCTGAGCGTGGATGGCAAGCGGCTGTTGTTCGCCCGCCAGCAGGGGCGTGGTGCCGGCTGGGACCTGCTCGTGGCGACGCTGGACGCGCAGGGCGTGCGTGGCCCGGCAACCGCACTGACCACCTTGAACAGCGGCGACGACGAGACCGACGGCGACTGGCTGGGCAACGACGGCGCGGTGGTGTTCAGCCGCGGCAGCGGCACGACCGCACAGGTGTGGAGCAGCGGCTGCGCGTGGAGTGGCGCGGCCCTGCAGCCGTTGGGACTGTCGTTCAACCAGACCGGCGGCTGGACCGGCGCGCCGGTGATCGACAACGCCAAGCCGGGCGAGATGCTGGTGGCCAGCAGCGCGGCGAAGGCGCCGCGCGCCGGTGGCGTGGACGTGTACCGCTTGGCGGTGCCGAAGGTGGCGGCGGTGGCCGGGTGCGTGCCAGGCGCGCGGTAACGGCAGACGCCAACCAAGGTTGGCGACTACCAGGGCGATGGAGGTGCCAGGTGCGTGCGATAGATCCACGCGATGCGTAGATGATCGCGGGGTAGGTGCCGACCTTGGTCGGCACGCCAAGGTGCCAACCAAGGTTGGCACCCACCCGTCAGCGAGACAACACCTTGGCGCGCTGCTGCTCGTACTCCAGCTCACTCAGCTGGCCGTTGTCCTTGCGCTGGTTCAACGCGGCCAGCTCGGCCTGCACGCTGTCCGGCAGCGCCTGCTCACGGGCCACGTGGCGGGCAGCGGAGAGCTGTTCCGGCGGGCGCTTGCCGGCCCGCCAGGCGGCGATGAAGACACCGACGATGATGGCGCCGAACACCAGTGTTCCGGTGCCCCAGATCAGCCATTGCATCCATCCCAGTTCGGGTGCCATCGCAGTCCTCCGTCTATTGTGTCGCTATTGTCAGCGCTCGCGCAGCCATCGCGCCACCTGCGGCGCGAAATAGGTCAGTACGCCGTCGGCACCGGCCCGCTTGAAGCCCAGCAGCGACTCCAGCACGCAGGCGCGTTCGTCCAGCCAGCCGTTGGCGAAGGCGGCCTTCATCATCGCGTACTCGCCACTCACCTGATAGGCGAAGGTCGGCACACCGAATGTCTCCTTCACCCGGCGCACCAGGTCCAGGTACGGCATGCCCGGCTTGACCATCACCATGTCGGCGCCCTCTTCCAGGTCCAGCGCGATCTCGCGCAGGGCCTCGTCGCCGTTGGCCGGGTCCATCTGGTAGGTCTTCTTGTCGGCCTTGCCGAGGCTGGCCGCGCTACCCACCGCATCACGGAACGGGCCGTAGAACGCCGAGGCGTACTTGGCCGAGTAGGCCATGATGCGCACGTTGATGTGGTTGTCGGCATCCAGCGCACGGCGGATCGCGCCGATGCGGCCGTCCATCATGTCCGACGGCGAGACGATGTCGACCCCGGCTTCGGCGTGCGACACCGACTGCTTGACCAGCGCTTCCACGGTGATGTCGTTCAGCACGTAGCCCTTGTCATCGATGATGCCGTCCTGGCCGTGGGTGGTGTACGGGTCCAGCGCCACGTCGGTCATCACGCCCAGCTCCGGGAAGCGCGACTTCAGCGCGCGGATCGCACGCTGCGCCAGGCCGTCCTCGGCCCAGGCGGCCGATGCATCCAGCGACTTCAGCGACGGGTCGATCACCGGGAACAGGTCGATCACCGGAATGCCCAGCTCCAGCGCCTCTTCGGCAACCTTCAGCAGTTCTTCGATCGACAGCCGCTCCACGCCCGGCATCGACGGCACTGCGGTGCGGCCGGCCAGTTCGTGCACGAACACCGGGTAGATCAGGTCGTCGGTGGTCAGCGTGTTCTCGCGCATCAGGCGGCGCGAGAACTCGTCGTGGCGCATGCGGCGCGGGCGGTACAGCGGGTGGGACATGGCAGGCTCCGAGGAGTGGCTATTGCAACAGGTAGCCCTGCGGCAGCAGGGGTTCGGGCAACGGGCGTTCGCCGAGCGCATCGAGCTGGTCGATCTCGATCGTGCGCACCAGCGCGTCCAGCGGCAGATCGTTCGGCTCAAGGCCGAAGGGGTCTTCCATTTCTTCGCCCAGCTGGTCCAGGCCGAAGAAGGCATAGGCCAGCACCGCCGACAGCACCGGCGTGCCCCAGCCCAGCGAACTGGCCAGGCCGAACGGCAGCAGCACGCAGAACATCCACGCGCAGCGGTGCAGCAGCAGGGTGTAGGCGAACCGCAGCGGCGTGGTGAGGATGCGCTCGCAGCCGGCCTGGATCGACGACATCGCGTGCAGGCGCTCTTCCAGCTGGGTGTAGAGGATCGGATCGAGCTCACCGCTGCGCAGCGCCTGGGCCAGTTCGGCGGCGATCATCGCCAGCAGCGCGTCGGGCACGTTCTCGCGCTGGCCCAGCTGTTCGCGCTGGCGCTTGTCCAGCCACGGCAGGGCCATCAGCGCCACGATGCGCCCACGCAGGCGCCCGGCCAGGGCGTGGGCGAACGCGGTGGTGACGTAGGCGATGCGGCGACGGCGGCCGGTGTCATCGGCCAGCAGCAGGTTCACCTGGCGGGCCAGCGAACGCGATTCGTAGACCAGCTGGCCCCACAGCTTGCGGCCTTCCCACCAGCGCTCGTAGCAGGCGCTGTTGCGGAAGCTGAGGAAGATCGACAGCACCAAGCCGAGCAGCGTGAACGGCGTGACCGACACGCGTTCGATGCCGGTCGGCGGCGCCAGTTCCACCACCGCAGCCACGGCGATGGACAGGATCAGGATGGCCAGCACCTTGGGCGCGATCGCTTTGACGATCGAACCGCGCAGGATGTACAGCAGTTGCCAGCCGTGGGGGCGGGGTCGGATGATCATGGGGCAGCCGCGCCGGGCGCGGATTCACAGGCACGCGGGGGGCTCGCGCAGCCATTCATTGTACGCCCCCGCCCGGCCATCGGCCGTGCGCCTGCGACGCCCTGTCGCACCCGGGCGCGGGCTCAGATGACGCCACCACCCAGGCCGAGGCGGAGGATGCCCACCACCACCACGATGCCGTTCAGGACCAGGCCGGCCCAGGCCCGGCCACGCTTGCTCGGGTGGGTGAACAGGATGCCCAGCGCGGCGATGACCGCGCCCACCGCAGCGAACGGGATAAGGAACCAGTTGCCCCAGCCGAGCAGTGGAATCAGCGCCAGGATCATCCACAACAGCGCCAGTACGCCCCACAACAGACTGATCACGCCCATGCCACTCTCCCGCAGTTGGTTCCTGCCCCAACCATAGACGTTCCCGCTGCCGTCGCCTACTGCCGTTGGCGGGGCTGTCACCCCCGGCGTGCTAGCGTGCTGACGTGCGTGCCCTGGCCCGGGTGTTGGCGCCGATTCAGAGTGGCCCGCCGATGATCGCAACCAGTCCTACAGGGGTCGTGCCATGAACATCCGTTGGGCCGCGTTGGCGGCCATCCTGCTGGTCGCCGCCGGCTGTGCCAGCACCTCCAAGGTGATGCTGGGCCGCGCCCGCGCACCCATCGATCCGGCACTGGTGCAGATCTATTCGACGCCTCCGGCCGGTTCCCAGGAAATCGCCCAGCTGGAATCGGCGTCCGCCGTCGGCTTCGGCACACAGGGCCAGACCGATGCCGCCGTGGCACGCCTGAAGCGTGAGGCCGCCGCGCTGGGCGCCAATGGCGTGGTGCTGATGGGCGTGGGCAGCAGTGGCTCGCCGGTGGGCATGTCGGTGGGCGCCGGCACGTTCGGCTCGCATGTGGGTGGCGGCGTCGGCATCGGTATTCCGACCACGCAGAAGCGCGCCGCCGGCGTCGCGATCTGGGTGCCGAATCCGGCACCGCCGGCGCGATTGCCGACACAGGTGATTACCCCGCAGCGGTGAGGCGGCAGCGTCACCGCGGGTAGCGCCGGGCCATGCCCGGCGTCTCTCCCGCTGCGCTCGCCGGGCATGGCCCGGCGCTACCGATTATTTCTGCCGGTACTTCGGCACGAACACCTTGTTCACCGCATCAGCCAGCTGGTCCGGCGGCAGCAGGCCCTGGTCGAGCAGGAAGTTGTTGAACGCAAGGCGGTCGAACTTCGCACCCAGTGCCAGCTCGGTCTGCATGCGCAGTTCCAGGATGCGGGTGTAGCCGTAGAAGTAGCTGCCGGCCTGGCCCGGCATGCGCACCATGTAGCGATCCAGTTCCTGGGTGGCCATTGCCTTGGACAGGCCGACCTGCTCCATCAGCACGCGCTCGCCGTTGGCGCGGTCGGTCAGGCCCAGGTTGAGCATCGGGTCCAGCATCGCGCGCGCGGCGCGCAGCAGGCGGAACTGCAGGGCGATCATCTGACCGTCCAGCGGTTCGTAGGGCACCATCTCGGCCTCGGCATACAGTGCCCAGCCTTCCACGTTCACCGAATTGAACGCGAACATGGTGCGTGCCAGCGACACGCCACGCTCGACCATCGCGGTGAACTGGAGCTCGTGGCCGGGGCGGCCTTCATGCGCGCTCAGCGTCCATGCTGCCGCACCGAAGTTGAAGTCGTCGTACTGCGCGCCCGGGCCCGCTGCCGGGTTGCCCAGCGGCAGCACGAAGGTGCCCTGCTGCCCGGTGTTGTTGACCAGCGGCGCCGGCAGGAAATGCGGCGCGGGACTGGCCGCGCTCTCGGCGGCCGAACCCAGGCGCATCTGCATGGCGCGCTGGGGCACGTCGACGATGGCATGCTCGCGGATCAGCGGATCGATCGCGTCGATCACCTTGCGGTAGTGGCCTTCCAGATGGTCGTCGGCGATCTTGTCGGCCTTCAGCGCGCGGATCACCGCCACCGGGTCGCTCGGGTCGGCCACCTTCAGGCCCTTGTCCTTCACCACCAGCGGCGCCAGCTGCTGCATCGCCGAGCGGGTTTCCATGAACTCCAGCTGCGCGCGCTGCATCAGCAGCTTCGGGTCGATGTCGATGCCGACCTGCTTGAGCTGGTAGGCGTACAGCGGCGCTGGCAGGCGCGCATCGGTGCGTGCCTTCGGCAGCACGTCCTTGCGGGTCCAGGCGGCGTAGTCCTTCATCTGCCCGGCCAGGGCCTTCATTGCTTCATCGGTGCCGGCGATCTGGTACTTCTTCAGCAGCGACTCGATGCCGGTGATGTAGGTCTCGACGTTGTCCAGCGACTGCTGCACTTCGATCTTGGTCGGCTGCAGCAGGCTGGTGTCCTTCAGGCGCTCTTCGTAGCGCTGGCGGGCCAGCGTGGTGAAGGCGGTGCCGCCCGGCTGCAGGCCGGCATAGGCCTTGAGGCGGTCGATCGCCTTGGCCCGGCGCTCGGCCGGCACCTGGTCGGACAGCAGCAGGTTGAGGCCGCTGAACACGGTCTGCGGCGCATCACTCCACGGCAGCAGGTATTTCTCGTTGAGCTCGCTGCCTTCGATGTTCTGGCTGGCGGCGTGGATCATGATCTCCAGGTCCTGGCGGACGTTGGAATCCTTTTCGGTGGCCAGCTTTGCCTTGAGTTCATCGCGGGCTTTGGCCATGGCGGCGCGATAGCGCTTGCCGTTGTCCGGGCCAAGGTCTGCGACCTTGTCGTCGTAGCCGGGAACGCCGAAGAAGCCGGTTTCCTCCGGCTGGAACGGGCCTTGTGCATCAAGCAGGATCTGCGCCAGTGCATTGCTGCGGGCAACCCAGGCCGGGCTGGCCGGAGTAGTGGCCTTGGCAGCTGGCGCGGCCAGCGCTGGCGGTGCGGACAGCAACGGGGCGGCGGTCAGGGCCAGGGCAACTGCCAATGCAATCGGCTTCATGGTGCACTCCAGGACAGGGTTGCCCGCACCCTACGCGCTCACGGCGATGGCGACAATCGGCGGGAAGTCATGGCGGCTGGTTGTGCAGCCGGGGCTCCGCGGAAGCCTGCCGGCGTAGAGTCGACTGTCAGTCGACTATCGCGCGCAGCGCGGGGGTTTCGCTATCCGACCGAAGAGCAGTCGACTGACAGTCGACTCTACCCGGTCGACGTCCCGCAGTCGCCTGCCCGGGGAGGTCACAACGCGGCGGTCAGCGGGCATTCGCCGCGATCACGGCAAGCCTGCAGCTCGCACTCCTGCGCAGCCTCATCATCATCCAGCGCCGTCAGGTCGAAGGTCTGCTTGTCTTCGGCCAGCACGTACATCACCGGGTAGTCCCAGACATCGTCACGACGGATGCCCTGCACGAACAACCGCCCGCGTGCCTGCGGCCCTTCCAGCGCAACGGTCAGGCCAACGTCGCGCTGGCCGTTGATGGCGGTCTGCATGCTGCCCAGCGGCATCGATTCGATATGCAGCGGCTCGCCGAAGGCTTCCACCAGTTCGATGCTGCAGCCCGCGCGGCGCAACGCTTCGCGCATCGGTGGACTTTCGCGTGCCGCCTCGCTCCAGCGCAACAGGCTCCAGGTCACCACGCCACCGGCGCCACCCAGCACCAGCACCACCGTCAGCGGCATCGCCCAGCGCCAGTGGCGGCGCCACCATCCGGTGGACGTCTGGCGATGGGCGGGAATCGGCGGTGGCAGGGTCATCGGCGGGCTCCTTCCCGGTTGCGGATCAGGGTTTCAGGCAGCGTCCCAGGAAGGCTTCGGCCACGCGGTAGCGATGCAGGGCATCGGCGCCCGACAGGCCATGCTTGGCACCCGGGTAGGTCATCAGCTCGAACGGCTGTGCACGCTTCTGCAGCGCGCTCATCAGGCTGGTCGAGTTGGTGAACAGCACGTTGTCGTCGGCCATGCCGTGGATCAGCAGCAGCGGCGAGCGCAGGCCGTCGATATGGGTCAGCACGCGCGCTTCGCGATAACCGGCTTCATTGCGTGCCGGCAGATCCATGTAGCGTTCGGTGTAGTGGCTGTCGTACAGGCCCCAGTCGGTCACCGGCGCACCGGCCACTCCGCAGGCGTACTGGTTCGAGGCCTTGGCCAGCAGCATCAGGGTCATGTAACCGCCGTTGGACCAGCCCTGCACGCCAATGCGCGCCGGGTCCACCCACGGCTGCTGCTTGAGCCAGGCCACGCCGCGCAGCTGGTCGGTCACTTCCACCGTGCCCTGCTTCCCGTACAGCGCACCACCGAAGTCGCGGCCGCGACGCGGGGTGCCGCGGTTGTCCAGCGAGAACACCACGTAGCCCTGCTGGGCCAGGTACTGGTTGAACAGGTGATCACCGCGGCCGGGCCAGCTGTCGGTGACGGTCTGGCTGGCCGGGCCGCCATAGACATACACCGCCACCGGGTAGCGCTTGGACGGATCAAACCCGGCCGGCTTGATCAGGCTGTAGTTCAGTGGGGTCTTGCCATCGGCGGCGGTCAGCGTGCCGAACTCGACCGGGCGCTGCGCGTCGCGGTAGCGCGCATACGGGTGCCTGGGATCGGCCAGGTCGTTCTCCACCAGCGTAGCGATCTTCTCGCCATTGGCGCGGAACAGCTCGATCTGCGGCGGCGTGGTGCTGTTGGACCAGCTGTCGACATAGACGCTGGCATTGCGGGCGAACGTGGCGCTGTGCATGCCCGGTGCCTTGGACAGGCGCTGGGGCTCGCCGCCCTGCAGCGATACCGCGTAGATCTGGCTTTCGCGCGAGGTTTCGATGCCGGCGCGGAAGTAGGCCTTGCCGGCCTTCTCATCAACCGCCAGCAGTTCGTCCACCGGCCAGTTGCCGTGGGTCAGCGCGGTGGTCTTGCCCTTGCTGTCGATGCGGTACAGGTGCTGGAAGCCGGTACGCTCGGACGACCACAGCACGCTGCCGTCTTCCAGGAAGCGCAGGCTGTTATGCAGCGGCACCCAGGTCGGGCTGGTCTCGTGGGCGAGCACGCGCTGGCGGTTGGAGTCGAGCGCCACTTCCACCAGGTCCAGCTGCTTCTGGTCACGCGACTGGCGCTGGAAACTCAGGTGCTGCGGATCGCGCCAATCGACGCGGGCCAGGTAGATATCCTGTTCCCTGCCGAGGTCGACCCAGCGCGGCTGCGCATCGGCGGCCGGTGCGATCACGCCCAGCTGCACGCGCACGTTGGCGTCGCCGGCGGCCGGGTAACGCTGCTCGATCACGTCGGTGCGGTCGGCATAGACCTCGTAGCGCTTCTGTACCGGCACCGGCGATTCATCGATGCGGGCAAAGGCAATGGCCGAATCATCCGGCGCCCACCAGTAGCCGGTGTGGCGATCCATCTCCTCATCGGCGACGAACTCGGCCACGCCGTTGCCGATGGTGGTGCTGCCGTCGTGGGTCAGCTGCAGCTGCTTGCCATTGGCCAGGTCGATCACCCACAGGTTGCGGCCGCGGATGAAGCTGACGAAACCGCCCTTGGGCGACAGCTTGGCGTCGGTGGCGAAACCTTCACCGTGGGTCAGCTGGCGCACGGCCGCCTGGCCCTGCTGCTTGAGGTCGTACAGGTAGAGTTCGCCGCCCAGCGGGAACAGCAGGCGCTGCGCGTCCGGCGACCACTGGTAATCAACGATGCCGGTCATCGCGGCGATGCGCTGGCGCTCGCGGCGTGCCTTTTCCTCGTCGCTGAGGGTCTCGGTGCCGGGCAGCACCACCTTGGAATCAACCAGCAGCCGGGTCTGGCCGCTACCGATGTCGTAGGTCCACAGGTCCAGCTGGTTTCGGTCGCTGTCCTTGCCGCGCAGGAAGCTGACCTGCGATCCGTCCGGTGCCACCTTGGGCTTCATCAAGGTCGGGCCGGACAGCGGCAGCGGACCGGTGATGGCTTCCAGGGTCAGCTTTTCAGCGTGGGCAGCGGTTGTGGTGGCAAGCATGAGGGCGAGCGAAGCGAACAGGTGGCGCATGGAGGATCCCGGCAAACGGCAGGTCCGCCTCCACGCGGGGCGCGGGACGGTCGTCCCCCATCCTAACCAAGCCCGTGCGGGAAGGCAGCATGACCTTCTGCCCATAGCAGTGCGGACGAGTGCCGACCAAGGGTCGGCACCCACCACCCGTAGATCCACGTCACGCGTGAATGACGCCGTCCTGGTTCAACGCTGGCCGAACAGGTGCTTGCGCTCTTCGTCGCTGAGCGGCTTGCCGGCGTTGGGGTTCACCTGCTGGCGCAGGGCATAGGCGCGCTGGGTGGCCGGGCGTGCGGCAATCGCTTCATGCCAGCGCTTGAGGTTCGGGAACGCGGCGAAGTCCACCGGCAGCGTGTCGTAGGCGCCGACCCACGGGTAGCTGACCATGTCGGCGATGGTGTACTCATCGCCGGCCAGGAAGGCGTGCTGGGCCAGGCGCTTGTCCATCACCCCGTGCAGGCGGCGCACCTCGTTGTCGTAGCGCTCGATGGCATAGGGAATCTTCTCCGGCGCGTACACGTTGAAGTGGCCCATCTGGCCACTCATCGGGCCCAGGCCCGCCATCTGCCAGAACAGCCATTCCAGGGTGGTCACGCGGCCACGCGCGTCGCTGGGCAGGAAGCGGCCGGTCTTCTCGGCCAGGTACAGCAGGATCGCGCCGGACTCGAACACACTCTGGGGAGCACCGCCATCGGCCGGGGCATGGTCGACGATGGCCGGCATCTTGTTGTTCGGCGAGATGGCCAGGAATTCCGGCTTGAACTGGTCGCCCGAACCGATGTTGACCGGGTGGATGCGGTACTCCAGGCCGGCTTCCTCCAACAGCAGGGTCACTTTGTGGCCGTTCGGGGTGGGCCAGTAATACAGGTCGATCATGGCGGCGGCTCGGGGTGCGGAAAGGAACCTGAAGTCTAGTGCGTGAGTTGGGTTGGCACCGTCATGGCGGGCCGGTAACCTCGCGGCTCCCCCGAAACGCACTGTCCTGCATGAGCCACAGTCCTCGTCCCTTGTCCCCGTTGTCCTCGCTGATCTTCGCCTCGCGCTGGCTGCAGCTGCCGTTGTACCTGGGCCTGATCCTTGCCCAGTGCGTCTACGTGTTCCTGTTCGGCAAGGAACTGTGGCACCTGCTGTCCCACTCGGTGTCGATGGGCGAACAGCAGATCATGCTGATCGTGCTGGGCCTGATCGACGTGGTGATGATCTCCAACCTGCTGGTGATGGTGATCGTCGGCGGCTATGAAACCTTCGTCTCGCGCCTGCGCCTGGAAGGCCACCCGGACCAGCCGGAATGGCTGAGCCACGTCAACGCCAGCGTGCTGAAGGTGAAGCTGGCGATGGCGATCATCGGCATCTCCTCGATCCACCTGCTGAAGACCTTCATCGCCACCAGCGCGTTGAAGGGACTGCCGCTGTGCAAACCGGAACAATGGGCAGCGGCAGTGTCTTCGGCGTCGACCAGTTTCTACAACGCTGGCGTCGATACCTGCACGACCATGACCCAGGAAGGTGTGCTGTGGCAGACCATCATCCACTGCGTGTTCATCCTGTCGGCGATCGGCATCGCCTGGACCGACAAGCTGATGTCCAACGGCCACAGCAAGTCGCACGACAAGGCACACGACCACTGAGGTCGCCGCCGGCCACGACATGATCACTGCGGCCCCACCCGGCCACCACCCCTTGTGCGGGGCGGTGGCCGGGATGCTAGATTGCATCCTCGCCGTTGCCGGCGGTGGCGTCGGGAAACGCCACCCTGCCGCGCCTGGACCACGGGTCCCGGCCATGCATATCAATGATTTACGTCACGTCGTCTTCTAGAGGGGAGCAGGATGTCGCACGTCTCAACGATCACCGCCGCGCGCCGGTGGCTGCCGGTTGCTTTGGCACTGGCGCTGGCCGCCTGCTCGGGCAAGGAAGAATCCGCAGCACCGGCTCCGGCCGCCGCCCCCACCGCCGCTGCACCGGCCGCACCGGTGGTCGCCGCCAAGGTGCAGTCGATGGGCACCGAGCAGCTGCGTGAGTCGGCCAGCCAGGCCCTGCGCGAGAACCGCATGTACGCGCCGGCCGGCGACAATGCCATCGAGTACTACCTCGCCCTGCGCGACAAGACCCCGGACGACGCCTCGGTGAAGAGCGCGCTGACCGACCTGCTGCCCTACACCCTGATCGCCGCCGAGCAGCACCTGGGCCGCGAGGACTACACCGAAGCACAGCGCCTGGTGGCACTGATCGAGAAGGTGGATGCCTCCGCGCCCGCCCTGCCGCGCCTGAAGGACGGTCTGTCCAAGGGCGTGGAAAACGCGGCCAAGCGCACCGAGACCGAAGCGGAGAAGGCAAAGAAGGACGCCGAGGAGCGCAGCAAGCAGCAGATCGAACAGCAGCGCCTGGCCGAACAACGCGCCAAGGAAGCCGACGCGGCCAAGCAGATCGCTGCCCAGCAGGACGCCGCACGCCGCGACAACGAACGCCAGGAAGCCGAGCGCCAGGCCGCCGCACGCCGCGAAGCCGAACAGAAGCAGCAGCAGGCCGCGGCCCAGCAGGCCAGCGCGGCGCGCCAGGCCGCGGCTGCCGCCGCGCCCACCCTGCGCCCGATCAGTACGCCGGCGCCGCGCTATCCGGCCGAGGCACTGCGTTCGGGAACGTCGGGCGAAGTGCTGGTGGAGATCACGGTCGGTACCGACGGCTCGGTGGTCAACGCCCGCGTGCTGCGCGCAACCTCCGGCCGCACCTTCGACCGCGAAGCCCTGAACGCAGTCAAGCGCTGGCGCTTCGAGCCGGTCAGCGCGCCGGTCACCACCCGCCGCACCCTGGTGTTCGCGCCAGGCGGCTGACCGCAGAAAAGGGGACGGAGGGGATTAAGTCGTTTCCGCCCCAAAATGACCACACGGCCCGGCATCTCCGGGCCGTTTCCGCTTCAGGAGAGGCTGTCAATCAGGCCTTGCAGTGCCGGATCGCGCGCGGCCAGCACCTGGAACAGGCCCAGCGCATGCAGGCCCGGCAGCAGCCCACGCAGATCTGCTTCGGCGGTGGCGCGGGTGGCGTCATCGCTGGCGGGGTCCTGCCAGTCACGGACGCTGGCGAGGAAGGCGCCCACGCTGCCCTTGCGCACGGTGAGGCCGTTTACCTGCACGTCGTTCTGATGGTCGGGAAGAATGTCCTGGGGCTGCATCGGGGCGGCTCGTGTTGGAATGGGCGCCCAGTGTGGCGCGCGCGGATCGGCGCTTCTGCCGTATAACTGCCAATGGATATGGCAGATCAGACACCGACCGGCTTGATTGATCCGGCATTGGCGGACGCCGACGACGGCCCCATCGTGCTGGCCGGCCAGCTGCGCGTGCCCGGAAGGCGGCGCACCGCGCGCCACCAGCACGTGCGCGGCCAGTTGCTGGGTGCCCACCACGGCCTGCTGCGGATCGAGGCCGGCGACCTGCACTGGCTGCTGCCGGCGGGGCATGTTGCCTGGATACCGCCCTTGCTGCCCCACGCCCTGGTAGGGGCAGACGCATTCGATGGCTGGAGCCTGTACGTCCGCGCCGATGCCGGCCTGGATCTGCCGCCGCTGCCCCGCATTTTCCAACCCGACGTGCTGTTGCAGGCGGCGGTGACGCGGGCACTGCGCTGGCCGCATCAGGCACTGGACGCTGCGCAGGCACGCCTGGCCGGCGTCATCGCCGATGAGATCCGTGCCAGCATTCCCTTGCCACTTGCCCTGCCACAACCGCAGGATCGACGGTTGCGGCGGATCGCGGCGGCGCTGGCACGGTCGCCGGACGACCTTCGCAGCGTCGAAGCGTGGGCAGCCACCAGCGGACTGTCCAGCCGCAGTCTCGCCCGCCGTTGGCAGGCCGAAACTGGCATGACCTTGAGCCAGTGGCGGCAGCGCCTGCGCGTGCTGCTGTCACTGCCACGCCTGCTGGCAGGCGAGCCGGTGATCAGCGTTGCGCTGTCGATGGGCTACGACACGCCCAGTTCGTTCATCGCCGTGTTCAAGCGCGAGATGGGTGTGACGCCTGCGCGGTACGCAAAAGGGGACGGAGGGGATTAGGTCGCTTCTGACTCCTCCGATACGCCGGCGCGGCATTACCTGATGCCCCACGCCACGGTGCCGATGCCAGGCTGAGGCACCCTTCGACCTGGGAATCCCATGCCCCGACAAGCGCGCCTGATGCTGGCCGGCCAGGCCTATCACGTGATCCAGCGCGGTGTGAACAAGGGTGCGATCTTTGTCGACGACATCGACCGGCAACTGTTCCTGCATCTGCTGCACAGCGCTTTCCTCAAGCACCGCGTCGCACTGCATGCCTACGTACTGATGGACAACCACATCCACCTGCTGGCCACGCCATCCACGCAGCGTGGGCTGGCCGATGCAATGCGCATGCAGGGCAACAACTATGTGCAGGCTTTCAACCAGCGGCACGGCCGCACCGGTCCCCTGTGGCAGGGCCGCTTCCATTCCTCGATGATCGACAGCGACGCTTACCTGCTCAGCGTATACCGCTACATCGAACGCAATCCCGTTCGTGCCGGCATTGCGGTCAGTGCTGAAGATCATCCGTGGTCCAGCGTGCACGGCAACCTTCAACGACGCGATGACCCCATGCTGACCCCGCATCCCGCATTCAGAGCGTTGGCCGCGACCGCTCGCAACAGGACGGCGGTGTATGCGCGATTCCTGCGCGATGTGAATGCGTCCGCCGATCTGCCCGCAATCCGCAGTCATAGCGCCAAACAGCGTCCGTTGGGGGATGCTGCGTTCCTGCGGATGGTAGAGAAGACGCTCGGGCGGCCGGTGGCGATGCGAAGACAAGGCCGCCCGCGCAAGGAGGGGACGGGAGGGGCAGAAACGACTTAATCCCCTCCGTCCCCTTTTTTGCGGTCAGCCGGAGATGGCCAGGCGCTCGTTGTGGTAGCGGCGCACGGCGGCGAACCACAGCATAGCGGCCAGGCCGAGGCTGGCACCGAGGTAGATCGCCCAGACCGTCGGGGTGATGGTCTCGTGGCGGATCACCTTCAGCAGCATCTGGTTCTGCGACAGGAACGGCACGGCGTACTGCCACATCTCGCTCTTCAGCGGATAGGCCACCAGGGCGTAGCCAGGCAGCATCGGCAGCAGCATCAGCCAGGTCATGTGGCTCTGCGCTTCCTTCATGCTCTTGGCCGCAGCCGACAGGAAGGTCAGCAGCGAGGTGCCGATCAGCAGCATCGGCAACATCACCAGCAGCATCTGCAGCATCGAGCCGACGTTCATGTTGAACTGGCGGCCGATGTTGCCGGGGGCGATCTGCGCGCTCACCTTGAACGCGACCAGGGTCAGCAGCAGCGACACGAAACCGACCACGCAGGCGGCGGCGATCTTGCCGCTGACGATCGCACTGCGCGAGCCCGGCGTGGCCAGCAAGGGTTCCAGTGACTGCCGCTCGCGCTCGCCGGCCGTGGCGTCCATCACCAGGTAGGCGCCACCGATGAACGAGGTCAGCGTCAGCAGTACCGGCAGCAGCATCGACAGGATCATGCCGCGCTTGGCCTCGGCACTGGCCAGGTCCTGGCGCGCCACGTCCAGCGGGCGTGCCACCTGTGCGTCGATGCCGCGTGCCATCAGGCGCAAGGCACCGACCTGGCCGTTGTAGGTGGCCAGCGCCGCCTCCAGGCGTGCACTGGGTACTTCGGCCGCGCGACGCGTGCTGTCCTTGATCACCTCCACCAGCGCCGGCTTGCCCTCGGCCCAGTCCTTGCCGAACTCATCGCTGATGCGCAGCGCCACATCGATGTCCTGGGTGCGGATGGCCTCGGCCAGGTCCTTCGGTGCCGGTGCGGTGTTCAGCCCCTGCGCGGCGAGGAAGCGCACCAGGTTCGGCGCGTTGTCCGCACCGATGGTCGGAATCTGCAGCGGTTGTTCAATCTGGGTGCGCACCCGGCTCTCGGCCAGCTTGCCCATGCCCAGCAGCAGCACCGGGTACAGCAGTGGCCCGAACAGCAGGGTCAGAAGCAGCGTGCGGCGGTCACGCGACAGGTCACGCAGCTCCTTGCGCATCACCGTCATCAGGGTCGACATCATGCTCATGCGTGCAGGCCCTCTTCGCTGCCGATCAGTTTCACGAACGCATCTTCCAGGTTGGATTCGCCGGCCTGCGCACGCAGTTCGTCGGCGCTGCCGGCGGCCATCACCGTGCCCTTGGCGATGATCACGATGTGATCGCACAGCGCGGCCACCTCCTGCATGATGTGGCTGGACAGGATCACGCAGCGACCCTCGTCGCGCAGGCCCAGCAGGAAGCGGCGCAGCGCGCGCGTGGTCATCACGTCCAGGCCGTTGGTCGGTTCATCGAGAATGACGTTGCGAGGGTCGTGCACCAGCGCGCGGGCAATCGCGGTCTTGGTGCGCTGGCCCTGCGAGAAGCCATCGGTCTGGCGGTCGAGGATGTCACTCATGTCCAGCGCATGCGAGAGCACCTCGATGCGTTCGCGGATGCGCTCGGCCGACAGGCCATGCAGTTCGCCGAAGTAGGCGATGTTCTCGCGCGCAGTCAGGCGCTTGTAGACGCCACGCGCATCAGGCAGCACGCCGAGGTGGCGACGCACCTCCACCGGATTGCGCGCCGCATCGATGCCGTCGACAGTGATGCTGCCCTGATCGGGCGTCATCAGCGTGTACAGCATGCGCATGGTGGTGGTCTTGCCGGCACCATTGGGCCCCAGCAGGCCGGTGATGCGGCCATCCCCGGCGCGGAAGCCGACGTTGGACACTGCCTGGATACGGCCGGTGCGGGTGTCGAAGGCCTTGTGCAGGTTGTCGGCGACGATCATGGTTCCCATCCGTTGAACGAGGTGAACGCCGGCACGTAGCTCAGCGTATCCAGGCAGCCGGCGTCCAGCGCCTTGGCATCGGTCGTGTCGATGAACTGGCCGAGCAGGCGCGGCATGCAGCCGGCGGTCAGCGTGCCGTGGCCCTGGCCACGGGCGACCAGCGCGCGTCCATTGGGCAGGCCCTTGAGGACCTGCTCGGCATAGCGCGGCGGGGTCACCGGGTCCAGTTCACCAGACAACAGCAGCGCCGGTACGTCACTGCGCAGCGGCACGGCATTGGCTGCCGGTGCCGGACGGTGCGGCCACACCGGGCAGGCCGCGAAGAACGCACTGGCCACCTCGTTGCCAAACAGCCGCTCGGGATCCTCGGCCGGCGCGTGGTAGCGCGGCGCATCTTCGCTACAGATCACCGACCAATGCATCCCGCGGTTGATCTGGAAATCCATGCTGCGGTTCGCACCGCGTGCCAGCGAGGCGAGCGGCGCGTAGCGGCCGTGCGCGGCTTCATCAAGAACCAGCGGCAGCAATGAGGCGTACTGGGGTACGTAGGAAAACGCAAAAGCCAAGCCCACCACGCTGTCCGGTGTCAGCACATCCTTCCGGGTCCCGTAGGTGCCGGGGTCGCGATACTCGACCGGAACCGGTGCACGGCGCAGGGTCTCGACCACGCTGCGCAGCTGCGCACGGGTATCGGTCGGGAAGCGCTTGCTGCAGGTAACGTCCTTGCGGCACTGCGCCGACTGCAGGGCGATCGCGTCCTCGAATGTCCTGGCGAAATCGCCGCCCACCACCAGCTCATTCGGCACCACGCCATCGATGACGATGCTGCGGGTGTGCTGTGGATAGGTACCCGCATAGCGCTGGGCCACGCGGGTACCGTAGGAGCCGCCAACCAGGTTGAGCTGGTTCACACCGAGCGCCGCACGCACCGCATCCAGATCGGCGATCGCCTCGGTGGTGGTGTAGAAGCGCGCATCGGCACGCCCCTGCAGCGATGCGGCACAGCGCTGGGCGTAGTCGCGCAGCGATGCCTCGGAAGGCGCGGCATCCTCGTCCATCGGCAGCTCCTTCCCGTCCGCGCCCAGGCAGCTGAGCGGGTTGGAACCGCCGGTGCCGCGCTGGTCGATCAGGAACACGTCGCGCTGTTTGCGCACCTGGCGCAGTGCAGTATCGACGATGACCGCCACCTCGCTGGCCGCCTGGCCGGGGCCGCCGGCCAGGAAGAACACCGGATCCGGCTGGCTGGCGCCGCTGCTGCCCGATTCCAGCCAGGCGATACGCAGGCCGATCCGGCGACCGTCAGGCTGGGCCCGGTCCTCCGGCACCTGCAGGGTGGCGCACTGCGCCTCCACGTTGGCGCTGGCACCTACCGTGGACAGCGTGCAGGGCTGGAAATCGATCGTGCCGAAGCGGCGGCCGGGTGCGTCAGTGGCGCCCTCGGCGCCGGGTGACGGCGACTGGCTGCAACCGGCAAGCATCAGGCTGGCCAGCATCCCGGCCAGCGCGAGGAGGTGTCTTTGCATCGTGCTCGTTTCCCCTGGAAGACGTTCCTGGCAACCACGACGGGCTGCCGCGGAAGATGTGACCCAACTTACACGGGCAGCGCGCCGACGGCGATGGGCAATGACGAATCCGCCGCCAACGGCGCGCAGACCGGACGGTCCTGCCCCTCGGCCTTGGTCGGCACAGGGCGGCATCGGCGGCGACCCGCAGCGCCCCACGGGCCAGTGCCCCGGCCTGACGGCGATGCGGGGTCTGAAAACGGCGAGCACGGCCGCCGGCGCACGCGCAGAATCCGCCGCAGACCCAGGAGACACCCATGCACACGTGGTACCTCGGTGGCATCGACCATCGCCCCTTCCTGCACCTGTTCGAGATGAGCGACTGCGCGCTCGCTGCGCTCGGCATCCAGCGTCGCTGGGTCGGCGCCAGCGGCGGACATCCCTGCCGGATCAGCCTGAGCGATCCCGCGCCTGGCAGCGAGCTGCTCCTGCTGTCCCACGCCCACCTGCCGCTGCATTCGCCGTACCGCGCCGCCGGCCCGATCTTCGTGCAGCGCGGCGTGACCCGTTGCGTCCTGCCGCCGGGCGAGGTGCCCCCGTATGTGCAGCGCCGGATGATCTCGATGCGTGCCTATGACCACGCCGCGCTGATGTGCGGTGCCCAGGTCTGTGCGGGCACCGAGGTGGGCGGCCATCTGGATGCGCTGTTTGCCGACCCGTCGGTGGCGTTTGTCCAGCTGCACAACGCCGCGCATGGCTGTTTCTCGTGCCAGGCAGATCGGGTGGGTACCGGGACTGCGTCGCGTGATCTCCATGACGTGATCGATGCCACGCCGGTCACGTGACGTCCAGCGCATCCGTTCAGCCCTGCGTGAAGCCTGCGGGAAGGGCTTCACATGCGCAGTCACGGATCGGCACTGCGATGGTTCCGCCGCCTGCAGTGCGACTCGATACTCGCCCTGGTGCCGCCGAAAGTCCGCCGCCCAGCGCAGCGCCTGCGGTCACCGTTCCCTTTCGACGACCACAAGGATGCGCCATGTCATTCCGACCCACACCGCTGTTGCTGGCCACCTCGTTCGCCGCTGCGGGCCTGTGCCTGGCCGGCAACGCGTTCGCCCACGGCACGATGACCACGCCGGTCAGCCGCGTCTATGCCTGCTTCCAGGGCAATCCCGAGAATCCGACCAACCCGGCCTGTGCCGCTGCAAAAGCGATTGGCGGTTCACAGGCGTTCTACGACTGGAACGGCATCAACCAGGCCAACGCCAACGGCAACCATCAGGCCGTGGTGCCCGACGGCAAGCTGTGCAGCGGCAACAACCCGACCTTCCGCGGCCTGGACGTGAACCGCAGTGACTGGCAGACCACGCCGATCCACGCCGATGCCAATGGCAGGTTCACCTTCGTGTTCAAGGCAACCGCGCCGCACGCCACGCGCGACTGGCGCTTCTTCGTCACCCGCGACGGCTGGCAACCGGGCAGCCCGTTGCGCTGGGCCGACCTGCAGGAGTTCTGCACGCTGGGCAATACACCGCTCTCTGCCGATGGCACCTACAAGCTGCAGTGCACGCTGCCGCAGCGCACCGGCCAGCATGTGATCTACAACACCTGGCAGCGCTCGGATTCGACCGAGGCGTTCTACACCTGCATGGACGTGCGCTTTGAAGGCGGCGGCGGTGGTACGACGCCGGCTCCGCAATGGCAGGATGCCGGCCCGGTCACCGCCCGCGGTGAATTGCCGGTCGGTACGACGCTGGCACTGCGCGTGTTCAATGCCAGCGGCAACGATGTCGAACGTGTGGAAGCGACGCTGGCCAGCGGCCAGACCTCGGCCGCGCAATGGCCCTTGGCGCTGGCCCGCAAGGTCAATGCCAGTGCCCAGCATGCGCGCGTGGGCGTGCTGGCCAATGGTGCAATCACGCCGACGGCCTCGGCCACCGCCAACCGCGTGTACCTGAAGGATGGCAACCGCTTCCAGCTCGACACGAAGGTGCCGGACCCGGGCACGCCGTCGCCGGGCGGTGATTTCGACCATGTGTACCCGGCCGGTATCGGCGGCTACGTGCCGGGCCAGACCGTGGTGAAGGGCACCGACGGCAAGCTGTACGCCTGCCGTCCGTTCCCGGAGGGTGCATGGTGCAACGTCAATGCCGAGGCCTACCGGCCGGGCGTGGGCGCGGCCTGGCGCGATGCGTGGATCGCGTACTGAGGCAGTGATGCGGGAGGCGGTGCACAACGCACCGCCTTTCGCCCGGATGACGGCAAAGTAAGCACCGTGTTGCAGATCGAACACAGCCGCCATCGATTTCAAACTTGTCCGATGTTGCCGGCGCATCTGCATGTGAAGACTCCTTGAGGTTTCCCACACCTCGCAAAGGAGTCTCTGCATGCACCTGTCCCATCGGGCAGTCTTCGCACTGTCCGTCGTCGCCGGCCTGGCCTTGTCCGGCAGCGCCTTCGCCCACGGCACCATGACCAAGCCGCTCAGCCGCGTGAAGCAGTGCCACGAGGGCAATCCGGAAAACCCGACCAACCCGGCCTGTGCCGCAGCCAAGGCCATTGGCGGCGCGCAGCCGTTCTACGACTGGAGCGCGATTGCCCACGGCAATGCCAATGGCAACCATCGCGAACTGGTGCGCGATGGCGAACTGTGCAGTGCCAGCATTCCCAAGTACCGCGGCCTTGACCTGAACCGTACCGACTGGCCGACCACACCAATCCGCGCCGACGCGCGTGGCCGCTACACCTTTGAGTTCTATGCCCCGGCCCCGCATGCCACCCGCGAGTGGAAGTTCTATGTCACCCGTGATGGCTGGCAGCCGGGCAGCCCGCTGCGCTGGGCCGACCTGCAGGAATTCTGCACACTGGGCAACGTGCCGGTGGACGGCAAGACCTACAAGCTGGACTGCCCGCTGCCCAAGCGCAGTGGCCAGCACATCATCTACAACACCTGGCAGCGTTCGGATTCGGGTGAAGCGTTCTACACCTGCATGGATGTCCGCTTCGAAGGCGGCAACGGCGTGATTCCGCCGCCGCAGTGGCAGGATGCCGGCCCGGTCACCGCCCGCGGTGCGCTGGAGGCAGGCACCACGCTGACCCTGCGCGTGTTCAATGCCAACGGCAACGATCTGGAGCGCCCGGAAGTGACCCTGGCCGCCGGCCAGACCGCTCCGGCGCAGTGGCCGATGGCGCTGGCCAGCAAGGTCAATGGCAGCGCCCAGCACGCCCGCGTCGGCGTGATGAAGAACGGCGTGATCACGCCGGTGGCGTCCGCCACCGAGAACCGTGTCTACCTGAAGCCGGGTCATCGCTTTGAACTGGAAACCCAGATTCCGGGTCCGGGCCCGGTCGATCCGGTCGATCCGCCGGGTGGCGATTTCGACTTCGTGTATCCGGCAGGCCTCGGCAGCTACAAGCCGGGCGAGACCGTGGTGAAGGGCACCGACGGCAAGCTGTACGCCTGCCGCCCGTTCCCGGAAGGTGCGTGGTGCAACATCAACGCCGATGCCTATCGCCCAGGCACCGGCTTTGCCTGGCGTGATGCCTGGATCGCGTACTGAGGCATGGCACCGGGGGCGGCGTGATGCCGCCTCCGATTTGCGGGATTGCCGGCCAGCGGCCGGCATTACCAGGGTTCGTGGGGTTGCCGGCCAGCGGCCGGCACTACCCTGGCTTACTTGCTGCTGACGTACTTCTCGCGGCGGATCTGCGGGTTGCCCAGGCCGGCGGCCTTCAGCAGCTCGGCGCAGGCATCGACCATGTCCGGGTTGCCGCACAGGTAGGCGATGTCGGTGGCCGGGTCCGGCGTGAAACCGGCCAGCGCCTGCTGCACGTAGCCGTGCTGTACATCCGGGTGCGGTTCGGCCGGCAATTCGCGCGACAGGCACGGAACATAGCGGAAGTTCGCGTGCTTTTCGGCGAAGCTGTAGAAATCTTCGCTGTACAGCAGCTCGCCCGGGCTGCGCGCGCCCTGCAGCAGCACGATCTGCACATCGCGTTCGGCCATGGCCTTTTCCAGCAGCGGCAGCATGGAACGGTACGGGGTAACGCCGGTACCGGTGGCGATCAGCAGGTAACGGGCGTTGTGGTCACCGGGATTCAGGCAGAACCGGCCATAGGGGCCGGACGCACTGATCTGGCCGCCCGGCTCCAGTGCCTCGAACAGGGCCGTGGCAGCACCACCGGGCACGAAACTGACCGCGATGTCCACCGCCTCGCCCGGGCCCAGCGCATGGTCGTGGATGGTCGCCAGCGAGTAGCTGCGCTTGGTTTCGGTGCCGTCGGCGTAGCTGAAATGGACCTGGATGAACTGGCCGGGCTGGAAATCCAGTGGCTGTCCATCATCACGCACGAACTGGTAGTGGCCGACGGTCGGGGCCAGCATGCGGCAGCCGACCAGCTTGAGGGGGAATTGAACAGGCACGACTTTTCGGGACAGTGTGTAGCCGGGGCAAGCCCTCGGGGTCTTCTATAATAGCCCCTCCCCGCCCCTCTCCAGCGCCAGCCCATGGGCGCGAAGGCTTCGAGCTTGGCATCCCAGAACGATACGGCGCCCGCCCTGCGCGTGCGCGACCTGCGCAAGACCTACGACAACGGCACCCAGGCCCTGAAGGGCGTTTCCCTGGAAGTGGCCCCGGGCGACTTCTTCGCCCTGCTCGGCCCCAACGGGGCCGGCAAGTCGACCCTGATCGGCATCATCAGCTCCCTGGTCAACCTCAGCGAGGGCCAGGTGGAGGTGTTCGGCAGCGACCTGGTGCGCAACCGCAGCGCGACCATGCGCCTGATCGGGCTGGTGCCTCAGGAAATCAACTTCAACCTGTTCGAGAAGCCCTTCGACATCCTGGTGAACTACGCCGGCTTCTATGGCGTGCCGCGCGAGGAAGCCGAGCAGCGCGCCGAAGAGGAACTGAAGCGCGCGCACCTGTGGGAAAAGGCACAGGTGATGAGCCGCACACTGTCCGGCGGCATGAAGCGCCGGCTGATGATCGCCCGCGCGATGATGACCCGCCCGCGCCTGCTGATCCTGGACGAACCGACCGCCGGCGTGGACATCGAGATCCGCCGCGACATGTGGCGCGTGCTGAAGGAGATCAACGGTGCCGGCACCACGATCATCCTCACCACGCACTACCTGGAAGAGGCCGAGTACCTGTGCCGCCACCTGGCGATCATCAACCATGGCCAGATCGTCGAACAGGGGCCGATGCGCACCCTGCTGGCCAAGCTGGACGTGGAAGGCTTCCTGCTGGACATCGACGGTGACCTGCCGGCGCAGCTGCCGGTGATCGAGGGCGCGACGCTGACCGCCCCGGACCCGCACACGCTGGACATCGACATGCCACGCGCGATGGACCTCAACCGCGTGTTCGCTACGCTGAACGAGTCCGGCATCCGCGTGCGTTCGATGCGTACCAAGAGCAACCGCCTGGAGGAGCTGTTCGTGCGCCTCACCGGCAACATGGAGAAGCCTGCATGAGCACCACCGAGCTGACCGACGGCCAGCGCAACCGCATCGCGCTGATGACCATCGTGCGCCGCGAAGTCGCCCGCATCATGCGCATCTGGGGCCAGACCCTGGTGCCGCCGGCGATCACCATGACCCTGTACTTCCTCATCTTCGGCAACCTGATCGGGTCGCGCGTGGGTGACATGGGCGGCTACACCTACATGCAGTTCATCGTGCCGGGCCTGGTGATGATGAGCGTGATCCAGAACAGCTACGGCAACATCAGCTCCTCGTTTTTCGGCGCCAAATTCGGCCGCCACGTCGAAGAGCTGCTGGTCAGCCCGATGCCGAACTGGGTGATCCTGTGGGGCTATGTGGCTGGCGCGGTGCTGCGCGGCCTGATGGTGGGCGTGATCGTGCTGATCATCGCGATGTTCTTCACCCCGGTGCGCATCCCGCACCCGCTGGTGATGCTGACCACGGTGATCCTGGGCGCGACGATCTTCTCGCTGGCCGGTTTCATCAACGCGGTGTATGCGAAGAAGTTCGATGACGTGGC
Organism: Stenotrophomonas maltophilia group sp. LNF247; assembly: GCF_054083135.1. NCBI lineage: Bacteria > Pseudomonadati > Pseudomonadota > Gammaproteobacteria > Lysobacterales > Lysobacteraceae > Stenotrophomonas > Stenotrophomonas maltophilia group sp. LNF247. The sequence continues at coordinate 153,291 of NZ_JBSRQL010000009.1, forward strand.
GATCGTGCCGACCTTCATCCTGACCCCGCTGACCTATCTGGGTGGCGTGTTCTATTCGGTGAAGCTGCTGCCGGGCTGGGCCGAGGCGGCCACGCACGCCAACCCGATCTTCTACATGGTCAACGCGTTCCGCTATGGCCTGTTGGGCAGCAGCGATGTACCGCTGCCGGTGGCCTACGGTCTGATGATCGGTTTCGTGGTGGTGCTGACGGCGCTGGCGCTGTGGCTGCTGCGCCGTGGCGTGGGCATGCGCAGCTGAGTTTTGCCTGCAGGGCCTGCGGCCCTGCACCCGCTGAATCAACGTCAACGTCAACTTCAACGGCAAAAGCTGACTATCCGGGGGATGGCGGGGTGGGTCCGGTTGCGGGGGACGCCGTGAATCCGTCCATGGAGGCTCGGTCGCGCCATCCATGGCGCTCACGCCCCCGCAACCGGACCCACCCCGCCTTCGACAAATTCCTGCGATCTGCCGGGGAGCCGTTCTGCGCTGCTGTTGGTAGGTGTCGACCTTGGTCGACACGATGGATCCAAGCCATGCGTGGATGAAGCGATCTCTGTAGAGCCAAGCCGATGCTCGGCTCTTTTTTGCCCGCAATCTCCGGCACAATCGCAGATCTGATTCCCCCAGAAAGCGGTGAACGTGCAATGCGCATCCTGATCCTCGGCGCCGGCGGTACCGGCGGTTACTTCGGTGGTCGCCTGGCCCAGGCCGGCGTGGACGTGACCTTCCTCGTGCGCCCCGCGCGCGCCGCCCAGCTGGACCGCGACGGCCTGGTGATCCGCAGCCCGCTCGGCGATGCCAGCTTCCCCGTGCAGCATGTCACCGCTGATGCACTGCCCGCATTGGCCGCGCAGAAGCCGTTCGATCTGGTCATCCTCAGCTGCAAGGCCTACGACCTCGACAGCTCGATCGACGCCATTGCTCCAGCCGTGGGTGCGAACACCGCCGTGCTGCCGATCCTCAACGGCCTGCACCACTACAACGCGCTGGACCTGCGCTTCGGCCGCGACGCCGTGCTCGGCGGCCTGTGCTTCATCAGCGCCACCAAGGCCCCCGACGGTGCGGTGCTGCACCTGGGCAAGCCGGCCAAGCTCACCTTCGGCGAGCGCGATGGCGGCGCGGCGTCCGCACGCGTGCGTGCCTTCGCCGCTGTCTGCGCGCAGGCCCATCTTGATCACCTGGCGAGCGAACACATCGGCCAGGAACAGTGGATCAAGTACACCTTCCTGACCGCGCTGGCCGCCGCGACCTGCCTGCTGCGTGCGGATATCGGCACCATCGTCGCCACCGATGATGGCGAGGCGATCGTACGTGGCCTGTACGACGAGTGCCTGGCCGTGGCCGAAGCTGCCGGTGAGCCGATTCCCGATGCCGCGCAGGACACCGCGCGCGGCACCCTCACCCAGGCCGGCTCTGCATTGAAGGCATCGATGCTGCGGGACCTGGAGGCTGGCCAGCAGGTCGAGGCCGAGCAGATCGTCGGCGACATGCTGGCGCGTGCACGCAAGGCCGACCAGGAAGCCCTGCTGCTGCAGGTCGCCTACAGCAGCCTGCAGGCCTACCAGGCACTGCGCGGCGCGTGAGCCTCCCGTTGCAGGCCAGCGCGCTGCCTATGCGGGTGCTGATCCTCGGTATGGGCTGGAGCGGATGCGTGCTGGCCCCGCATCTGCAGGCGCGGGGCGTGCACGTCGTCGGCACGGTGCGTAACCCCTCGTCGGCGCCCGACGATGGCCTGCTGCGGCATCAGCTGCACGCTGACTCCCCACCGTCGCCCGCCCTGCTCGATGAGGTCGCGCAGGCCGAGGCCGTGCTGTGCAGCGTGCCGCCAGATGCCGCGGGCGACCCGGCACTGCGCCTGCTGCTGCCGGCTCTGCGGGCCAGCCCGGCACTGCGATGGCTGGGCTATCTGTCGTCCACGTCGGTGTATGCCGATCGGGCCGGCGGCTGGGTTGACGAGCGCAGCGCAGCCGATGCCACCGAAGCAGCCGGCGTGCAGCGCCTGCGTGCCGAAGCGCAATGGCGTGCGCTTGCAGAGGTACGTGGCATCGCTTCGGCGGTGTTCCGCCTGCCCGGCCTGTACGGGCCGGGGCGCAATGCGTTGCTGCAGCTGTCACAGGGCCGTGCCCGCCATGTGATTCGGCCGGGCCTGGCGTTCAACCGCCTGCACGTAGAGGATCTTGCGGCAGTGATCGTCGCGGCGATGCAGCGACCGGTTGCGCAGGGGATATACCTGCCCAGCGATGACGAGCCGGCACCAACGCAGGATGTGCTGGCCTTCGCCGCGAAGCTGGGCGGGTTTGCGATGCCACCTGCCGTGGCGTGGGACGACCCTGCACTCAGCCCGACGCTACGGCGCTTCTACGAGAGCAACAAGCGCATCGACAGCCGTGGCACGCGTGAAGCGCTGGGGTGGGCACCGCGGTTTCCAACGTATCGGGAAGGGCTGCAGGCGCTGGCCGCTTCGCTCGCCGGGCATGGCCCGGCGCTACCGGACAGCGCTTTGTAGAGCCGAGCCCATGCTCGGCTGCTCTTTGCGTCTTTCGCGCTGCGCGCGATAAGCCGAGCATGGGCTCGGCTCTACGGATCAACCGGCGTTGGGCAGGCGGAAGAACGCACGCGTCGCCGCAGTCGCATTGGCCGCCGTCACTGCAACGTCCTCGCCACGGTCACGTGCCAGTTCTTCCACGATATGCGAGAGGAACATCGGTTCGTTGCGGCGGTCCTTCGGCATCGGCTTCAGCGTGCGCGGCAGCAGGTACGGTGCGTCGGTCTCGATCATCAGGCGGTTGGCCGGGATGTTCTTCACCAGTTCGCGCAGGTGCGCGCCACGGCGCTCGTCACACAGCCAGCCGGTGATGCCGATGTACCAGTCCTGATCCAGGTAGTCGAACAGTTCGTCGCGTTCGCCGGTGAAGCAATGCACCACCGCCGGGCCGATGCGGCCTTCGAAGTTCTTCATCTGTGCCATGAAATCGGTATGCGCATCGCGTTGGTGCAGGAACAGCGGCTTTCCATTCTCAGCGGCCAGCTGCAGCTGTCGCTCGAAGGCACGGTGCTGCGCCGGGCGCGGCGAGAAGTCACGGAAGTAGTCCAGCCCGCACTCACCCACGGCCACCACTTCCGGGTGGTCATGCAGCGCGCGCATCTCGGCATCACATTCCTCGGTGTACTCCACCGCGTGATGCGGGTGCACGCCGGCCGTCGCGTACAGGAAGCCCGGGTGCTGCTGGGCCAGCTGCACCGCCAACGGCGAGTGCTCGCGGCTGGCGCCGGTGATGACCATCTGCACCACGCCGGCCTGGCGCGCGCGGTCCAGCACGGCGTCACGGTCGCGGTCGAAGGAATCGTGGGTCAGGTTGGCGCCGATATCGATCAGGTGCATGGTCATCGCGGGGGAAAAGTGCCCGCGCATTGTACCTGCGCCCGCCGTGGCCCCTTATCCTTTGCACATGAACGCCCCGCTCTTCCCGATTTCCCCGCTGCTGCCGCAGATCCAGCAGCACCTGGCCGTGCAGCCACGGCTGGTGCTGGAAGCCCCGCCCGGCGCCGGCAAGACCACCCAGGTACCACTGGCCCTGCTCGAAGCGTCATGGCTGCAAGGCCGGAAAATCATCCTGCTGGAGCCGCGCCGGGTCGCCGCACGCAGCGCCGCGCTGTTCATGGCACGGCAGCTGGGCGAGGAGGTCGGTGGCACGGTCGGCTACCGTATCCGCTTCGAGAACAAGGTTTCGGCGCGTACGCGCATTGAAGTCGTCACCGAAGGCATCCTGACCCGCATGCTGCAGGAGGACCCGATGCTGGAAGAGGTCGGCGCGATCCTGTTCGACGAATTCCACGAGCGCCATCTCAGCGGTGACCTCGGCCTGGCGCTGGCGCTGGACGTGCAGGCGCAGCTGCGCGATGACCTGCGCCTGGTAGTGATGTCGGCCACGCTGGATGGCGAGCGCCTGGCACGCTTCCTCGATGCGCCGCGGCTGAGCAGCGAGGGCCGCAGCTACCCGGTGACGGTCAGCCATTTCCCGGCGCGCCGCGATGAGACGCTGGAACTGCAGGTGCGCCGCGCGGTGCAGCAGGCCCTGGCCGATCACCCCGGTGACCTGCTGGTGTTCCTGCCCGGCCAGCGCGAGATCGCGCGCGTCCAGGCCGGCCTGCAGGAGTCACTCGATGGCAACGTCGAGGTGCTGGCGTTGCATGGCGAGCTGCCGGTGGAACAACAGGCGCGCGTGCTGCAGATGGCCAGCGATGGCCGCCGTCGCGTGGTGCTGGCGACCAACGTGGCCGAGTCGTCGGTGACCCTGCCCGGCGTGCGCGTGGTGATCGACAGCGGCCAGGCGCGCGAACCGCGCTACGACCCCAACAGCGGCTTCACCCGGCTGGACGTGGTGTCCATCGCCCAGGCGTCGGCCGACCAGCGCGCCGGTCGCGCCGGTCGCGTGGCCGAAGGCGTGGCCTGGCGGCTGTGGCCGCAGTCGCAGCGATTGGAGCCGCAGCGCCGTGCCGAGATCGACCAGGTGGAACTGGCCGGACTGGCGCTGGAACTGGCCGCGTGGGGCAGCAGCGACCTGCGCTTCCTCGACCCGCCACCGGCCGGCCCGATGGGTGCGGCGCGCGAACTGCTGCAACGCCTGGGTGCACTGTCGGACTCGGGCGCGATCACCGCACTCGGGCGCCGTGTACTGGCGCTGGGTACGCACCCGCGGATGGCGGCGATGCTGCTGGCAGCGCCCGATGCCCGCGCGCAGGCGCTGGCCACCGATCTGGCCGCCCTGCTGGAAGCGCGCGACCCGCTGCGCCAGGGCGGTGACGCGCTGGCGAGCCGCTGGCGCGCACTGGCTGCGTTCCGCAATGGCCGCATACCGGGCGATGCCAACCGCAGCGGGCTGGCCGCCATCGATGCCGCCGCCAGGCAGTGGCGTCGCCGCCTGCGCTGCGAAGCCACGCCGCCGGCCAGCATCGAGGCCCATGAGCTGGGCGACCTGCTCGCGCACGCCTTCCCAGACCGGATTGGCGTCCAGCATCCCAGCGATCCATTGCGCTACCTCCTGGCCAATGGCCGCAGCGCGCGCCTGCACGAGCTGAGCGACCTGCGCGGCGAGCCGTGGCTGGTGGCCAGCGAACTGCGCTTCGAAGCGCGCGATGCGTTGTTGCTGCGTGCCGCACCGGTCGATGAAAGTGCTCTGCGCCATGCGTGGCCGGAGCGCTTCGTCACCGAAGACGTGGTGCGCTGGGACAGCGAGCGCCGCGCCCTGGTGGCCCTGCGCGAGACCCGTTTCGACCGGATCGTGTTGGACAGCCGCTCGGCCGGCCGGGTCGATCCGCAGCACGCCGCGCAGGCGCTGACCGATGCGGTGGCCGAGCTCGGCCTGCAGGCGCTGCCGTGGACCGAAGGCCTGCGCCAGTGGCAGGCACGGGTGGAATCGCTGCGCCGCTGGATGCCCGAGCTCGGCCTGCCCGACTGCAGCGACGACGCCCTGCTGGCCACGCGCGCACAATGGCTGCAGCCCGCGTTCGCCGGCAGGACGCGACTGGATGCGCTGGATGAATCCAGCTTCGGCGAGGCGCTGAAGTCGCCCCTGGAGTGGTCACAACGGCAGCTGGTCGAGCGTCATGCACCGACCCGCATCACCGTGCCCTCTGGGTTGGAGCGGCCGATCACCTACGCACTGGACAGCGAGAGCGGCGACCCGCTGCCGCCGGTGCTGGCGGTGAAGCTGCAGGAACTGTTCGGCCTGGCCGACACGCCGCGCATCGCCGATGGCCGCGTGCCGCTGACCCTGCACCTGCTCTCCCCCGGCGGCCGCCCGCTGCAGGTCACCCAGGACCTGCGCAACTTCTGGGAAAGCACCTACGCCGAGGTGAAAAAGGAAATGAAGGGCCGTTATCCGCGCCATCCGTGGCCGGATGACCCGTGGACGGCCACGGCCACGCATCGGGCCAAGCCGCGCGGGACGTAGCCGGACCCTGCCTGATCCTGAATGGCTGCGGTAAAGTCACACCGCGTGCCACCTCGACTGACATACCGTTTACGGGCAACACGCGACACTGGACTTCGACCCGAGGCAAAGGACCCCCGCATGAGCAAGCTGACCGTAATCACCGACCGCGCTCTGGAGCGCGCCCTGGACCTGGCCCACAGCGCCGGCGACGGCCTGAAGAGTGCCGGTGGCAGCCTGCGCCACCTTGGGCCGCAGGCCAGTGACTGGATCAAGACCGGCGCGGCGCTGGGCGCCGTCAAGACCGGTGGCAAGGTGGCCACCAAGTTCGCCCGGCGCAACCCGGCGGTGACCATTGCCGCCGCTGCGGTGGGTGTCGGCCTGCTCGGCTATGCGCTGTACCGCAAGCAGCAGAAGAAGAAGGCCGCCAACGGCCACGTGGTGAATGGCCAGGCGCAGCGCATCAATGCGCGTGACCGCCGCAACGACACCGTGGTGGACGAGCACAGCGATATCGGCAGCGACGCCTGAGTCTGCCGGGGTCGGCTTCCTTCCGCAGGAACTGAGCCCATCAGCCCGCTATGAGGGCCGGATACCGTAGGGTATCCGGCCCTTCCTGTTTCAGCCGATCTGCCGCCACTGCCCCGGCTGCAGGTCGTCCAGGCGGTAGGGTCCCATCGACACGCGGACCAGCCGCAGCGTCGGCAGGTTCACCGCCGCGGTCATCCGCCGCACCTGGCGGTTGCGGCCCTCGCGGATCGTGATCGCCAGCCAACTGTCGGGCACGGTCTTGCGGAAGCGCACCGGCGGATCGCGTGTCCACAGCGACGGCGCCGGATCGAGGCGCTCGATCTTCGCCGGCAAGGTCGGTCCGTCATTCAGCTCCACCCCATCGCGCAGCCGTTGCAGCTGCTCATCGCTGGGCGTGCCTTCCACCTGCACCCAGTAGGTCTTGTCGGCCTTATGCCTGGGGTCGGTCAGCTTGTGCGCCAGCGTACCGTTATCCGTCAGCAGCAGCAGGCCTTCGCTGTCATGGTCCAGGCGACCGGCGGCATACACGCGCGGCGGCAGGCCGAACCCGGCCAGCGTCGGCCGCGGCGGTACGCTGCGGTCGGTGAACTGGCAGAGCACGTTGAAGGGCTTGTTGAAGGCGATCAGCATTGCGGGCACGGCGGGCGGCAGATGGCGCATTGTCCCACGCCGCGCTGCTCGCTCGCCGGGCACCGCTTTGGCCGAGGCTGCGGCGGGATCAGCCGAAGACCTTCCACTCCAGCAGGAACGAACCCAACACCAGTGCGATGCCGCACGCCGCGATGACATTGGCCCGGCGCCGCAGGCGAACCGGCGGCGAATTCATGGCACGCGCACGCTCCTCCAGCAGCGCACCGGCAAACAGCACGGCAAACCCCACGGTCGCCACCAGGTCGTAGGCATGGCCACCGTAGAACACGAAGTCAATCAGCCGCGCCAACACCAGCACTGCAACAGCGATATAGAACACCTTCTTCAACTGTCCACTCCATTGGCAGCAGGGCCGGGCCACGCCCGGCGGATACACGTTACGTCCATTGTGACGCCGCAGCGCTCACCGGGCGCAGCCCGGCGCCGCCCGCTACGGCTTGATGAAGCGCAGGGTCATGCGGTCGCTTTCACCGATCGCCTGGTACTTCGCATCATCGGCCTTGTCGTGCTGGTTGGTCGGCGGCAGCGTCCACACGCCGTTCGGGTGGTCCTTGGTGTCGCGCGGGTTGGCGTTGACCTCGCTGCGTGCATCCAGCTTGAAACCAGCCGCCTCGGCCATCGCGATCACCTGCTGCTGGCCGACATAGCCGGTGTCATCATCGTCGGCTACGTCGGCCTTGGCACGATGCTCGACCACGCCCAGCACGCCGCCCGGCTTGAGCACGTTGAAGAAGCCCTGGAACATGCCCTGCGCCTGGCCGGCCTTGCGCCAGTTGTGCACGTTGCGGAAGGTCAGCACCACATCGGCTGAATTGGCCGGGCCGAACACCGGCTTGGCCGGATCGTAGGCGACCACGGCAGTCTTGCCGAACTGTGCCGGCGCACCGGCGTACTTCTTCTCCAGGCTGTCGCGGCTGCGCTGCTGGTAGTCACGGCCGCGGCCTTCGGGCACCGCCATCGGATCGACCACCGCAGCAACGTAGTGGCCCTTGTCGTGCAACAGCGGCGCCAGGATCTCCGAGTACCAGCCGTTGCCGGGGGTGATCTCGATGACGGTCTTTTCCGGTGCCACCTTGAAGAACGACAGCGTCTGCGCCGGATGACGGAAGCCATCGCGCTTGACGTTGTTGGCATCACGGGTCGACGCCTTCACCGCCGCATCGATGGCCGGTGAGACCTGGATCTTCGCCGGCGCCACCGTGGACGGTGCGGCGAACGCGGGAACGGCGGCAAGCAGGGCCGAAGCAAGCAGCAGGCGGCAACCACGCAGGGACGAAGCAGGCATCATCGGAGCGACTCCAGCGGAAGATGCGGCGAGACTAGCAGCCGCGGCGTCCCAGGTGTTCACAAAACGTTAGCGGCGTGCGCGGCGCGGAACACTGTTTTGTGGTCACCGCCGCAGCACGGTCACACTACGCGTTCTATTCTGCAGCACTTCCCCCAAGGAGTCCGTGCCCATGACGGCAACCCGCGAACTGGGCCGTTCCGGCCTGCATGTACGTCCGCTCGCCTTCGGTGGCAACGTGTTCGGCTGGAGCGCCGATGAAAAGGCCAGCTTCGCCCTGCTCGATGCCTTCGTCGATGCCGGCTTCAACCTGGTCGACACCGCCGATGTGTACTCGGCCTGGGTGCCCGGCAATGCCGGCGGCGAATCGGAGACGCTGATCGGCAAGTGGTTTGCCCGCAGCGGAAAGCGCGACAAGGTGGTGCTGGCAACCAAGGTGGCCAAGTGGGCCGAACGCCCCGGCCTGACCCCGGACAACATCAATGCCGCGGTCGAGGATTCGCTGCGCCGCCTGCAGACCGACGTGATCGACCTGTACCAGGCCCACGAGGATGACGAGTCGACGCCGCTGGAAGCGACCCTGGCCGCGTTCGGGCGGTTGATCGAAGCCGGCAAGGTGCGTGCGATCGGCGCCTCCAACTACAGCGCTACGCGCCTGGCCGATGCGCTGAAGGTGTCCACCGACTACAAACTGCCGCGTTACGAAACCCTGCAGCCGGAGTACAACTTGTATGACCGCGCCGGCTACGAAAAGGAACTGGAACCGCTGGTGCAGCGCGAACAGATCGGCGTGATCGGCTACTACGCGCTGGCCAGTGGCTTCCTCAGCGGCAAGTACCGCACGCCGGCCGATGCAGCCAAGAGCCCGGCACGTGGCGAAACGGTGGTGAAGCGCTATCTGAATCCGCGCGGCCTGCGCATCCTGCAGGCGCTGGATGACGTGGCCAGCAAGCACGGCGCCAGCGCTGCGCAGATCGCACTGGCCTGGCAGATCGCACGGCCGTCGATCACCGCACCGATCGTCAGCGCCACCAGCGTCGAACAACTGCACGATCTGCTGGCAGCAGCCAACGTATCGCTGAGCGTGCAGGATGTCGCGCAGCTGGATGCCGCCAGCGCGGAAGCCTGAGGGCCGGTAGTGCCGGCCGCTGGCCGGCATTGCACGCATACCGAAGAAAATAATTGAACAAATTGGTTGCGCGCGACTAAATCGTGGTTTATCGTGCGCACCTCGTTTCAACAACCACTGGAAACTTCCCTTGAACGCGCATTCCGTCGCCACCGCCAAACTGCTGCCATGCCTGCGCATGGACGTGCTGGCGCGCGCGTTCGGCAAGGAAGACCAGCTTACAACGGCCTGATATCCGCCCTGCGGAGATCGGCCACCCCGATCTCCGAGGCCTGACGACGCCCTCGGAACGCAAGTCCCGGGGGCGTTTTTTTTGCGTCGGCACAAGGACCCGCGATGCCAGAACTGCACCCCGCGCGGCAACCCGCCGCTCACTGACCCAGGCCTTTCCTGCCCCGCCGAAGGATTTACTTCGCGCGACCGGCAGCGCCTGGACATTATCTGCATCGCACCCAAACATTATCGCTCGCCGATAATGTCGGTGGCCTGCACCCTCGATTCTCCAACGGTCCCGTTTCCACCACGGGCTGGTGCGCGCGGCGTTGCCGTGGCGTATGCCGGAGGTCGCGGACATGCCATCGCCTGGATCGCCTGCTGGAGGCAGGCGCCGGTTCGCCGGTACGCGGTTCGATTCCGCGCGGTCCCCAACTGGATAGCTCAGCTTGGTCAGAGCAACGGATCCTGATTCCGTCTGTCGTGGGTTCGACTCCCACTCCAACCACATGACCTGTCACGTCATGACTTGAAGCAACACCCGGGGCGCAAGCCCCAGCGGCCATCGTCGCCGTCCACCGCCATCGCCTTCGGACGGGGCGTGGACGGCAACGGACCGCACGCCGGGCCCCGGCCCGCCGCCACTGCCAGCCACGTTCCGCCCCGGTGCTGCCTGCCGGGAACGACGATGGCAGCACTGCCGGTGCACCGAAAGCTCCGCGCGCGGACCGTCCGCCGATGGCCGCCCTCTTCCGCTGCCTGCACGCGGTGTGCAGGCGGCCGCGCCACGACCTGATCGACCCGGGTCATGGCGATTCATCCGCAACGGGTCGAACCACCAGAGCCATACAAGGAGAGACTCCCATGTTCTGGACCATCAAGGTCGTGATCGGCGACGGCGAGCGCGGCCTGGTGTATCGCAACCGTCGTTTCCAGCAGATCCTGCTGCCGGGCGTGCACCGCCTGTCGCTGTTCGGCGGCCGCCCACACGTGGACATCCACACTGCATCGAAGGGCACGGCCTACACCGGCAGCGACCAGGACAGCCTGATCGAGGCACTGGGCGCGCGGTTGGACACGCACTTCGTGCTGGCCAACGTCGGCGCCAGCGAGGTCGGTCTGTTGCTGCGCAACGGCCGCATAGATGAAGTGCTGCCGCCGGGCAGCCGCCGTCTGTACTGGCGCGGTTCGGTCGACACCCAGGTACGCGTCATGGCGCTGGGTGACGATCCGCGCATTCCGGCGGACGTGCAGCAGCGCCTGGGCCAGTTGGGCGTGCTGCCGCGTGTGGCGGTGATCAGCACCGTGCCGAGCGAGTCGGTGGGCCTGCTGTTCATCGACGGCACGCTGCGGCAGACGCTGGATGCCGGCCTGCACGCGTTCTGGAACTTCAACGGCAACGTGTCGGTGGAGCGTGTGGAACTGCGTGCACGTTCACTGGACGTGTCCGGCCAGGAGCTGCTCAGCCGCGACAAGGTGACCCTGCGGGTGAACCTGGCCGCGACCGTGCAGGTGGTCGACCCGGTGCGTGCACACCGCACGCTGAGCAATGCCGATGAGTTCATCTATCGGCAGCTGCAGTTCGGCCTGCGCCAGGCGATTGCCGTGCGCAGCCTGGATGAGCTGCTGGGTGACAAGGCGGCGCTGGACGGCGAGATCGCCTCACATGTGCAGGCGGCAATCGAGGGCCACGGCGTGCGGTTGCTCAGCGTCGGCATCAAGGACGTGATCCTGCCGGGCGAGATGAAGGAGATCCTCAACGGCGTGGTGCTGGCCGAGAAGCAGGCCCAGGCCAGCGTGATCCGTCGCCGCGAGGAGGCCAACGCCACGCGATCACAGCTCAACACCGCAAAGCTGATCGAGGACAACCCGGTGCTGATGCGCTTGAAGGAGCTGGAGGCACTGGAGAAGGTCACCGAGAAGATCGACACGCTCACCGTGTTCGGCGGCCTGGATGGCGTGCTGAAGCAGCTGGTGACGATCAGGTAGGGGGTAGCGGCGGCGCAGGGACGCGCCGCCGGCCCATCAAGGACATACACGAAGACATGGACACTCAACACAACTATCAATGGCTGCACGTCGAGGGCACCACGCCGATCAAGGGCTGGGTCAACGGTGTGCCGCTGGAAGCGCAGGCGCATGAGCAGCTGCGCAACATCGCCGCGATCCCGTTCGTCGGGCCGTGGGTGGCCGTGATGCCGGACGTGCACCTGGGCAAGGGCGCGACCGTCGGCTCGGTGATCCCGACCCGCGGTGCGATCATCCCGGCCGCGGTCGGCGTTGACATCGGCTGCGGCATGGCGGCGGTGCGCACCACGCTGCGCGCCAACGACCTGCCCGACGACCTGCGGCAGCTGCGCAACAGCATCGAGCGCAGCATTCCGGTCGGCAACGGGCGCGGCGGCGAGCATCACCGCATGCCCGACAGCATCCACACGCGGCTGGTGCAGTCCGGGCTGGCCGACGGCCTGGAGAAGATCAAGGACAAGCACCGCAGGATCCGCACCGATAAGCTGGACCGCCAGCTGGGTACGCTGGGCGGCGGCAACCACTTCATCGAACTGTGCCTGGACGAGACGGATACGGTGTGGGTGATGCTGCACAGCGGCTCGCGCGGCACCGGCAACCTGATCGGTACCTACTTCATCGAGAAGGCGCGCGAGGAACTGGCCCGGCGCGTGCTGGGCTTCCACCTGCCGGACAAGGACCTGGCGTTCTTCATGGAAGGCGAGCCGCTGTTCGATGACTACGTCGAAGCCGTGTCGTGGGCGCAGGACTACGCCCGGCAGAACCGCGAGGCGATGATGTCGCGCGTGCTGGCCGAGATGCGCCACCGGCTGCCGAAGTTCCAGCTGGCGGCAATGGCGGTGAACTGCCACCACAACTATGTACAGAAGGAAACGCACCACGGGCAGGAGCTGCTGGTGACCCGGAAGGGGGCCGTCAGCGCTCGCGAGGGTGAGCTGGGCATCATTCCCGGCAGCATGGGCACGCGCAGCTACATCGTGCGTGGCAAGGGCAACGCGGACAGCTTCCACAGCTGCAGCCACGGTGCCGGCCGGGTGATGAGCCGTGGCGCCGCGCGCCAGCAGATCACGCTGGCCCAGCATCGCGAGGCCACCGCGCACGTGGAATGCCGCAAGGACAGCGGCGTGCTGGACGAGTCACCGGCCGCGTACAAGTCGATCGACGATGTGATGGCCGCGCAGCTGGACCTGGTCGACGTGGTGCACACCCTGCGCCAGGTGTTGTGCGTGAAGGGGTAACGGAGCGGTGCCGGCCAAGGCCGGCACCCACCGCACCCGATTGCAGTAGATCCACGCCATGCGTGGATGGAACAGCGCCGACCAAGGTCGGCCTCTACCTGTGCAACGTTCAGCGCGCGATGCTGTCTTCGGCCACCAGCGCGTGGTGCACGCCGATGCCCGCGCGCACGCCTTCGGCCATGGCCAGGGTGATGTTGCCGACCGTCGTCGCATCGCCTGCGGCATACACGTTCGGCACCGAGGTCTGCTTCATCGCATCGACCTCGATCAGCACGCCCAGCGGGCTCTCGACCAACGTGCAGCCCAGCTGCTGCACCAATGGCGTGGCCATCACCTGGGCGGCCGGCACGAACAAGGCACGCTGGGCGATTCGGCGGCCGTCGGCCAGCTCCACTTCCAGCCAGGTCGGCTGGTCGCCCTGCACGCCCAGCACGGGTGATGTCTCGATCTGCACGCCGCGCTGCTGCATGGCGGCGCGTTCCTCATCCGTGATGTCCAGTCCCATGCTGAAGAACGTGACATTGCCCCAGTCGGCGAACAGCGGCGCCTTGCTGGCGGACATCGGATGACCGCCAAGCAGGCCAATGGCACCACCACCCACTTCATAGCCATGACAGTACGGGCAGTGCAGCACGGTGCTGCCCCAGCGCTCGGCGAGGCCCGGCAACGCCGGCAACTGGTCGGCGATGCCGCTGGCCAGCAGCAGCTTGCGCGCGGCCAGCACCTGGCCATCGGCGGTACGCACTTCCACGCCTTCGGCGCGGGCGGTGGCCTGCACGGCTTCGGCATGCACCCAACGCACTGTGGGGTAGTCCAGCAGCTGCTGTCGCGCGGTCTTCAGCAGCTCGGCGCCGCTGATGCCATCCAGCCCCAGCACGCCGTGCGAATGGCCGGCGAAACGGTTGCGCGGTGAACCGGCATCGATGACGGTGACCGGGCGACGGGCGCGGGCGAGGATCAGGCCGGCGGCAATGCCGGCATAGCTGCCGCCGACGATGAGCACATCAGGATTCATGATGACCTTCCAGGGAACGGTGATGGGCGAGATGGCGGGCGAAGTCGGCGCCAAGCTGGTCCAGCGTGGTCGCCTGCAGCCGCGCTTCGAGCAGGCGCTGCGCTTCGCGCGCCCCATCGAGCAAGGCGCTGTTGACCAGCCGCTGGATCGGGCAGCCACCGCCGGAGTCGCGGGCGCCGACCTGCACCAGCGGTGGTGCGCCCACAGCCAGATAGATGTCATGCAGGGTGATCGTTGCAGCATCACGGGCCAGGTGGCTGCCACCGCCATGGCCACGGGCGCTGCGAACCAGGCCCGCCCTGTGCAGCTGCGCCAGCAGACGGCGGATCACCACCGGATGGGTCGGCAGGCAGGACGCCAGCTGCTCGGAGGTGCGCGGGCCGTCCTGGCCGACCAGATGCGCCATCACGTGAAGGGCGTCGGAGAGCGGGTTCGCGGTCTTCATGTAACTACGATAGTTACATTTATATCCCCTGTCCAGGGTCCACATTTGTTCCATACGGACACATTTGTCCTATGAAACAGTTCCTTCACATCACTAAACGAAACGCTAATGTGATTTATGTCGCACTTCAGCGGGAGCTTGGCGGGTCGATACCGCAATGCCCCTTCCCGAGAGTGCTTCCCCATGAATGCGTCTGTCCGTGCTCCGCGCCTGCAGTCCAAGCTGCTCGGCGCGGTGTCTGTTGGCTTGGCCGTGGTCCTGCTGTGCGCGCTGGCTGGCCTGGCCTCCGCCTGGTTCAAGTTGTCCACCGAGGTTCCGCCCGAAGTCACGCACAGCCGCGACGCCGAACGCCTGCAGCGTGAGTTCCGCGGCCAGGTGCAGGAATGGAAGAACGTGCTGCTCCGCGGCCACGACGACGCGTTGCGTCAGCGCCACCTGGACGCTTTCGACAACGAAGGCCGCCTGGTCGAACGGCTGGCCAAGGGCCTGGTGACCAGCCCGGACGCGCGCACGCGTGAACTGGCGCAGGCGTTCGTTGGCCTGCACGCGCAGCTGCAGCAGGACTATCACGCGGCGCTGCAGGCATTTGCCGCGGCCGGCTACGATCCGGCCGCCGGCGACAACCTGGTGCGCGGCAAGGATCGCGCGGTGGCGACCGCTCTGGATGCATTGAGTACGCATGCCACGCAGGTGGCCGAAGCGGCGCTGGCGGCACGTTCGCAGCAGGCCCGGCAGACCCTGCTGCTGTGCGCGGCGCTGACCGTGCTGGCCGCCGTGTTGCTGCTGATGGGCCTGGCCTGGTGGCTGCGGCGCGCGGTGGTGCAGCCGGTGCTGGCGGTGGAAGCCGCTGCGCGTGCCGTGGCCGCCGGTGATCTGCAGCACGTGGTGCAGGTGCGCAGCCGCGACGAGATCGGTCGCCTCGCGCAGGCGATGCAGGCGGTGCAGTCCACGCTGCGCGGCGTACTGGACGCACAGGCGACGATGGCGCAGGCGCATGACGCCGGCAGCATCAGCCATCGCATGGAGGCCAGTGCGTTCCCGGGCGCGTTCGGCACCATGGTGGCCGACTGCAACACGCTGGTTGACGCGCACATCCAGGTGAAGATGCGCGCGATCTCGATCATGGGCCGCTATGCCGTCGGTGACCTCAGCCAGGACATGGAACGCCTGCCCGGCGAAAAGGCCGTGATCACCAACGCATTGGATACGGCCAAGGCCAATCTCGGCATGATCAACGGCGAGATCCGCCGCCTGGCCGAAGCCGCCGCCGCCGGTGACTTCAGCCAGCGCGGCGACAGCGCACGCTTCGAGCATGATTTCCGCGCAATGGTCGACGGCTTGAACCGATTGATGCAGACCACTGAACTGAACCTCGGCGAGGTCTCCAGCATGCTGCGCGCGATTGCCTATGGCCGCCTCGGCGCGCGCATGCACGGTGATTTCCAGGGCGTGTTCGCGCGTATCGCCGGCGACGCCAACACCACCGCTACGCAGCTGGCAACCATCGTCACCGACATCAAGCACGCCTCCGGCAACATCCACACGGCGGCGGCGGAGATCGCCGCCGGCAACAACGATCTGTCGCGCCGTACCGAACAGCAGGCCGCCAACCTGGAAGAGACGGCGGCATCGATGGAGGAACTGACCTCCACCGTGCGCCAGAACGCCGAGCATGCGCGCCAGGCCAACCAGCTGGCGATCGGCGCGCACACCGTTGCCTCTCACGGCGGCAGCGTGGTCGGCCAGGTGGTGGCAACGATGGGTGCCATCGAAACCTCGTCGCGGCAGATCGCCGAGATCATCAGCGTGATCGACGGCATCGCCTTCCAGACCAACATCCTGGCGCTGAACGCCGCGGTGGAAGCGGCACGCGCCGGCGAGCAGGGCCGCGGCTTCGCGGTGGTTGCCAGCGAAGTGCGCACCCTGGCACAGCGTTCGGCGGCAGCCGCGAAGGAGATCAAGGCGTTGATCGAAGCGTCGGTGGAACAGGTCGGCCACGGTGCACGGCGCGTGCGCGAGGCCGGTGACACCATGGCCGAGATCGTGGCGTCGGTGCAGCGCGTCACTGACATCATGGCCGAGATCTCCGCCGCCTCGCAGGAGCAGAGCGCGGGCATCGAACAGGTCAGCCAGACCGTGATCCAGATGGACGGCACCACCCAGCAGAATGCCGCGTTGGTGGAGGAAGCCAGCGCCGCCGCACGCAGCCTGGAACAGCAGGCGAACCGGTTGATCGACGCGGTGGATGTGTTCGACCTGTCGACCACCGCTGCAGCGAAGGACGCGCTGATGCGCGCGGCCTGATTGATCCGGTTGCCGGCCGGCGGCCGGCACTACCGTGGAGCGCAGACAGGGGGAGTGCCGGCCGCTGGCCGGCAGCTCCCAACGCTGCATGGGTGGCGGCATGAACAGTGCGGACCAACGGTCCGCACCCACCACCACCTGCCGTCGTACACGTCGATGCAATGCACCGTTGCCGGCATGCACACGGCCGCTGGCCTACCCTTTCGTGGATATTCCCGCCTCCCTCCCCCTCTGCTGGAGCCCCCATGACTGTCCCCGCCTTCGGTCTCGGTACCTTCCGCCTGAAAGACCAGACCGTGATCGACTCGGTGCGCAACGCGCTGGATGCCGGCTACCGCGCCATCGATACCGCGCAGATCTACGGCAATGAAGCCGAGGTCGGCCAGGCCATCGCCGATTCCGGCGTGCCGCGCGAAGAGATCTACCTGACCACCAAGGTCTGGATCACCGCGTTCAAGCGGGAAGCGCTGCTGGCCAGCCTGCATACCAGTCTGGAAAAGCTGCGTACCGATCATGTGGACCTGACGCTGATCCACTGGCCGTCGCCGAACGACAAGGTCGACGTGCCGATGGAGGAGTACCTGCCGGCGCTGGCCGAGGCCAAGGCACAGGGCCTGACGAAGGCGATCGGCATCTCCAACTTCACCATCGCCCAGACCCGCAAGGCCATCGAGATCCTTGGCGCCGATGCCATCGCCACCAACCAGATCGAGATCCATCCCTACCTGCAGAACCGCCTGCTGGTGAAGTTCCTGCAGGATAACGGCATCCACGTCACCGCCTACATGAGCCTGGCCTATGGCGAGGTGACCAAGGATCCGGTGATCCAGGCCATTGCCGGCCGCCACCAGGCCACTCCGGCGCAGATCGCGCTGGCCTGGGCGCTGCAGCAGGGCTTCTCGGTCATTCCGTCCTCGACCAAGCGCGAGAACCTGGCCAGCAACCTGGAAGCGGCAGCGATCCGCCTGACCGACGAAGACATGGCGCAGATCGCCAAGCTGGATCGTGGGCACCGCCTGGCCAATCCGGAAGGCATTGCGCCGGCCT